>CAUSRF010000034.1:0-14487 GCA_963534275.1 uncultured Streptococcus sp.
TGATGATTCTAACCAAATGTGATTCCATTATGATTCTCCTCCATTTCTTATCGTTTCTATTTTACCATAAACAAGAGGTAGTTGACTAGAAAAAAACTGTGATTTCTCTCTATTTCTCTATTCTATCAAGTTAATTGTTAAAATCAGAGAAAAAGGATTGCATTTTAATTCAATTCATGTTATAATCATACAATCTAGTACATAGAAAGTTGATTGAATATGAATTTTTCTTTTTTACCAAAGTATTTACCATATTTTCACTATGGTGCTCTGATTACCGTATTGATTTCCATCCTTGTTGTCTGCTTAGGGACCATTATAGGTGTGTTACTGGCCTTTGCTCAACGTTCACACTTTAAACCGCTCGTTTGGTTTGCCAATGTGTATGTTTGGATCTTCCGTGGAACTCCAATGATGGTTCAGATTATGATTGCCTTTGCTCTTATGCATATCAATGCTCCGACTATCCAAGTGGGAATTTTAGGAGTTGATCTTTCTCGTTTGATTCCTGGTATTCTGATTATTTCTATGAATAGTGGGGCTTACGTTTCGGAAACTGTTCGTGCGGGGATCAATGCTGTTCCTAAAGGGCAGTTAGAGGCAGCTTATTCCTTAGGTATTCGCCCCAAAAATGCTATGCGTTATGTTATTTTGCCACAGGCAATTAAGAATATTCTGCCAGCATTGGGAAATGAATTTATCACCATTATCAAGGATAGTTCCCTCTTGTCAGCAATTGGGGTAATGGAGTTGTGGAATGGTGCAACGACAGTAGCAACAACAACTTATTTACCGTTGACTCCCCTTTTATTTGCAGCCTTTTACTATTTGATTATGACCTCTATTTTGACAGTGGCTTTGAAGGCATTTGAAAATTACATTGGACAAGGAGACAAGAAATAATGACAGAAACCTTGATTAAAATTGAAGAACTACATAAGTCTTTTGGGAAAAACGAAGTTTTAAAAGGAATTAACCTTGAGATTAAACGAGGAGAAGTTGTGGTAATTATCGGTCCGTCAGGGAGCGGGAAATCAACCCTCCTTCGTTCGATGAATCTGCTCGAAGAAGCAAGTAAAGGCAAGGTTATCTTTGAAGGTGTCGATATTACGGATAAGAAGAATGACCTTTTTGCTATGCGTGAAAAGATGGGCATGGTATTCCAACAATTCAACCTCTTTCCTAATATGACGGTCATGGAAAATATAACTTTGTCCCCAATCAAAACTAAAGGTGAAAGCAAGGAAGTTGCGGAGAAGAGAGCGCAGGAACTATTAGAAAAAGTTGGCTTGCCAGATAAGGCGACGGCTTATCCGCAGAGTTTGTCAGGTGGCCAGCAACAACGGATTGCCATTGCACGTGGACTGGCTATGGAGCCAGATGTTTTACTCTTTGATGAGCCGACTTCAGCCCTGGACCCTGAGATGGTTGGAGAAGTTCTAGCTGTTATGCAAGACCTTGCCAAGTCAGGGATGACCATGGTGATTGTGACTCATGAAATGGGTTTTGCGCGTGAGGTAGCAGACCGTGTTATCTTTATGGCAGATGGAGTTGTTGTCGAAGATGGAACCCCAGAAGAGATTTTCAATCAAACAAAAGAACAACGGACCAAGGAATTTTTGAGTAAGGTTTTGTAATACCTCATTTTTAGAAGAAATGGAGTAGGCATCATGGCTTCCAGTAAAGAATATTTAGATTTTATTCTCGAACAGTTTTCGGAGTTAGAGGAGATGAGTTATCGTCAAATGATGGGTGAGTATATCCTTTATTATCGTGGAAAGATTATTGGGGGAATCTATGATAATCGTCTGTTACTGAAGCCTGTGAAGGTGGTCATGGATCAACTGGAACAGACTAGGCTTGAACGTCCTTATGAAGGAGCCAAGGAGATGATTTTGCTAGAAGACCTTGAAGATAAGTCATTTCTAGCGAAACTAATCAAGGATATGTATGAAGTCTTACCGGCTCCAAAAGTAAAAAAGAAAACATGATAGATTAATCCAATATAATTAGGCCTAAAAGCTCGCTAAGAGCTTTTTCTTATAGTTTTTGACTATAAGGTCCATTAGTCAAGAAGTGTTAGAATGGCAAGTCATTTTTTGTTATAATAGAGGATATTTGATAGAAGAGAGAAGAGATATGACACAGATTATTGATGGGAAGGCTCTTGCAGCTAAGTTACAAGGACAGTTGGCTGAAAAGACTGCTAAACTAAAAGAGGAAACAGGTCTAGTTCCAGGATTGGTGGTGATTTTGGTGGGGGATAATCCTGCCAGCCAAGTCTACGTTCGCAATAAGGAACGGTCAGCTCTCGCTGCTGGCTTCCGTAGTGAAGTAGTGCGAGTCCCAGAGATCATTCCCCAAGCGGAATTGTTAGACTTGATTGCTAAATACAATCAAGATCCAGCTTGGCATGGGATTTTGGTCCAGTTGCCTTTACCTAAACATATTGACGAAGAGGCAGTTTTGTTAGCCATTGATCCTGAAAAGGATGTGGATGGTTTCCACCCACTAAACATGGGACGCCTTTGGTCTGGGCATCCAGTTATGATTCCTTCTACACCTGCAGGAATTATGGAGATGTTTCATGAGTATGGGATTGAGCTAGAAGGTAAAAATGCGGTTGTCATCGGTCGTTCAAATATTGTTGGGAAACCAATGGCTCAGCTTCTTTTAGCCAAGAATGCGACTGTGACTTTGACTCACTCACGCACCCATCATCTTGCCAAGGTAGCTGCTAAAGCTGATATTATTGTCGTAGCTATCGGTCGCGCCAAGTTTGTGACTGCTGACTTTGTCAAACCGGGTGCAGTTGTCATTGATGTAGGGATGAACCGAGATGAAAATGGCAAGCTTTGTGGAGATGTTGACTATGATGCCGTTGCACCACTTGCCGGCCACATCACGCCAGTACCTGGTGGAGTTGGCCCTATGACCATTACCATGCTGATGGAGCAAACCTATCAAGCAACGCTTCGTACACTGAACAAGGATTAGGAAAATGAAATTCGTATTTGATCTGGATGGGACGCTGTCTTTTGACTATATGACCATAGATGAGGAGATTAAGCAGGTTCTTTTAAAGGCTAAAGATTATGGGCATGAGGTTGTATTTGCCTCAGCTCGCTCATATCGGGATTGTTTGGGCTTATTAGGTACTGAACTTAGTCAGCGCTTGGTCATAGGTTTGAATGGTGGCGTAGCCTATTATCTGGGGAAAGCTATCTATGAAAGAAATCTCGATGCTAGAGTTTATCAGGCTCTAGTGGATTATTGCCAGACCTATAATCTCCCTTTCTTTGCAGATGATTGCTTTGACTATAGTGGTCAGATTGTGGAAAAGATTCCATTTATCTCCAGTGTAGATCCCCTAAAGGTAGCTCGTCATCAGAAACTCGAGGACTTGGGTACTCCGATTAAGGTAGTCGTTTATATGGGTGACCATGAGGATTTGCTTGATGATCTGCTTGGACAGCTAGAAAGACTGGGGCAGGCTCATCTGTCTTATCATGCCCATGAAAAGTGCCTTTATGTTAACCCCTTAGACACTCATAAGGCGACAACTGTTGAAAAGTTATGTGGAGAGAACTTCATTGCTTTTGGAAATGACCAAAACGATATTGAACTCTTTAAAACATCTCTCTACTCTGTCCGGATAGGCGATTTTGCTGGTCTTAGTCCATATACAGATGAAACGGTTGAGCTAAAAGGAGAACCTTCTCCAGCAGTGGCAGCTAAAATATTACAGACCTTTGCGGAATTTAAGGGAAAATAGATAGAAGGAGGTTCGCCCCTCCTTTTGTAGTATAATGGAGTGAGGTGATTAGATGATTTTAAAAATTTATAATGGAGAATATAGTTTACAATGGGATGGAATATACTACTTAGCACTAATTGATTATCCAAATATTCAAGAGTGGGAATTAGAAAAAATTGCTAAATTTATAGCTTACGAAAAACTTCATAAACGTCAAACAAGTATCGAGTGTGCTGATTCTTGTTTAAAAAAAGAGATTTTAGATTACATCTGTCAGCATCCCTTTCTTCCACCATTTACCCCTACAGATAAAAGAGTAGCTTCGACTTATGATCTACATGAGAGGCTAGTGACTTCAGACTACTGTAGCCATACTACGACTATAGATGCAGCGATTTCTATTTTTAAAACAGGTCAGCTCTTATCTGCTGTGAAAGCCTTTAGGCGAGATGCTGAGGAGTTGGTTTTGGATAGTCGAAATGCTGCTTCTGATCCGAAAGATTATTTTGACTATGTCATGTTAGGATGGTCAAATACAAGTTCTGGTTATCGATTGGCGATGGAGCGTTTATTAGGTCGAGCTCCTTCAGAGAAAGAATTACAAGATAAGTTTATTCCTGGAGTAAGTTTTCATTTTATCTATACAGATTTGATTAAAGTTCCTGGTTATATTTTTGATGGTTACCATGCTGTAAAAATTAAGGACATGCTTAATTTATTAAGTGAGTTGTATATTTGCATTATTCCAACTCATAATAAGTGCCAATTTGAAAATATTATTCCAACTAAAATACAAGATAGGGTGCATTATCTTGACTATGATGGAGAAGACTTAGAAGAGTGGACTAAGAAAGTCTATCAAGTTGTTTTAAAACAATCAGATAAAGGATAGTTGAGGAAAAATCGATGAAAGTGATTGATCAAACTTTATTAGAAAAAGTCATTATTGAACGTTGTCGTCACAGCCATAAGGGAGATTACGGGCGTCTGCTCTTGCTGGGAGGGACCTATCCTTATGGGGGAGCTATCATCATGTCAGCTATTGCTGCCGTTAAAAGTGGATCTGGTTTGGTGACTGTTGGGACGGATAAGGAGAATATTCCGGCTTTGCACAGCCATTTACCTGAGGCCATGGCTTTTTCTCTTCAAGACCAGCAATTGTTAAAAGAACAGTTGGAAAAGGCTGAAGTTGTCTTGTTAGGTCCGGGCTTGCGAGAGGATGCCTTCGGAGAAGAACTTGTAAAACGGGTTTTTGATAAGCTCAGAAATGACCAGATTTTGATTGTAGACGGAGGTGCCTTGGGTATCTTAGCAAAAGGTCAGTTACCATTCCCTTCCAGTCAGCTTATCCTAACTCCCCACCAAAAGGAATGGGAAAGATTATCTGGTATAGCTCTTGAACATCAAAATACAGAGACGACTGCTAGGGCTCTTTCTTCTTTTCCTCAAGGAACAATTCTAGTTGAAAAGGGTCCAGCGACTCGTATCTGGCAAGCTGGCAAACCTGAATACTATCAACTGGAGGTTGGAGGCCCCTATCAAGCAACTGGTGGGATGGGAGATACTTTGGCTGGGATGATTGCAGGTTTTGCAGGTCAGTTTCATCAATCCAGTCTTTATGAGAGAGTGGTGGTAGCGACCTACCTTCATTCAGCCATTGCCCAAGAACTAGCTCAAGAACACTATCTTGTCTTGCCAACAGAAATTAGCAAGACACTTCCGAAAGCAATGAAAAAAATATCCCAAAAAGGCAACTAATTCCTTGGTTGTCTTTTTGTATTGATGTAACTATTCTGTTAAGTCTTTCAAATACCTCAGAACTGGCAAGCAACTGCTGAACTTGCGAGAAATTCTCACTTTTAAGGTCTTGATTTTTAATCGAACTCGAAAGTGAAGCAAGATTGTTATCAAAGTTGAGGGGTGTCAAATCATGCTTTTTTTGATATAATTTTTAATGATGAATGCGAGAAATAATCGGTATGTGGTCGTTGATTTAGAGGCGACTAGCACCGGAAGCAAGGCAAAAATTATTCAAGTAGGCATTGTGGTGATTGAGAATGGCGAAATCCTCGATCAGTATGCGACTGATGTCAATCCCCATGAACCCTTGGATTCTCATATCAAAGAATTAACAGGTCTGACTGATCAACGCTTGGCTGCGGCACCAGAGTTTTCTCAGGTGGCTGGAAAAATTTTTGAATTGGTTAAGGACGGTATTTTTGTTGCGCACAATGTACAGTTTGATGCTAACCTTCTTGCGGAATTTCTCTTTTTTGAAGGATATGAATTGCGCACACCGCGGGTGGATACAGTTGAGCTTGCCCAAGTTTTGTATCCTCAGTTTGAAAAGTATAACTTAGGCATCCTTTGTCAAGAGTTGGGCATTGAACTGAAACAGGCCCATACTGCCCTGTCAGATGCTCAGGCAACAGCTGAACTCTTGCTTTACATGCGTCAAAAACTTTTTGAGTTACCAAAAGGGCTCTTAGAAAGCTTGTTAGAACTTGCGGACAACCTTCTCTATGAAAGTTATCTGGTGATTGAGGAGGTTTACCAGCAACAATCTCTCCTTTCTTCTCCAGAATTGATAGAACTACATGGGCTTTTCCTGAGAAAGGAAAGTCAAGCCTTGATCCCACGCAAATTATCCAAAGATTTTGCTAAAAATATTTCTTTATTGGGGCTGGAGGAGCGTCCGCAACAGTTGAAATTTGCGGAGAAGGTTGAGCACTTATTGGAAGAACACCAGACTTCCTTCATCCAAGCTCAAACAGGACTGGGTAAGACATACGGCTATCTTCTCCCAGCTTTGAACTCGGAGAGTGATGCAGGGATTTTAGTAAGTGTTCCGACCAAAATTCTTCAAAATCAGATCATGCAGGAAGAAGGTCATCGTTTAAAAGAGGTTTTCCATCTGGAGATTCATAGTCTCAAGGGTCCTCAAAATTATTTAAAACTGGATGCCTTTCACCAAGTTCTCCATCGCCCTGAGTCCAATCGCCTTTTCACACGCTTTAAAATGCAACTGCTCATCTGGCTAACGGAGACAGAGATTGGTGACCTGGACGAAATCGGGCAACTTTATCGCTATCAGCACTTTCTGCCTGAACTAGTCCACGATGGCAAGCTTTCAAAGAAAAGTTTATTTGCTACAGAGGATTTTTGGAAACGAGGGCAGGACAAGGCCAAGACCAGTCGCGTCCTCTTGACTAATCATGCCTATCTGGTCACTCGTTTGGAAGACAATCCAGAGTTTGTCGACAACCGTTTGGTGATCTTGGATGAAGCTCAAAAAATGCTGCTAGCCCTTGAAAATCTAGCCCAGCAATCTTATCGCCTTGAGGATCTTGTAACTCAAATTGAAAAGTCCTTAGAGACAGAGGAAGATCTGATTCAGAAACGTTTGCTTGAGAGTATAGGTTTTGAATGTCGTTACTTGATGGAGCAGTATCAGTCAGGACTTAAGAATGGAAAGTGGTTGGATTCTCTCGAACAGTTGCACCAACATTTTTCGGAGCTAGCTCTCCCAGAGTATAGAGAGATTGCAAACTTTTTCATCTCGGACCGTGAATTTTGGCTGGCTACAGCAGAGAAATCGAGCAAGGATGTCTTGATTTGTTCAAGCAAAAAAGGCCGCTTTATACTAGCAGATTTATTGCCAGAAGATTGTAGGCTCCTAGGAGTATCGGCTACTCTTGAAATCAGCAATCGAGTTTCCCTAGCAGATTTATTGGGATTTCCAGATGCTCCGCTTGTTAGGCTTGATGTAGCAAAGCAGGAGCAACAAGAAGTCTTTCTAATTGATGACTTTCCTCTTGTGACAGAAGTTTCATCTTTTGACTATGCTAGTGAAGTGGCTTCGGTCATTCGAAGTTTACAAGCTTTTCAAGAACCCTTATTGGTTTTATTTACCTCAAAAGAGATGTTGCTGGCAGTTTCGGACCTACTCGACCAACCTCATCTCGCTCAGTATAAAAATGGGGAACCAAGTCAACTGAAAAAACGTTTTGAAAAAGGTGAACGCCAGATCTTGCTTGGGACAGGTGGTTTCTGGGAAGGAGTTGATTTTTCAACCCATCCTTGCGTGATTCAAGTGATTCCGAGATTGCCTTTCCAAAATCCACAAGAACCTTTAACAAAAAAATTAAACCAAGAACTACGTCGAGAAGGGAAAAATCCTTTTTATGATTATCAGTTGCCGATGGCTATTATTCGCTTGAAACAAGCCTTGGGGCGTACTGTTAGACGTCCCAACCAAGGTTCGGTTGCTGTAATCTTAGACAGTCGTGTCGTCAGCAAGCGCTATGGCAAACAAATCGCCCAAACCTTGTCAAAAGAAAGAACAGTTCGGGTTCTTGCTAGAGAACAGCTAGGGTCTGCAGTAGCAGATTTTCTCCAATCACGTCGCAATAGAATGAAAGAAAAATCCAAGAAAGAGAAAAGGTAAAAAATATGAAACGTTCCTTCGACTCTCGAGTCGATTATAGCCTCCTCCTACCAGTGTTTTGTTTACTGGTGATTGGAGTAGTGGCCATTTATATAGCAGTTAGTCATGACTATCCCAATAATGTACTTCCAATTCTAGGTCAGCAAATCGCTTGGATTGCCCTGGGTCTTGTCATTGGATTTGTGGTCATGTTCTTTAATACTGAGTTTTTATGGAAGGTGACTCCCTATCTTTATGGTCTAGGGCTAGCTTTGATGGTCCTACCTCTTGTTTTCTACAACCCAAATCTTGTAGCGTCAACAGGTGCCAAGAACTGGGTATCAATCGGTGGAACGACACTTTTCCAGCCATCGGAGTTCATGAAGATTTCCTATATCTTGATGTTGGCTCGTGCCATTGTAAGATTCACTCAAAAACACAAGGAATGGCGACGGACTATTCCGTTGGATTTTCTATTGATTGGTTGGATGATTGTCTTTACCATACCAGTCTTGCTCCTCTTAGCCTTACAAAGTGACTTAGGGACTGCCTTGGTCTTCGTAGCTATTTTTGCAGGCATGGTGCTCCTTTCAGGTGTTTCGTGGAAGATTATCATTCCAGTTTTTGCGACAGGAGTGACTGCAGTAGCAGGCTTCATGGCCATCTTTATAAGCAAGGACGGACGTGCCTTCTTGCATCAGATTGGAATGCCGACCTACCAGATTAACCGTATTTTGGCTTGGCTCAATCCCTTTGACTTCGCGCAAACAACGACTTATCAACAGGCGCAAGGGCAGATTGCTATTGGAAGTGGTGGCTTATTTGGACAAGGTTTCAATGTGTCCAATCTCCTCATCCCCGTACGTGAGAGTGACATGATTTTCACGGTGATTGCTGAAGATTTTGGCTTCATTGGTTCAGTCTTTGTCGTTGCCTTGTACTTACTTCTTATTTATCGGATGTTGAAAATTACACTCAGATCAAATAACCAGTTCTATACCTATATTTCAACTGGTTTTATCATGATGTTGCTCTTCCATATCTTTGAAAATATCGGTGCCGTAACAGGCCTACTTCCTTTGACAGGGATTCCTCTGCCATTCATTTCTCAAGGGGGTTCCGCAATTATTAGTAACCTCATCGGAGTCGGTCTCCTCTTGTCTATGAGTTACCAGACAAATCTAGCAGAAGAAAAAAGTGGAAAAGTTCCTTTCAAACGAAAGAAAGTCGTCTTAAAACAAATCAAATAAGGAGGCCACTATGGCAAAAGTTGCAGTTATCTTAGCTCAGGGTTTTGAAGAAATCGAAGCCTTGACAGTCGTCGATGTCTTGCGTCGAGCAAACATTTCCTGTGATATGGTAGGGTTTGAGGAGCAAGTGACAGGTTCACATGACATTCAGGTGAAAGTCGATCGTGTCTTTGATGGTGATTTATCCGACTATGACTTACTAGTCCTACCAGGTGGTATGCCTGGATCAGCAAATCTACGGGATAATCCAGCCCTCATTTCTGAGGTTCAATTCTTTAACCAAGTAGGAAAGAAAATTGCGGCTATCTGTGCAGCTCCAATCGCTCTCCATCAAGCAGGTGTCCTGAAAGACAAGTGCTTTACCTGTTATGACGGTGTTCAGGAGAACATTACTGACGGGATTTACCAAAAGGAAACAGTGGTTGTGGATGGCAATCTAACAACTAGCCGAGGGCCGTCAACCGCTCTTGCTTTTGCCTATGAGTTGGTGGCGCAGTTGGGCGGAGATGCCGAAAGTTTACGAGTCGGCATGCTCTATCGGGATGTCTTTGAAAATCAACAGTAAAACGAGAGCTAGACTCTCGTTTTTTACTTGGAAAAAACTAGGAAATCATCGCTTTTTTCATAAAAAAATGGTATAATGAAGGGTATGAAATATCACGACTACATATGGGATTTAGGTGGTACCCTATTGGATAATTACGAGACTTCTACAGCAGCCTTTGTAGAAACCTTAGCCCAATATGGAATTGAGCAAGAACACGACCGTGTTTACGAAGCCTTGAAGGTTTCGACAGCTTTTGCCATTGAGAAGTTTGCCCCAGATATAGAGGATTTTTTAGAGCACTACAAAGAAAATGAAGCACGTGAGCTAAAGCATCCAGTTTTGTTTGAGGGAATTCCAGAGTTACTCAAAGATATCTCTGACAAGGGTGGTCGCCATTTCTTGGTTTCTCATCGAAACGACCAAGTTCTGGAACTTCTTTCTAAGACCCAGATAGCGAACTACTTCACAGAAGTAGTGACTGCCAGTTCCGGTTTTAAACGAAAACCAGATCCTGAGTCCATGATTTATTTACGTGATAAATATCATATCTCATCAGGTTTGGCCATTGGAGATAGAAAGATTGATGTCGAAGCAGGTAAAGCTGCAGGCCTAGATACCTATCTTTTTGACAATGTTGCAACATTGAGACGAGCAATAGACATGTAAGAAAAAGGGAAAAAATGACAGAAGAAATCAAAAATCAACAGGCACAGGATTATGATGCCAGTCAAATTCAAGTTTTGGAGGGGCTTGAAGCCGTTCGTATGCGCCCAGGTATGTATATTGGGTCGACTTCAAAAGAAGGTCTTCACCATCTAGTCTGGGAAATTGTTGATAACTCTATTGACGAAGCCTTGGCTGGATTTGCCAGTCATATCCAAGTTTTTATAGAGCCAGATAATTCCATCACGGTTGTGGATGACGGTCGTGGAATTCCTGTTGACATTCAGGAAAAGACGGGACGTCCTGCTGTTGAGACAGTCTTTACGGTTCTTCACGCTGGAGGAAAATTTGGCGGTGGCGGATATAAGGTATCAGGTGGTCTTCACGGTGTGGGTTCATCAGTAGTAAACGCTCTTTCAACGCAACTAGACGTTCATGTTCACAAAAACGGTAAGATTCATTACCAAGAATACCGTCGTGGTCATGTTGTTGCTGATCTTGAGGTCGTTGGAGATACGGATAAAACTGGAACAACAGTTCACTTCACGCCGGATCCAGAGATTTTTACTGAAACAACGACCTTTGATTTTGACAAATTAAACAAACGTATTCAAGAATTAGCCTTTTTGAACCGAGGACTTCGAATTTCAATCACAGATAAGCGTGAAGGTCTCGAACAAACCAAACATTATCACTATGAAGGTGGGATTGCTAGCTACGTTGAATATATCAATGAGAACAAGGATGTTATCTTTGATACGCCAATCTACACAGACGGTGAGATGGATGATATCACAGTTGAAGTAGCCATGCAGTACACAACTGGTTACCACGAAAACGTCATGAGTTTCGCCAATAATATTCATACCCATGAAGGTGGAACGCATGAGCAAGGTTTCCGTACAGCACTGACGCGTGTTATCAACGATTATGCCCGTAAGAATAAACTGCTAAAAGACAATGAAGACAACCTGACAGGGGAAGATGTTCGTGAAGGCTTGACCGCCGTTATCTCTGTCAAGCATCCAAATCCGCAGTTTGAGGGACAAACCAAGACTAAGTTGGGAAATAGCGAAGTGGTTAAGATTACTAATCGTCTATTTAGCGATGCCTTTTCTGATTTCCTCATGGAGAATCCACAGATTGCCAAGCGCATCGTGGAAAAAGGGATTTTGGCTGCCAAGGCTCGTGTAGCTGCCAAACGTGCGCGTGAAGTCACTCGCAAGAAATCTGGCTTGGAAATTTCCAATTTACCAGGAAAACTAGCAGACTGTTCTTCAAACAATCCTGCTGAAACAGAACTCTTCATCGTTGAGGGAGACTCAGCTGGTGGATCAGCTAAATCTGGTCGAAATCGTGAATTCCAAGCTATCCTGCCAATTCGTGGTAAGATCTTGAACGTTGAAAAAGCTAGCATGGATAAAATTCTTGCTAACGAAGAAATTCGAAGCCTTTTCACAGCTATGGGAACAGGTTTTGGAGCAGAATTTGATGTCACTAAGGCTCGTTACCAAAAGCTCGTTTTGATGACCGATGCTGATGTCGATGGAGCCCACATTCGGACCCTTCTTTTGACCCTGATTTACCGCTACATGAAACCAATTCTAGAAGCTGGATATGTCTATATTGCCCAACCGCCAATCTACGGAGTAAAAGTTGGAAGTGAGATTAAAGAATACATCCAGCCAGGTGCGGATCAAGAAATTAAACTCCAAGAAGCCTTAGCACGTCATAGTGAAGGGCGCTCAAAACCAACCATCCAACGTTATAAAGGTCTGGGAGAAATGGACGACCACCAACTGTGGGAAACCACTATGGATCCAGAACATCGCTTGATGGCACGTGTTTCAGTAGATGATGCAGCAGAAGCCGATAAAATCTTTGATATGTTAATGGGTGATCGAGTTGAACCTCGCCGTGAATTTATCGAAGAAAATGCTGTTTACAGTACGCTTGACGTCTAAAAATGTGGGAAATAGTTCCCATGACATAAAAAATATGATATAATCAATACGATTGTTTCTAGTATAAAAGGAGTTTGATATGTCTAATGGACAACTAATTTATCTAATGGTTGCGATTGCAGTCATTTTGATTCTAGCATATGGAGTAGCTGTTTTTCTCCGAAAACGAAATGAGGGTAGATTAGTAGCCCTCGAAGAAAAAAAAGAAGAACTCTACAACCTTCCAGTAAATGACGAGGTTGAAGCGGTTAAAAACATGCATTTGATTGGTCAAAGCCAAGTAACCTTCCGTGAGTGGAACCAAAAATGGGTTGATTTATCGCTTAACTCATTTGCTGATATTGAAAACCACCTTTTCGAGGCTGAAAACTATAACAATTCTTTCCGTTTCTTCAAAGCAGCACATAAGATCGATCAAATTGAAAGTCAGATTGATTTGATTGAAGAAGATATTGCGGCGATTCGCAATGCCCTGTCAGAGCTTGAAAAACAGGAGTCTAGAAATAGTGGACGTGTTTCACATGCCTTGGATTTATTTGAAAGTCTACAACATACAGTAGCAGAAAATTCAGAACAGTATGGTGAGGCGCTTCCTGAAATTGAGAAGCAATTGGAAAAAATTCAATCGGAATTTTCTCAGTTTGTAACTTTAAATTCATCAGGAGATCCAGTTGAAGCTGCGAGTATCTTAGATGAGACAGAAAATCATATTCTTGCATTGACACATATGGTTGAGCGTGTTCCAAGCCTTGTGACAACCTTATCAACGGAGCTTCCAGAGCAATTGGAAGATCTTGAAGAAGGTTACCGTAAGTTATTGGGGCTTAATTATCATTTTATCGAAACAGATATTGAAGCTCGTTTCCAACTTTTGCGTGAATCCCTAAAGAAAAATCAGGAAAATATCAAACACTTGGAATTGGATAATGCAGAGTATGAAAACACGCAAATCCAAGAAGAAATCAATGCTCTCTATGCTATCTTCTCACGTGAAGTAGCGTCTCAAAAAGTAGTGGAAGGTTTACTCGAAACGCTACCGTTCTACCTCAATCATTTGAAAGATAATAACCAAGTTCTTGCTCAAGATATAGAGCGTCTTAATAAAACTTATCTTCTCCCAGAGAGCTATGGAAATCATGTTCGCCGTCTTTATGCTGAATTGTCAGAGTTTGATACGCTAATCACAGAAGTGATCGAAGAGCAAGCAGAGCCAAAGGAAGCATACTCTATCTTAGAGGAGCAGTTACAAGATCTTCAAAATAATTTAAAAGATATTGAAGATGAACAAATCTCTGTTAGTGAGCATTTAGCACAAATTGAGAAAGATGATATGAATGCTCGTCAAAAGGCTAATGTCTATGTTAATCGTTTACATACTATCAAACGATACATGGAAAAGAGAAACTTACCAGGTATTCCTCAAAGCTTCTTGAAACTTTTCTTTGCGACAAGTAACAACGTAGAAGATTTGATGGCTGAATTGGAACAGGCAAAAGTTAATATTGAATCTGTCAATCGCATTCTTGAGATTGCTACAAATGATATGGAGGCTCTGGAAACAGAAACCTACAATATCGTTCAATATGCAACCTTGACAGAACAACTTTTACAATACTCAAACCGTTACCGTTCATTTGATGAACGTATCCAAGAGGCTTTCAACGAAGCGCTTGAAATTTTTGAAAGAGACTTTGACTACCAAACTTCATTTGAGAAAATTTCTCAAGCCTTGGAAGTTGCAGAACCAGGAGTCACAAATCGATTCGTCGCTTCTTATGAAAAAACACGTGAAGCAATCCGCTTCTAAGATTCAAAAAGCTTAGATTTGTACTGATCCCAAAAAGTTAGACAATTAATTTATCCGAAGGATTTAGTTCTGT
>CAUSRF010000035.1:0-13792 GCA_963534275.1 uncultured Streptococcus sp.
GTGGTTCAGTTAAACCTGAAAACGTTGCTTCATACATGGCTTGCCCAGACGTTGACGGTGCCCTTGTTGGTGGTGCGTCACTTGAAGCTGAAAGCTTCTTGGCATTGCTTGACTTTGTAAAATAATCTAGGTTTTTCCAGACAGACAGTTAAAAGGACTAGGTGACTTTGACTGCCTGTCTTATTTTTACTTGGAGCATTCTTGTGAAAGAGAAATTTTCTGGTCTAGGAAAGTTCCTTAGGGAAGGAAAGGCGTGCGGATGCGCGCTCTTTTCTGTATCAAAAAGTTATGAAAGGAGGAGTCATGCTCTATATTTGGTCTTATTTGAAAAAATATCCCAAGTGGTTATTCTTGGATTTCTTTGGCGCTATTTTCTTTGTTATCGTCAATCTTGGACTGCCAACTGTTCTGGCTCGGATGATTGATGAAGGAGTGAATAAAGGGAATGAACATCAATTGTATGTTTGGGCCGCTATTATGCTGGTGATTATCCTATGTGGAACCTTAGGGCGTATAGTCTTGGCCTACGCAGCTAGTAAGCTGACGACCAATATGGTCAAGGATATGAGGGATGATCTCTATGCCAAATTACAAGAGTATTCTCATCATGAATATGAAAAGATAGGAGTATCTTCACTGGTTACTCGTATCACCAGTGATGCCTTTGTTCTCATGCAGTTTGCAGAACAGACCTTAAAACTGGGTGTCATTACTCCCATGATGATGTTGTCTAGTATTTTAATGATCTTTTTGACCAGCCCGTCATTAGCTTGGATAGTAGCTTTTGCAGTGCCTTTCTTGGCTGTGGTGGTCATTTATGTGGCTGTCAAGACTCGCCCTTTGTCAGAGAAACAGCAGGCTACCTTAGACAAGATCAATCAATACGCTAGAGAAAATCTGATGGGACTCCGTGTCATTCGTGCCTTTGCCCGTGAGGAGTTTCAAGAGGAACGCTTTGCAGGGCAAAATGCGGTCTATGCAGCTAATTCCAATCGTCTGTTTAAACTAACTGGTCTGACAGAACCCTTGTTTGTTCAGATTATCATTGCCATGATTGTGGCTATTGTCTGGTTCGCTCTGGACCCTATCAAACAAGGAAGCTTGCAAATTGGGGACCTGGTAGCCTTTATCGAATATAGTTTCCACGCCCTCTTGTCCTTCCTTTTCCTATCCAATCTCTTCACCATGTATCCTCGTACAGCCGTTTCGAGTGAACGGTTGAAAGAAGTCATGGAGATGCCGATTTCCATTGATCCCAATGAAGGGGGTATCAGAGAGACTGAAACTCACGGCTATTTGGAATTTGAAAATGTCACCTTTGCTTATCCTGGTGAGACGGAAAATCCTGTTTTGCACAATATTTCGTTCTGTGCCAAACCAGGCGAAACCATTGCCTTTATCGGTTCGACCGGATCTGGTAAGTCCTCTCTTGTGCAATTGATTCCCCGTTTTTACGATGTTACCCTTGGGAAAATCAAAGTTGATGGTGTCGATGTGAGGGATTATCGACTTAAGTCTCTTCGTCAAAAGATTGGATTTATCCCACAGAAGGCTTTACTCTTTACAGGAACCATCGCTGAGAATATTCGCTATGGGAAAGAAGACGCTAGTTCTGCAGACTTAAATCAGGCGGCAGATGTGGCGCAAGCCAAAGATTTTATCGAAAGCCGAGAAGAAGGCTTTGCGACCCATCTAGCTGAAGGTGGAAGCAACCTTTCTGGTGGACAGAAACAGCGTCTTTCAATTGCCAGAGCTGTTATAAAGAATCCTGATATCTATATTTTTGACGATTCCTTCTCAGCCTTGGATTATCGCACAGATGCCATTTTGCGTCGTAGACTTAAGGAAGTCACTCAAAATGCAACAGTCTTAATCGTTGCCCAACGTGTTGGGACCATTATGGATGCGGACCAGATTATCGTTCTTGATAAGGGAGAAATCGTGGGTCGCGGTCGACATGAGGAATTGATGGAGACCAATGACATCTATCGTGAAATTGCTAAGTCGCAGTTGAAAACTGCTTCTCTAACAGAAGAATAGGAGGAAATATGAAAACACAATCTAGTTTGGCTCGTTTGTGGAGCTATTTAAAAGCCTACCGTTTTTCTGTCTTCTTTGCAGTCTTTCTAAAAGTTTTGAGTGTGGTCATGAGTGTCTTGGAACCTTTTGTATTGGGGTTAGCCATTACGGAGTTGACAAAAAACATCTTAGATATGGCTAATGGCCTTTCAGCTGCTAGCATCAATACTGGCTACATCGGGACAGTTTTAATCATTTACCTCTTTAGAGGGCTCTTGTATGAACTTGGGTCTTATTATTCCAACTATTTCATGACTAATGCTGTCCAGTCTATGACTCAGGATCTGCGAAATGAAATGACTGAAAAGATCAATCGTATCCCTGTGTCTTTCTTTGACAAACACCAGTTTGGTGATTTATTGGGACGCTTTACCAGTGATGTTGAGACGGTTTCTAATGCCCTTCAGCAGTCTTTTCTTCAAATTGTCAATGCCTTTTTGACGATTGTCCTTGTCATGGGAATGGTATTATACTTAAACTTTCAGCTGGCTTTAGTGGTGATTCTATCCATTCCAGTGACCTATTTTGGTGCAAGAAGTATCCTGAAACGTTCTCAGCCTTATTTTAAAGAGCAGGCGGCTATTTTAGGACGGATGAATGGCTACGTGCAGGAAAATCTCACAGGTTTTAATGTCTTGAAACTCTATGGTCGTGAGGAAACTTCGCATAAAGAATTTTCTGAGATTACGGACGACCTCCAACGTGTTGGCTTTAAAGCCAGCTTTATCTCTGGACTCATGATGCCAGCTCTCCATGCCGTATCAGACTTGACCTATCTGATCGTTGCAGTTCTTGGTGGTTTGCAGGTTATTGCGGGCCGTTTGACGGTGGGGAATATGCAGGCCTTTGTTCAGTATGTTTGGCAGGTTAGCCAGCCTATCCAAAACATCACACAACTCGCGGGTCAAATGCAAAGTGCCAAGTCTTCGCTTGATCGTATCTTCGATATCTTGGATGAGACAGAGGAAGTCGAGGGAGAAGAACTCGAAATCCTTGAACCCTTAACAGGTCAGGTGACCTTTAAGCAGGTTGATTTCCAGTATGTTGAAAACAAGCCATTGATTCGAGACTTTAATCTAGAAGTTCAACCGGGAGAGATGGTAGCGATTGTTGGTCCGACTGGAGCTGGTAAGACAACCTTGATTAATCTACTCATGCGTTTTTACGATGTTACAGCAGGTGCAATCTTGGTTGACGGGCAGGATATTCGCCAGTTGTCACGACAAGACTACCGCCGTCAGTTTGGGATGGTCTTGCAGGATGCTTGGCTTTATGAAGGTACTATCAAAGAAAACCTACGTTTTGGAAATCTTGACGCCAGTGATGAGGAAATAATAGAAGCTGCCAAAGCAGCAAATGTAGACCACTTTATTCGAACTCTTCCTGGTGGTTACAACATGGAGATGAACCAAGAGTCCAGCAATATTTCCCTCGGGCAAAAACAACTCTTGACTATCGCGCGTGCTCTCCTAGCCAATCCTAAAATTCTCATTCTGGATGAAGCAACTTCCTCTGTTGACACCCGTTTGGAACTCTTGATTCAAAAAGCCATGAAACGGTTGATGAAGGGGAGAACCAGCTTTGTCATCGCCCATCGTCTCTCGACCATTCAAGAAGCGGATAAGATTCTCGTTCTTAAAGATGGACAGATTATTGAGCAGGGAAATCATGAAAGCTTGCTCCAAGCAAAAGGCTTCTATTACGACCTTTATCAAAGTCAATTTTCGAGTAAATCCGATCAAGTCAGCTAATAAAATAAGGCTAGATTTTTCTTAAATTATCAGTCTATTGCAACTTTTCTCAGATAGTACACTTTCCTTGCTATCTTTTTATGATAGTAGTATACTTATACTATAACCACTAATAAGAAGGTTATAAAAAATGAAAAGAGGTAAGAAATATGGTTGAATTGAAAAAAGAAGCAGTAAAAGACGTAACAACATTATCTAAAGCAGCGCCAGTAGCATTGGCTAAAACAAAGGAAGTATTGAACCAAGCAGTAGCAGACTTGTATGTGGCTCACATCGCCCTTCACCAAGTTCACTGGTATATGCGTGGTCGTGGTTTCCTGGTATGGCATCCAAAAATGGATGAATACATGGACAGCCTTGATGGCTATCTTGACGAAATCAGTGAACGTTTGATCACCCTTGGTGGCAAACCTTATTCAACTTTGACAGAATTCCTTCAACACAGTGAAATCGAAGAAGAAGAAGGAGAATTCCGTAACGTTGAAGAAAGCTTGGAACGTGTTCTAGCGATTTATCGCTACCTCATCGCTCTTTTCCAAAAAGCTTTGGATGTGACAGATGAAGAAGGCGATGATGTTACAAACGATATCTTTGTTGGTGCTAAGGCTGAACTTGAGAAAACAGTCTGGATGCTTACAGCAGAACTTGGACAAGCTCCTGGTTTGTAAGATATAGTTGCTACCCCTTTTATCATGAGGTGCTTGATAAGTGCCCATGATCAATCATCTTTTAAAAGTCATGTAACTGTAAAAAGTTGCATGATTTTTTTGTTTGCTGGACTTAGGACACATTGTCAAAAGTAGGATTTTACGGTATAATAGTTGCTGTTCAATAACATATGAATTTTAAAGAATAATTGTTAGTTTAAGGAGGACTTATGAACAACTTACCAAATTGCCCAAAATGTAATTCAGAATATGTCTACGAAGACGGAAGTCTCTTGGTTTGTCCAGAGTGTGCCTATGAATGGAACCCTGCAGAAGTTGCAGAAGTAGAAGAAGGCGTTGTTGCTATCGATGCCAATGGAAATAAATTGGCTGACGGCGATACTGTAACTCTTATCAAGGACTTGAAAGTAAAAGGTGCGCCAAAGGATTTGAAACAAGGAACTCGCGTTAAAAATATCCGTATCGTAGAAGGTGACCACAACATCGACTGTAAGATTGATGGTTTTGGAGCTATGAAACTCAAATCAGAATTTGTTAAGAAAATCTAGCCATGAAACTGAATTATAAATTTATCTTTTATAGTCGTGTGCTCTTGTTTTTAGCGGCATTTACAGGAGTTTATTTGGAGATTACCAAGCACGGTGGTTTTGGTATGCTCCTTTACTACACAGTATTGTCCAATCTTTTGGTAACGATTTTCACTGGCTATCTACTCCGTGTGATGAGTCGTTCAGGTGAAAATTGGCAAAGTCCAACCCTACTTCGTCTCAAGGGTGGCATTACCATGAGTATCATGATTACTTGTGTAATTTATCATTTTATGCTTGCTCCGATAGCGACAGACTTTTACCGTGTGGAGAATTTCCTTTGCCACTATATCGTTCCACTCTGGTTTTTAGCCGACACCCTCTTCTTTGATAAACGGGGTCAATACAAAATCTGGGATCCAGTCTTGTGGACCATCTTGCCCTTGGTTTATATGATTTTTGCCCTTTTTAATGGCTTAGTATTGAAACTACCGGTACCAAATTCCAAGGTTAGTCCTTTCCCTTATTTCTTTTTAGATGTGGCAAAAGGTTGGGACGTGGTTATTAAATGGTGTTTAATTATCTTTGTGGCCTATATGGTTGCAGGATTTATCTTCTACCTGATCAAGCAAATCAAGCGAAAATAGTCTTCCTGTAAAGGAAACTAGGACGGAGTCCCTATGTTAGTTGGGCTCCTTCTTTTCTTGCCATATCCTATAAAAAAAGATATGATAGTGAGAGAAAAAAACAGAAAGAGAATCCATGAAACAATATTTAGAACGGGCTAGCATTCTAGCCCTCTCCCTCGTTTTGATTACTTCCTTTTCCATCTCGAGTGCTCTACCAGCTATGTTTGACTACTATCAGGGCTATCCCAAAGAACAAATTGAGCTTCTCGTTAGCCTTCCTTCTTTTGGAATTATGATCATGCTGGTCTTAAATGGGGTTTTGGAGCGTTTGTTGCCTGAACGCCTTCAGATTAGTCTAGGGCTTCTCATCCTCTCTATCGGTGGAACAGCTCCCTTCTGGTATCAGGATTACAACTTTGTCTTTGCGATGCGGATTTTATTTGGCTTGGGCGTTGGAATGATCAATGCCAAGGCCATTTCCATCATCAGTGAACGCTATCATGGAAAGACACGGATTCAGATGCTGGGGCTCCGCGGATCAGCAGAAGTTGTCGGGGCGTCGATTTTGACTCTAGTGGTTGGTCAACTCTTATCCTTGGGATGGACAGTGACTTTCTTGGCTTATAGCGCTGGATTTTTAGTTTTGATCCTTTATTTGCTCTTTGTCCCTTATGGGAAAGAAAAAAAAGAAGTCAAGAAAAGAGAGGCCGAAACGACTCGTTTGACAGGACAGATGAAAGGCTTAATTTTTCTATTGGCTGTCGAAGCAGCTGTTGTTGTCTGCACTAATACAGCTATCACCATTCGTATTCCAAGCTTGATGGTGGAAAGAGGGTTAGGGGATGCCCAGTTATCGAGTTTGGTTTTAAGTACCATGCAGTTGATTGGTATCTTGGCTGGTGTGAGTTTTTCTTTCTTTATCTCTCTTTTTAAAGAAAGGTTGCTCCTGTGGTCAGGTATTGCCTTTGGATTGGGGCAGATTGTAATTGCCTTGTCTCCGTCATTGGGTGTGATGATTGTTGGAAGTATTGTGGCAGGCTTTTCTTACAGTGTGGCCTTGACTACTGTCTTTCAGCTTCTTTCTGAAAGAATCCCAGCCAAACTCCTTAATCAGGCAACGTCTTTTGCGGTGCTAGGATGTAGCTTTGGGGCCTTTACCACACCTTTCATTCTTGGAGCGATTGGTTTGGTCACTCAAGACGGTATGTTGGTCTTCACCATTCTAGGATGTTGGTTAATTGTCACTTCCATTTTTGTTATGTATGCACTTCAAAAGAGAGCTTAGGATGGTTTCCTAAGTTTTTCTTTTTAGGGATTGTACCCAGACAATACTTGTTTTAGGACCTTGTTTACAGACTACTTTCTTGATAAAATAGAAGCTATGACAAGATATAAAGCAATCATTTCCTATGATGGTTATGCCTTTGCTGGTTTTCAGCGCCAGCCTCATGCGCGTAGTGTTCAGGAAGAAATCGAAAAAACCTTAACGAGACTCAATAAAGGACAGGCAATCACTGTTCACGGTGCGGGTAGGACAGATAGTGGGGTTCATGCTCTGGGACAGGTCATTCATTTTGACCTGCCCTATCAGATGGATGAGGAGAAGCTCCGTTTTGCTCTGGATACCCAATCTCCTGAAGATATCGATGTAATCTCGATGGAGCTTGTGGCGGATGACTTTCATTGCCGTTATGCAAAACATAGCAAGACCTATGAGTTTATCGTGGATAGGGGCCGTCCTAAAAATCCTATGCGCCGTCACTATGCCACTCACTTTCCTTATCCGCTCGATGTGGAACGGATGCAGATGGCAATCAAAAAGTTAGAGGGAACCCACGATTTCACTGGTTTTACAGCCTCTGGGACTAGTGTGGAGGATAAGGTTCGCACCATCACAGAAGCGAGTCTAACAGTCGATGAGACAGGTCAGTTTTTGACCTTTACCTTTTCAGGAAATGGTTTTCTTTACAAACAGATTCGCAATATGGTGGGGACTCTTCTCAAAATCGGCAACAACCGCATGCCAGTTGAGCAGATTGACCTGATTTTGGAGAAGAAAGATAGGCAACTTGCTGGTCCCACTGCGGCACCAAATGGCTTGTATTTAAAGGAGATTCGTTATGAAGAATAATCGTATTTTAGCACTTTCTGGAAATGATATTTTTAGTGGTGGTGGTTTGTCAGCTGATTTGGCGACCTATACCATGAACGGCTTGCATGGTTTTGTAGCGGTGACTTGCTTAACAGCCTTGACAGAAAAGGGATTTGAAGTCTTTCCTATGGACGATACTATTTTTCAACATGAGTTGGATAGCTTGCGTGACGTGGACTTTGCAGGGATCAAGATTGGTCTTCTCCCTACTGTCAGTGTGGCTGAGAAGGCCTTGGACTTTATCAAGCAGAGTCCAGGAGTGCCTGTGGTATTGGACCCAGTCTTGGTCTGCAAGGAAACGCATGATGTAGCAGTCAGCCAACTCTGTCAAGAGTTGATTCGCTTTTTCCCTCATGTTAGCGTGATTACACCTAATCTCCCAGAAGCAGAATTGCTAGCAGATCAAGAGATTAAAAACTTGGAAGACATGAAAACAGCAGCGCAGAAATTGCATGATTTAGGAGCGCCAGCAGTCGTTATCAAGGGAGGCAATCGTCTCAGTCAGGACAAGGCAGTAGATGTCTTTTATGACGGACAAAATTTTACGATCCTAGAAAATCCTGTTATCCAAGGACAAAATGCAGGGGCAGGTTGTACCTTTGCCTCAAGCATTGCCAGTCACCTGGTTAAAGATGAAGAACTATTAGCAGCAGTGGAAAGCTCTAAAGCTTTCGTTTACCGTGCTATTGCACAAGCAGATCAATATGGAGTAAGACAATATGAAGCAAACCAAAACAACTAAAATCGCCCTTGTATCTATCTTAACAGCCCTATCCGTAGCCTTAGGTTATGTGGTAAAAATCCCAACAGCTACTGGAATCCTCACTTTTTTGGATGCTGGAATTTTCTTTACCGCCTTTTATTTTGGGCGCCGTGAAGGAGCCATCGTTGGAGGTCTAGGAGGTTTTATCATTGATCTTATTTCAGGTTATCCTCACTGGAT
This sequence comes from uncultured Streptococcus sp., assembly GCA_963534275.1. Classification (GTDB taxonomy): domain Bacteria; phylum Bacillota; class Bacilli; order Lactobacillales; family Streptococcaceae; genus Streptococcus. Next base: position 8,750 of record CAUSRF010000035.1, read on the forward strand.
GATCTTCAGCTTGATTTTCCATGGTTCACAGGGCTATTTTGCGGGTTTTAAAGGCAAATGGCAATGGTTAGGCCTTGTCTTGGCTACTATCGTCATGGTAGCTGGTTATGCCTTCGCTACTGCTTGGATGAAGGGATGGGGTATAGCTCTGGCAGATGTTCCTCACAATTTATTGCAGAATTTTGTTGGAATGTTTGCAGGATTTCTTCTCTATCAAAGTATTAAAAAGATAAAATAAAAAGTCAGCTATTTGAGAGCTGACTTTTTGCTTGTCTAGGTTTAATCAAAATAAAGCAAGTCTTTGCTGGTGCTGGTAAAGAGGTCAAATCCATCCTTGGTGACAACACCGCAGTCTTCGATACGAACACCGACTTTACCAGGGATATAGATACCTGGTTCAACAGAGAAGCACATGCCTTCTTCGATGACCATGTCATTTCCTTCCATGATAGAAGGGAACTCGTGGACATCCATACCGATACCGTGACCAAGACGGTGGTTGAAGTACTCTCCATAACCGGCTTTCTCGATGACTTCACGAGCTGCACGGTCCACTTCACGAGCAGTCACACCTGGTTTGATAAAGTCAAGAGCCGCTTGTTGGGCTTCAAGAGTCAAGTTGTAGATATCTTTTTTGAACTGGTCTGGTTTGCCGACTGCTACAGTACGAGTCATGTCAGAAGCGTAGCCATTAACCATAACACCGAGGTCAAAGAGGAGAAGGGCATCCTTTTCGACCTTGTTTGCTCCAGGGATGCCGTGTGGATTTGCAGCGTTATCACCAGTCAAGACCATGGTATCAAAGCTCATTTCATAGCCTTCACGCTTCATGGCAAAGTCGATTTGTGCGATGATATCTGTCTCAGTCTTATCAAGAGAAATATTGTCAAAACCAACATTAACAGCCTTGTCCGCATAGAGACCTGCAACCATCATTTTTTGCACTTCATCAGCTGATTTGATGAGGCGCATGCGTTGGATACGAGGGGTGAGGTTTTCAAACTCAGCAGTTTCAAAGACTGTTTTCAAACCATGGTATTTGGTCAAGATGAGATTGTCAAACTCAACTGCTACACGTTTGAAGTCTAACTGTGGCAAGGCATTTTGGATTTTCTTCCATGGATTTTCAGAATCCACATAGCCCACAACTGAGAAGGAAACAGTGCTGCTTGCACGCTCAACCTCAAGGGCTGGAACGAAGAGGAGAGGTTTCTGATCTGCTAGAACAAAGAGGAACATTTGGCGTTCATGGGGATCACTGTAAAAGCCAGTGAGGTAATTGATAGTGACGGGGTCAGATACGACAGCGACGTCTAGCTTTTCTGATTCAAGATAAGTTAGGATTTGTTGTAATTTAGACATATGCTACCTTCTTTCTACCCCTCTATTTTGGCAAAAAAAGAGAGAAAATGCAAGGGAGAAGGGTAAAAGAACAAGCAAAAAGAACTCCGACAAGATAGCGGAGTTCTTTGATCTAGTTTTCCTTAGTTTAAGTAAAGTCAGCCTTGCTTTTGACGTCGCTGTATTCCTCAGCGATTTCTTGGCTGAGAATGTCCTCATAGGCAGGGAGTTGAATATCCTGACCGTATTTTTTCTTGAGAGCAGTAGTGACTAGGCGATAAGCCAGATTGGCATTGCGAGAGAGGATAGGTCCGTGGAAATAAGAGCCGAAGACATTCTTGTAATGAACCCCTTCACCGACCTTTTCTTCGTTGTTCCCATTTCCGTAAATAACTTGACCGAGTGGCTTTTGGTCATCTGAGAGGAAGGTACGGCCTTGGTGATTCTCAAATCCATAGTAGGTTTCATCGAATTCTTCATTGTGAATCTTGATATCACCGATAAAGCGGTTATTGGTCTGGTTGAGGGTATAGTGGCCCATGACCCCTAGACCTTCGATGCGCTTGCCTGAAGCTTCAACATAATATTGTCCCAATAGTTGAAAACCACCGCAGATGGCTAGAACAACACCATCGTTTTGGATGTAGTTGTCAATGCTCTCTTTTTTAGCAGGAAGATCGCCAGCGATAATACTTTGTTCAAAGTCTTGACCCCCACCGAAAAAGGCGATGTCGTAGTGGTTTTCATCAAAGTCATCATGGAGAGAAACGATGTCAACTGTTACATGAGCTCCGAGTTTCTCAGCCACATACTTGAGCATGAGGATATTTCCATTGTCCCCGTAGGTATTCATGAGGTTTCCATAGAGGTGGGCGATGTTAAGCTGATAAGGGTAGTTGCCAGCTTTTGAGGAAAGTGAAGTATAAACCATTAGTTCATCTCCTTTCTAACAATCTGACGACTAGCCAGTAGTTCGCGGAATTCCAGCATAGCCGTATAGGTAGCTAGGATATAGGCATGCTTGCAGTCTTGGTTCTCAATGGTTTTGAGAACTTGCTCCAGATTGCTTGTCTCAGTGATTTTATCAGCTAGGTAGCCGGTCACCCGAAGACGACGTGCGATTTCAGAATGACGAACACCTCCCGCGTTGATTTCAGGAATATCCATGTCGGTGATTTGTTCAAAGTCCGCATCCCAGATCCAGCTAGTGTCAATTCCATCTGCATAGTTGGCATTGAGGAGGACAGATAGGCTAAATGGATAAGGGGCTAGTTTGATCATTTCGATAGCTTGGGTCGCACCGACTGGATTCTTAATCAAGACGAGAGTACATTCCTTATCACCGATATGGAAGGTTTCCTGGCGTCCAAAGACAGCACGGCTCTTATAAAATCCTTGCTTGATGAGTTGTGAATCAGCCCCGAGGAAACGGGCGATGGCAACCGCAGCTAGCGCATTGTAGATGTTGTAAAGTCCACCGATTTGGATGCCGTATTCTTGGCCGTCAATGACAAAGCGAGAGCGATTGTTGGTCAACTCAACCAAGTCTGTCAGACGGTAGTCCAATTCAGGACGTTTGCAACCACAATTTTCACAGATATAGGCACCCAAATTGGCATAGGTATTGTGCTCATATTTGAGGATACCTTGGCAGTCAGGACAGAGGATTCCTTCGGTATTGTAGTGAGCCAGTTGAGCTGGTCCTTTTTCCAAGTCAAAACCAAAATACTGGACAGGATTTGGAATGGCTGGCTTGTAGAAAAGCGGACTGTCCCCGTTAAGAAGTACAGTTGCAGTAGGTACCTTGCGGATGGCATCCAAAATCATGTTATAAGTTGTGTAAATCTCACCGTAGCGGTCCATCTGGTCACGGAAAATATTAGTGATGACAAAAAGGCTAGGATGGATGTAGTCACAGATACGAGAAAGACTGGCCTCATCAATTTCTAGAACAGCGATGTTCTTTCCAGTTTTAGAGGATTTGGCAGTCAAGAAGGTTGTCGTAATCCCTGTGATCATGTTGGCGCCACTAGGATTGGTCAGAACCTGACCATAGATCTCTTTTAAAATACCAACAGTGAGGGCAGTTGTCAGGGTTTTACCATTGGTTCCAGTGACCACGACAATCTCGTAGTTCTTAGCTAGATTTTGTAAAATATCTTTATCAAATTGAAGGGCCAGTTTTCCAGGGAGCGTACTTCCACGACCAAGACGGCTCAAGATGAAGTGAGATGAACGCCCAGCTAGGAGGCCCAAAGTAGTTTTTAATTTCATGTTTCTATTATATCATAAAAGAGGGAAAAGACAGATTTGAGATTTCGCAGAAATGAAAACAGCCCTCAGAGGGCTGTTCGATATGATTAAATCTCAACTTAAATCGCAAACAAGTCATTCAAGTTCTCAGCCAAGGTTGGGTGAGTGAAGATTTGTTTTGTGAAGTAAGTGTAAGGAATCTTGTTGTCCATAGCAACAGTGATGATGTTGATAATTTCTTGAGAACCTTCTGAGAAGATAGTTGCACCAAGAATTTCTTTGGTTTCAGTATTAACAACAGCTTTGAAAGCTCCGCGAAGGTCGCCATTTACATGACCACGAGGCATCGCAGCAACAGGGATTTCCTTCACAGCGTATGGAAGTTTCAAATCAGCTGCTTGACTTTCCGTCAAGCCAACTTGAGAAAGAGCTGGTGTGATGAACATGGTGTTTGGTACATTGAGCCGGTCTTCGAGTGTGTAGCTGCCATCTCCAGCAAGGTAACTATAGACAACACGGAAGTCATCAAGTGAGATGTAGGTAAATTGAGGTCCACCGTTGACATCCCCAACTGCAAAGACACCAGGAACGTTTGTTTGACAATGTTTGTCGACCTTGATAGCACCACGCTCTGTTAGTTCAATATCTGTGTTTTCAAGTTGAAGTGGTTCTACGTTTGGCTTACGTCCAGTTGCGTAGAGAAGGGCGTCGAAACGGTAGGTTTCGTTTTCGGTTACGACAAGGACTTGGTCACCGTCGTTTTTGATTTCAGTAGTATGGATATTTTGAAGTAATTCAATGCCGTCTTCTTCCATGTATTGTTTAGCAAGAGCTGCGATGGAAGGTTCTGCACGAGGTAGGAAAGTATCCAAGGCATCTAGGACGGTGACTTTGCTGCCGAGTTTGTTGTATAGGCCTGCAAATTCAAGACCGATATTTCCGCCACCAAGGACACCAAGTTTTTCAGGCAATTTGTCCAAGTTTTGGATACCTGTTGAGTCAAAGACGTTTTTGCTTGTAGCAAGTCCAGGGATTGGCAAAACATTTGAAACTGCCCCAGTGTTGATAACGATAGTTTCTGCGGTCAGTTCTTTCTTTGCATCACCAGCTTGGATTTCGATGACTTTATTTGAAAGGAAGTGAGCTTCCGCATCAAAGATATCCACGCCTGTACCAGCAACAGTCGCATAGTTTTTACCGTTGAGGCGACTAGTGATGGTATTTTTGGTAGCAATGACTTCTTCAAAAGACAAGTCTTTCTCAGCAGCAACCAGCAAAGTCTTAGTTGGGATACATCCGATGTTGATACAAGTTCCACCGTACATAGCTTTGCTACGTTCAACCAGGGCAACTTTTTTGCCAGCTGAAGCCAATTTACCAGCTAGTGTCTTCCCAGCTTTACCAAATCCAATAACGATTAAATCATATGTTAACATTTATAGTCCTCCT
>CAUSRF010000036.1:0-12188 GCA_963534275.1 uncultured Streptococcus sp.
AGGGACTAAGAGGCATCTTCATGTGATGAGCAGGTTCACACAACTCATCAAGGTCCGCTCCTGCGTTTTGACCTCCTTATGCTCAATAGTAGTCCGAAGACTACCTATCGACTCATCGCACCTACTATTCTACTAAAGAGAGTCACTTTTGTCAACAGCCAAAACTCCTTGGCTTCATTTACATAGGTCTATAAGAAAAACCTTGGTTGCCCAAGGTTTTTTCTGTCTATTTAATGCTAATTGCCGGGATTGAACCGGCGACCTCATCCTTACCATGGATGCGCTCTGCCAACTGAGCTAAATCAGCTTACCTAAAAAGTATACTATAGTTCTATGTTCTTGTCAAGCGCTCTCTTTTAATTTTATGGAATGAAAAAAGCTAGATTTAGTAAGAATCTAGCTTATAAACTTCTTATTTTGTGAGGTCGATTCGCTGTCCCAGTTTTCCGATTAGGATTGCACCTACGATAAGTGATGCAAACTCTCCAACTCCTGTAGAGAACCAAGTGAAGAAGAATGGAGCTTCAGCAACGATATGAAGTTCTGCTGCAATGGTAATCATTGAAATAGAGAAGAGGATTGAAAAGAAAAAATGATCTTTTCGAATCAAACCATTGAACAAATAGTCTTTCTTGTACTTGCTAAAGAGCCAAACACCCAGACTAAGGAAAACTAGAGTAGAACCTCCTCCGACAAAGACATCTATTAGACCAAAGCTAAAGAAATTAGCAATCATACAACCAATCGTCACACCGATGATATATTTAGGATTGTAAAAGGCTAGAAAATTCATCATCTCAGAAATACGGAACTGGTAAGCACCGTAGCTAATAGCATTTAGTGGTGGGGTAATGGTCAAAACCACATAGATAGCAGCAACAATAGCAATATCTGCCATGTCACGAACAGTTAAATTTTTCATGTTCTCTCCTTTGGCGGTTTCCCGCGTAAAATATGCTTGGTGAAAGAAGCTAAGCACCAAGGGTTGAGTGAATCAACCTTACCAGTATAGCACAATATATGACTTTATGCTATACTAAAATCATGAAAAATCAAATAAAAGCTTTCTTTGATAACGAGATTCTCTCCTACTTATTTTTTGGTGGTGCTACTACTCTGGTCTCAATTTTATCACGTTTAGCTATCTACCGTATCAGCCATCAAGAAATCCTAGCAACCATACTCGCAAATATTATTGGTATTCTTTTTGCCTTTATCACTAATGATGCATTTGTTTTTAAACAAGAGAGAAAGAATTGGGCAATCCGTCTGGCTAAATTTTTCTTAGCACGGCTCTCTACTCTTGGTTTAGACGTTCTTTTAACTTATATCTTTGTTACATCTTATCCTAATATCATCGGTCAGTTTGTTGAACAAAATATAGATAGAGTTAATACTATCGAGACCATACTAGCACAGATATTGATCATCATTTTAAACTATATTCTCAGTAAAGTCTATATTTTTAAAAAGGACAATTCATCTCAAAAGCATTAAACTTGCAATTCGTTCGATTTTAGGGTATAATAAGAATAAAATTCTGGAAAGGAATTTATGAAAATGTTAAAGGATCTTAAAGCATTTTTGCTTCGTGGTAATGTTGTTGACCTCGCTGTCGGTGTGATCATTGCCTCTGCTTTCGGTGCTATCGTTACTTCATTTGTTAATGATATCATCACTCCACTTCTCTTGAACCCAGCTTTGAAAGCTGCGAACGTTGAACGTATCGCTGAACTTTCATGGAATGGTGTTGGTTATGGTAGCTTCTTGAGCGCTGTTATCAACTTCCTCGTTGTGGGTACAGTTCTCTTCTTTGTTATCAAAGGTATTGAAAAAGCTCAAAACCTTCGTAAGAAAGAGGAAGTGGTTGAGGAAGCTCCTGCTGTTCCAACTGAACTCGAAGTTCTTCAAGAAATCAAAGCTCTTCTTGAGAAAAAATAAGACAGATAAAGGATCTAGCTTAAAGCTAAATCCTTTTTTCTTTACTCTTTTGGTAACTTCCCAGCCTTTTCGAGCATTTTCTTAATCAAGTAAGGCATCTTCACATTTTCACGGCCTTTTTTCTCAATGAGTTTTTTGACAAATTCTGGCATCTGAAGGTCGTCTGTCTCCTCCATGATGTCCTTGGTAGTTGCTGAAGGAGCTAACTCATCAAAGGTTTCTTCTTCTGGGAGAAAAGCTTTAAATTCTTTGTGTTCATTGGCTCTTACAGTAGCAACTAGAGCGTCAATTAAACGGCTATCCGTATTGGGCATAGGTGGGCGATGGTAGGTGACATCTAATTCTTGACACAACTCATAACATTCTACATCATTATCGAACAAGACTTCGATGTGCTCACTAATAAAACTAATCGGGACAAAAATATAATGCTCTGGATGTTGCTTTTGTTCTCGTAAATATTCTAAAACATCTGGCTTGATCCAAGGGATTCCAATATCGCTCTCGCTCTGCCAAGTATTGGTATACTGATCTGCTGTTAGACCGAGTTGCTCTGCTATCAACTTGCTATTATTAAAAATCTGATCGATATAAGGGTCTCCAAAGTCCAAGGCAAAAATTGGAACACTATGGGCTGAGAAGATTACCTTAAAGGACTCTTCTCCCACATCGTTCCGTAAAATTTTGCTAATCTCATCTGTCCAAAAGTCCAACAAAGCCTGTTGTTGATACCAGTCCTTAATGACTAAAAATCGGATCTGCTGGCTTTCCAGAAACTTCTCATACCCCATGACTGAGTAAAAGGAATAATGAGGTTCTAAAATCAAGCAAATACATTCTTCAACACCATCAGCCTCCATCCGCTTGATCACATCAGGGATAAAAGGCCGAGAAAATTTGTTGGCAAAGTAGATGCCATACTCTTCTCCTAACCGTTCCTTGACTAAATTGACCTCATCACGTGTAATCCTCTGCAGGGGCGTACCACCAATACGAACATAGTTGTCATAGAGAGTCTGAATCTCGTGATCCTTGGGTCTGATTCCACGACGAATATTGGTAAAAAAATCCGCCACACTCTCAAAGGTAATCTCTTCTGGCGAACCGAATGTCATCATTAAAATTGCTTTTTTCATTGATATGTCCTTGTGATGTTTTTTTCAATTACCATTCTACCATGAAATATATAATAAATAAACGCTTTCATTCATTTTATTTTTATTTACTTCTCTTTGTCTTTCTCTCCATTCTATGATACAATGAAAAAAATGATATTAAAGGAGTTTTTATGACTTATCCGAACCTTTTAGATCGTTTTTTGACCTACGTTAAGGTCAATACGCGCTCTGACGAACACTCTACTACTACTCCAAGTACGCAAAGTCAGGTAGATTTTGCGACCAACGTTCTTATTCCCGAAATGAAACGTGTTGGTCTACAAAACGTCTACTACTTGCCAAATGGTTTTGCTATTGGTACCTTACCAGCTAATGATCCAAATCTCACTCGCAAAATTGGCTTCATCTCCCACATGGATACTGCTGATTTTAATGCTGAAGGTGTGAACCCACAAGTTATCGAAAACTATGATGGTGGAGCCATCGACTTAGGTACTTCTGGTTTTAAACTAGATCCTGCTGACTTCAAAAGTCTTGAAAAATATCTAGGTCAAACACTTATCACAACTGACGGCACGACCTTGCTGGGCGCTGATGACAAGTCAGGGATTGCTGAGATTATGACTGCTATCGAGTACTTAAATGCTCATCCTGAAATCAAGCATTGTGAAATTCGTGTTGGTTTTGGACCTGATGAAGAAATCGGTGTCGGTGCTAACAAGTTTGATGCGGATGACTTTGATGTCGACTTTGCCTACACTGTTGATGGAGGACCACTAGGGGAACTACAGTACGAGACCTTCTCAGCAGCAGCTGCTGAGCTCCATTTCCAAGGGCGTAATGTCCACCCTGGTACTGCCAAAGGACAGATGGTCAATGCCCTTCAGCTGGCGATTGATTTTCATAATCAACTTCCTGAGAATGACCGACCAGAGCTGACAGATGGTTACCAAGGTTTCTATCATCTCATGGATGTGACAGGTAGTGTCGAGGAGGCGCGTGCAAGCTACATCATTCGAGACTTTGAAAAAGATGCCTTTGAAGCTCGTAAGGAAACCATGCGGGACATCGCTGACAAGATGAATCAAGAGCTTGGGAATAATCGAGTGACCTTGACTCTGACAGACCAGTACTACAATATGAAAGAAGTCATCGAGAAAGACATGACACCTGTTACCATTGCCAAAGCCGTTATGGAAGATCTTGGGATCACGCCAATCATTGAACCGATTCGCGGAGGGACTGATGGATCTAAGATTTCCTTTATGGGTATCCCAACTCCTAATATCTTTGCAGGTGGTGAAAACATGCATGGACGTTTTGAATACGTCAGCCTTCAGACCATGGAGCGCGCAGTAGATACCATCATTGGCATTGTATCTTATAAAAACTAAAAAAGACGAGGTAGCTCAGCTACTTCGCCTTTCTTATTATTCGTTTGATTGAGCACTCGGCTCAGACTCACTTTGCGCTTGCTTTTCTGTTGATTGAGAAGCAGCTGTTTCACTGTCTTTCTCAGACTTAGATTGGCTATCAGTTTCACTTGCTTTTGAACGGAGTTCTTGGTTCAAGCTAATAATCTCTTTAGCTAGAGTGAGGAGACCTTCTTTATCACTACTTTTGGCTGCGAGTTGATCAAATAGAGCATCAACACGCTCAAAGTCTGCATCTGAACCTTTGTTATCTTCCAAGTACTTGTGAAGAGAGAGCAAAACATTATAAAGTTTTTGATAGATGATCACCGTTTGCGGATCCTGTTCAGCCTGTTTTTCCTCTCGTTGGATAGTTGTTGCAATACGGTTCAAAAGTTCCTCAAGCTGTGTCTTGGCTTCATCAAAGTCTGCATTTTCTTTTTCTGCGGCTACTTTGATATTAGCTGCTTCTTCAGCTAGGGATTGTTTGACGCCGTCTTCTTTGACACGCGCTAGAAGTTGAACAACTTTGGCTAGGAGAGCATCTACTTCTTCCTTCTTCACATGAGTGACACGTTCTTCTGGCATAAAGTCACCATAGAGTTCTTTTAGGAATTCATAGATAGCTGTCTTAGCAGTTTGGCTATCCACTTTTTCCGTATCCAGAATGGTTTTGCCAGCTTTTGTAGAAACTGGTTCGTCTTTGAGAGCTTCTTCCACCTCTAGTTTAGTTTGGTAGATGGTTGGGAATAACTTGTTTAAGTCGGTTGCTTTGAGGAAAGATTGCGATTGGTAAAGTTCCCAAGTCAACTTGGCAACACGGTTCCGTAGTTCTTCTCTGAGTCGGCCATCAGATACATGTTCGTAGAAGTACTTAATGTACTCTACTGTTGTAACTCCTGTCCGATCACGGAAATCTTGCAAGGCTTGAAGTTTCGCTTCAATCGCATCCAACTCTGTCTCATCTTGTGCTAGCTTCGCATCCTGCAAATGTAGCAAGAGATCCTTCTTAGGTAAACCATAAGCGTCCGTATCCAGTGTATTGATCTTATCTACAAGAGCTTGGTATTTCTTGTCCAAAGGTGATGTTTCAACTGGAGACACACTGTGATCCACATGGATATATTGCTTATCAAAGAGATCTAAGGCTGCTAGGTATCCAGCAGTTGAGTTGGTCGCAAGTTTTTTCATGTTCTCGGTAAATTGACCCAAAGCAAGTTCTACCCGTCTCTGCATGATAAGTTCGTCTTTGTAGAGACTTCTGCTGTCTGCTAATAGTTGATCAACTTTAGAAAGAACAGTTTGCTCGTCAAAAGCTCCTGGCTGATAGCTTGATTGTAAGGTAGGAATCTTATTCTTTAAAGCGACCTCATAACCCTTGGTCTGAACCTTAATGTAGTGATTGTGATCACCATGTGGAATGACAAAACTACCATTTTCAACCTGCAAACTATAAGGAGACACATTGTCGCGTAGGGCAGTAGTATAGAGTTCATTTAAGAAATCAAGTTCTGGATTCCCAGTTTGGAGAGGAATACGCACATGTTCTTTTCGTACTGCATAGGGATGAATATGAGTAGGATCATAGGCTTGATCTGGATTTCCAAAGACAAAGAATCCATTTGAAATACGAATCGCTTCAAGCGTTACTCCGTAGGTCTGTGAGATATACTTGATTTTTTCTTCATCGCTCGCATCTCTTGAGAAACTTTCCACAGTCTTGGCAAGTGGTTGAACAGGCTCAGACTGATGATTTTCTTTCAAATGATCTTGAGCAGCTTTGATTTGGACTGCAGTCAAGTCCTTCTTAAAGAAATAATGAGCGTGATCTCCATGAGAAACTACAAAACCTTGCTCATCCTCACTGATGACGCGTTCAGCTGCAAAGCCATGATCATGTTCTTCACTATGATGGTGGTCATGATCTTCATGGTTGGTTCCCTGACTTCCATGGTCACCGTCTTGGTCATGACGATGATCCGATTGAGCTGGATGCTCTGCTGGTTTGCTTGGATTTTCCAAAGGTGTTGGTTTCCCACTGTCGCTAGATAAAGGAATCATACGTGCAATCTTTTCTTCCAAAGCAGAAAGCTTTGTATACGGAATGAAATGATAGTGATTTCCATGAGGAATCGCTACACCACTTGGTGTTCTACTTGAAATCTTAGCTGGGTCAAAAATCAAACCATCCGATTCTGCATAACGTTGATTACTTGGAAGTGCATAGAGCTGTTTTAATAGATTCTGAAGGCTCTCTTTTGTATTGCTTGGTGTTTCAGTTTGTTGGCTAGGATTAGTGGTTTGACTGGTCCCATTTTGACTTGGACGATAGTCAGTCACACTCGGTTGTTTTCTAGTTCCAGAGAGATAGGCTTGAGCAGCTGCTAATTCGCTAGCAGACAAGGAACTCTTTGGAATGTAGTGGTAATGTCCACCATGAGGAACGATATAAGCATCACCTGTATCCTCTATAATATCAGATGGATTAAAGATGTATCCATCATCGGTAGTATAGCGTCCTTGTGATCGTGCAAGTATCACTGCACTGTTAGAAGTTGGTGCATCGTGTGTATGACCTTGTTTTTGGCGTTCAATTTCGTCCTTCGTACGAACGTTATCTGCATGTGCCGCATCCTTAAGGTAAACATAATACTTACCACCCACCTTGATAATGAAGCCACCTTTGATTTCATTGACAACATCAGCATCTTTAAGTTGATAGTTGGCATCTTTCATCAAAAGTTCTTCACTGAAAATCGCATCAAAAGGAACTTTACCATTGTAATAATGGAAATGATCACCGTGTGAAGTCACATAACCTTGGTCGGTAATTTTCACGACAATTTGTTCTGCCTGAATATCTTCCTTTTTGCTAACTTGATCTGGTGTCTGAGTCTCTGTTTTTTGAGAGTCTTGTTTCCCATCGACATAAGACACACGATTATTATCTTTGTTTCCTTCTACTTGGTGTTGGTTCAGTGCATAGATGCAAAGACTTAGGGAAAGGACTAAAGCCGATCCCGCTGCAAGATACTTTTTCTTAATTTTCATAATCTCCTCATTTTAATTCTTCTGCAAGAACTTTCATATTTTCTTCTAGATTTTCTAAGTAAGTTTTGTCATTTTCGGGGTCTGCTTCCAAAGGATTCAGTGTTTTCAGACTAACTCCTGTTGATTTGACCAAGGTTTCAGCAACTTTAGAAGAAGCGTTGCTCTCAGTAAAGATGGTCTTGACATTATAGGTTTTGACGAACTCTTGGATTTCTGTCAACTGTCTGGGACTCGGCTCTTGTTCAGGGGAAATCCCTGCTATACCAAGTTGTTTCAATCCAAAGCGTTTAGCCAGGTAGGAAAAGGCTGTGTGTTGCGTAACAAAGGTCCTTTGACTCGCTTTTTCAAAAATAGGCTGGTATTTCTTGCTTAATTCCTGGGCTTTAGAGATAAAGTTTTTGGCATTCTTTTGATAGGTTTCCTTATTGGCACTATCAAGCTCCGAAAGTTTGTCCGCAATAATCTGCGCTTCTTCGCCTGCTTTTTCAGGATCTAACCAAGTGTGCGGGTCGTAAAGTGTTTTTTCATCAATACCGTCACCAGCTTCTACGTCTTCCAAACCTGGAACACGCTCCAAGGTCATTCCTTCAGATGCTTCTAAAACTTTTACTTTTGATTTTTTCAAGTTGGGATCCAGACTTCCCGCCCAAGATTCCAATGTATGCGAGTGGTAGACAAAGACATCCGCATCATAGATAGCAGCAATATCATTTGCTGAGGGTTCATATGAGTGAATTCCACTACTTGACTGAATCATCCGAACATCATTCAAGTCACCTGATACCTCTTTAACCATGGCGTAGATTGGGTAAAAACTTGTGACAATCTTCATCCCTTTTGCTTCTTGTTTTTCTTTTTGACCACATGCTCCTAAGACAAGTACCAATAAACTGGCCATCAATAATAGGATTGTTCTTTTTTTCATCATTACTCCTTAACTAGTATTTAACCATTTAATTAACTAGTAAATAGTTTATCTTTATTTACATTATATGTCAAGTTATTTTACATATTTTCATGAAAAAAATGAGAACTAGAACTCACATTCTGCTCTCATTTTTCGATTTTATCTTTTCTAGCTCTCCTATCCTGTTTTTAGGAGTTAGAAAATGTTGCTACGACTACTTACTCTCCCTTAACAAAGCCAATAATTTTTCAGCTTCTGCCATAATAGTATTATTGTCCTGGGCGCCAAATAGCATGTTATTTTTTAATCCTATGAGAGTTTCTTTTGCATTGGACTTGATAATGGGATCCTGGATTTTTGCAAGTAACTCTTCCGCCTCTCTTAACTTCGCTTCAACCTTTTCAGTTTCAACCTGAGGTTCTTCTGGTTCCTCTGGTGATTCTCCTTCTGGCTCCTCAGTTGGTTTTGGAGACTCTGGTTTCTCACTCTGCGGCTTCTCTTCTCTAGGTTTTTCTTCCTCAGGTTTTTCTGGTCGAGGTTTCTCCTCTGATGGTCTTTCCGTATGATTATTATCATCTTGACCATTTTGGTTTCTTTGAACATGGTCACTTGCATTACCCCATCCACTATCTGAATGTGGACGTTCGTTTGGATGCTCAACATAGTACTTAACAGTCGCAAAGAGATCCTCTAGAGTATACCCCTTAGGAGCCTCATAAAGACCTTCGTCAAACCACTCAAATTTGATGTTATGGTAATGGTCATAATGAGGAATAATCAAGCTTCCGTTTTTGACTTCCACAGTATGTTGGAGATTGTAAGGCATACGATCAAGCGGTACCTTCTTAGCTGCTTTTACTCGATTGTAGGTAGCTTCTGCTCCCTTAGCCTTACTATTTCCTGAATCCTGATGGTCTGTCGAAGGAGGCGTCAAACCTTTCTCTTTAGCATAAGCCTGGGCTGCCGCTCTTTCGGCTGCAGACAAACTATCTTTCTTAATCCAATGACTGTGGGTCATATGCGGAGTTACATAGGCATCCCCCTCATCACTGGTAATATCACGAGGATCAAAGATATAGCCATCTTCCGTTGTATACTTGCCTGCCAACTTGGCAACTTGAATTTCATCATCTGTATAAGCTATTTGCGCATTCGATTTTCCTAAACGTTCTGGATGACGAATGGGTGCTAAGAAGGCAAGAATATCATCCACCAACTTGACTTTATCACTTGAGGCATCATTGAGGCGTTCCAACAGTTTATCCAAAGCTTCAAAATCAACTTGTCGGCCTTTATTGGAAATTAAATCTTGATGAATTCTTGCTAGTAAGTCATAAACCTTATTGTAAAATTCTCGGTCACTAGATGGGAGGTCAGTTTTCTTAGCTCCTAGCACATGAGACAAACTTTCCTGCTTGGCTAGTTTGCTATCAATGGCTGCCGCTGTTTCTGCTGAAAGTTCCTTGGTTGGGATATAACGAGAGATGCCATTCTCCTCAAAGACATACCCGTCAGCTACTTTTCGAACAGCTTCTTTGACCAATTTTTCGTCAATTGGATTACTTGGAGCTGGTTGAGGATTTGGTGCAGGTTGCGGACTCGGACTAGGTTCTGGAGTCGGCTGTGGACTTGGTTCTTCCGGTTTTGAATCCGGTAGCCAATGGTTCGAACGATAACGAAGAGGAATAATACGAGCAATTCGTTCTTCCAATTCAGACATTTGTTCATAAGGGATAAAGTGGTAATGGTTACCATGAGGGACAGCTACACCTCTGGCTGTGCGACTTGTGATTTGTGCTGGGTCGAAAACAAGGCCATCAGATTCCACATGTCGTTGGCTCAATGGCAGTTTGTAGAGCTGTTTCAACAAACTATCAATGTCATCACTTTGACTCGCTTGACTGTTAGTGTTGCTGTTGTTGCTTGTGTTAGCATTGGTAGTTCCCTGATTGCTTACAGAAGGGAACCAGTTAGTTCTTGGTGTGCTATCGCTATTTTGTCGGCGATAGGTTATTGAACTTGACAGATTTCCCCGACTAGATAGGAAGGCTTCTGCAGCAGCCAACTCGCTAGCTGATAATTCATTCTTGGGAATATAATGGTAATGATTGCCATGAGGAACGATATAAGCATCACCAGTATCTTCAATGATATCAGATGCATTAAAGATATAACCATCATCCGTAGTATAGCGTCCTTGCGAACGTGCCAAGGATAGAGCACCATCGTTTCTTGGGGTACCACCTTCACGATGCTGACTATGCTCTTGTTTTTGTCGATTGATTTCTTCTTTTGTACGGACATTATCTGCATGAGCAGCATCCTTAAGGTAAAGATAGTATTTTCCATCTACCTTAATAACATAACCACCCTTGACTTCATTGACAATATCCTCATATTTTAGCTTATAGTTTGGATCTTTCATGAGCAATTCTTCGCTGAAAATCGCATCATAAGGAACCTTACCATTGTAATAATGATAGTGGTCGCCATGTGAAGTAACATAGCCTTGGTCTGTTATCTTGATGACGATTTGCTCCGCATTGATTCCTTCACGCTTGCTAACCTCATCAGGAGTCAAATTCTCCGTTTTTTGCATTGCTTGTTTTCCATCTATATAGGAAACACGATTATTTTCCTTAATCGTTCTGGCTTGATAAAGTCCCAACTCGTAAGAGCAAACACTTAAAATCAAAGCTGCCGCAGAACCAGCAAGGTATTTTTTATTAATTTTCATTGAAACTCACTTTCTTTTTGATCATTCTACTTGCAATTCATTTCTAAATTACAGAAACTCCTCTCTATTAATTAACTGGTTAATAGTTTACTCCTAAATTTGCAACTTGTCAAGAATTTTATGAACTGGTTAAGTATTTTTTTGTTCTGACCACTACTTTTTCAAGGTTGGACTTTCTATAAGAAAGATTTTCTTGAAAATTCTTTTAAAAATATCAAAAAAATCCCTGCAACTGCGTTGCAAGGACTTTTCGATTAATCAAAATTAACGTATTCTTTTTGAAGTTCAAGAACTTCTTCCATTGTTGAGCATTCTGTAAGGGCACGGTTTGCGTACTCTTCCATCTTAGCTGTGTCAAGTTTCTTCATCAAGCTACGTGTACGAAGTACAGATGTTGCTGACATAGAGAACTCATCCAAGCCCATTCCGACAAGAAGTGGAACTGCTTGTTGGTCACCAGCCATCTCACCACACATACCAGCCCATTTACCTTCAGCGTGAGCTGCCTTGATAACGTTGTTGATCAAACGAAGGATTGATGGGTTATATGGTTGGTAAAGGTATGAAACTTGTTCGTTCATACGGTCAGCAGCCATTGTGTATTGGATCAAGTCGTTTGTACCAATTGAGAAGAAGTCAACTTCTTTTGCAAATTGGTCTGCAAGCATAGCTGCTGCAGGGATCTCGATCATGATACCAACTTGGATATTGTCCGCAACTGCAACACCTTCAGCAAGAAGGTTTTCTTTTTCTTCGTCAAAGACTGCTTTAGCTGCACGGAATTCCTTCAAGAGCGCAACCATTGGGAACATGATACGCAATTGACCGTGTACAGACGCACGAAGAAGGGCACGGATTTGTGTGCGGAACATAGCATCTCCAGTTTCAGAGATAGAGATACGAAGGGCACGGAATCCAAGGAATGGGTTCATTTCGTGTGGCATATCGAAGTAAGGAAGTTCCTTATCTCCACCGATATCCATTGTACGAACGACAACTGGTTTACCGTTCATTCCTTCAAG
>CAUSRF010000037.1:0-10818 GCA_963534275.1 uncultured Streptococcus sp.
TTCATAGTTCCATTATAGCAAAAAGGCCGTAACAGGACGAACAAAAAGCCCCACCAAACGCTTGATGGAGGAGCTTTGATTTCTTTTCGGATTGCACCGACTTCATCTAGTCGCTACCGGTATAGAGTTCTTGAACAGCCTTCACATCCTGGGGTTGAATCCCATAGTAGGAGCCTGCTGGCTGCATAACAGAAGTCTCGTTGGTATGATCCAATCCGATAGCATGTCCCAGCTCGTGCTCCGCTGTATGCACGATCCGTTCATAAGAATAACCATAACTTGGATTGGATAAATAATAATGATTCAGACGCACCGTTACAGATATAAATTGATTGGTCAACAGATTGGTTTGACTCTCAGCTTGACCAGCTACGGCTGTCGATCCATCGTTCATTTCACTTGCCACAATATCTGCTTGACTAGAATCCGCGACCACCTCAAAGGTAAAGGCGCCCGTTTGATTCCAGTTCTTTATAGCTTCTGCATAAGCGCCTTGGAAGGTCTCATCCATTTGAGGCTCAATATAGATGCGAGCTGAGGCTTGAGCCCACTTGCCTTCTGCATGTTGGTGACTGTCTGTCTGAGACAAGACTTCCAGCCTTCCCGTTTCCTGCCATTGATTCCAGCCACCTTGACCAATCTGGCTCATTTTTTCAACCTGATTGACCGCAGAATGAAAATCACCTGTCAGATACCATAGCACTCCAAAAGCAAGGAGAAGGATGATGACCAAGGTCCAGACCAGACGCCAAAAGAAACGCCAAATTCCCAAAAGAAATCGGAAGAATAATCGAATAATCCAGAACATGACGCTCCACCTTTCATAAAAATAAGAACCTATCTTAAAATCGATGGTCTCCCATAATCAAGATAGATTCTCTATTTTACTCAAAAAAACTGAAAGAAACCTAAAACTAAGATAGACGCTCTTCCAAAACAAAGTTAATTGGTAGAGTAGCTAAAAAACGCTCCAATTGTTTTTCCCAGTAGTACCACTCGTGAGTGCCAGCACTATGACTATAGGTTACTTCAAAACCAAGCTTTTTAAGGTTTTTCACAGCGAGGTTATTGGCTGAGTAGAGATAGTCTTGTTCCCCACACCAAGCCCATAGTTTAGTTTTTTTATCCGATTTCGCAGCGATACTTTCAAGCGAATGAGGGCTAGCTGTCCAGTCTTTGATTTCTCCAAACACTCCTCGCCAGTAGGCAAGAGAGCCCAAATCCTGACTTTCAGGAGAAAATTCTTGGAAACTGAGTGCACCAGAAAAACTAGCAGCATGTGAAAAACGATCGGTTGCGAGAGCTAGCTTGAAGGAACCATAGCCACCCATAGAGAGACCTGCAATGAAGGTCTTTTCACGCTTGCTAGTCATATTGGGGAAGAAGCGTTTCATAACCTGAGGCAACTCTTCTGCTAGAGCAGTAAAGTAGTCAAAACCATACTGGGTATCTGTGTACCAGCCATTGCTAGTATTGGGCATGATAACAATGAGATTGGTTCCCCGCAACAAGCGCTCGACATTGGTCCGCTTGAGCCAGCTATTCTGATTTCCGGACATTCCGTGCAAAAGATAAAGGACAGGAATATCTTTACAATCTGGTTCAGTTACCCGACTAGCATCTGGATAGAGCACAGTAACGCCCCACTCCATATCCAAAACTTCAGAGTAATACTCGATATTCATAACTGCCATGGTTGTCTCCTTTATACTATTCTATAAGAAAAAGCCGAATTTCGACTTTTTCTGTAGGTATACTGCTTATTATTTAGCTTCCATCACGACAGGCAAGATTGCTGGGCGACGCTTGGTTTGATCAAAGAGGTACTTGGTCAAATTATCACGAACCTTGCCTTTGAGATCTGCCCAGTCAAAATCATCACCTTGAAGATATTCTTCTACCGTTTGGTTAATCAATTCAGAACTTTCACGGAGAATATCACGGCTCTTCTTGAGATAAACAAATCCGCGCGTATGGACGCGAGCCTTAGCTACAATTTTCTTCTCACGACGGTTGACAGTGATAGCCACGATAAAAATCCCATCCTCTGACAAAACCTTACGGTCACGAAGGACAACATTTCCAACATCTCCGATAGCATTTCCGTCAATCAAAACATCACCTGCGGAAACTCCGCCAGCAGGGACAAAGTCCCCGTGTTCGTAGGACATGGTGGTTCCCTTTTTAGGAATAA
The DNA here is from genome assembly GCA_963534275.1 of uncultured Streptococcus sp. Lineage (GTDB taxonomy): Bacteria > Bacillota > Bacilli > Lactobacillales > Streptococcaceae > Streptococcus. Next base: position 2,195 of record CAUSRF010000037.1, read on the forward strand.
AAATGCGCTCTGGCAACATTCCAACCGCCATGGCAGCCTTGGCATGTGCATCCAATTCACGGTACTCCCCTTGGATAGGGAAGAGATACTTGGGTTGCAAGAGATTAATCATTAACTGCAAATCACGCGCATTCCCGTGTCCTGATACTCGCAAGCTTTGGGTAATGAGTTTTACCACACCACCAGCTTGATAGATCATATTTTCAACACGTGCCATGACAGCTTCTTTAGCGATAGATGGAGTCGTTACGATATAAACTAGGTCACCGTCCTTGATTTCCACATAACGGTGGCGACCGATCGACATCTTACGAAGACCGTTGATAGGCTCACCCATACGACCTGTCTCAAGAATAATCAACTCATGGTCTTCAAAACGAGACATTTCTTTGGGTTTAATCAAGAGACTTTCGTTGGCTAGAGACAATTTTTTGAGACGAATCGCTGTGCGGACGATATTTTCAATATCAAATCCAGTCAAAACAACTCGGCGACCTGTATCCGCAGCAGCATCAAAGACCTGCTGGATACGAGAGAGGTTGCTAGCAACAGCCGCAACGATGATTCGCCCTTCCCAGTCTGCAATGGTATGGGTAATTTCCTCTCCAACTTCACTCTCGCTCGCTACCTGGATATTGCTATCTGCATTCGCAGAATCACTAAGGAGCGCCAAGACACCGTCACGACCAATCTCAGCCAGACGGCCAAAATCCGTCGCATAGGATTCACTAGCTGTCTGGTCAAACTTGAAGTCACCTGTATAAACAATGCTCCCTTTTGGAGTTTTCAAGACAACTCCCAAACTTTCTGGGATAGAGTGAGTTGTACGGAAGAAGGAAACCACAGTCCCTCCAAAATCAATCTCTGTATCCTCATCAATCACATGGAAGTCATTGAATTTCTTAACCGTATCATTTCCTTTAACAAAGAGTTTCGCCAACTCAATGGTCAACTCAGAGCCAAACACAGGCACCTTCGCTTCTGCCAAAAGGTAAGGCAGAGCACCAATGGCATCCGCATGCCCGTGGGTCAAGAAGACCCCAGCGATACGGTCGCTATTTTCAAAAAGATAGTCCATATTTGGAATGACGACGTCAACCCCTAGTTGTTCATTTTCAGGGTATTTAAGCCCTGCATCCAAAACAAAAATAGATCCATCGATTTCAGCGATATACATATTTTTCCCATTTTCACGTACACCACCAAGTGTTGTTAAACTGATATTACTCATTTTCCCTCCGAAACCTTAGTTTATCTTGATTATAGGGTAGATTTACCCTCTTATTCTAAAAGTTCTAAAACTTTCAGCCGAATCTTTTCCTACCATTATACCATTTTTTTGATGATTTTTCCAAATGAAGATAAGTTTTCAACAAGAGATTAGTCACTACTGTGAATCAAATCCTTTTACTTTGACTTCTCTTTTGGAGGCTTCATCTAAGGTAATGGAAGGTTTGCACCATCAAAAATATGGGCTTTTTGAATCAATTTAATTTCAGATACCTTTCTCGAACCCTAAATTTCTCTTTTAGTTCAAAAAAACTTGCTTTTACCTCTCGACTTGAGAACTATTTTCTACAAAGACATAGTTTATCTGCATCTAAAAGCGAGAATTTCCTATTCGCTACAGAATCTAAAATTTTTTCAGCAATTAACCATTAAGATGGAGGTTAACGATAGGAAATTTCTTCAAAAAGAAAAAAGACTTAGAAATTCTAAATCTTTTTATCATCTTTAGTTTGGATAGATATAAGTGACGTTACCTAAAAATTCATATGGATTAAAGAAGCCACGATAATTTGCAATCTGCTTTTGACGTCTGTAGTTTGCTTCCAATACCTGGATAGAGTTTTCACTTTGAACATCTGTTACATAAGCAACGTGACCATATTCACCACCGTCCCAAACGGCGATAGCTCCTACTACTGGAACACTACCTGTCTTATAGCCTTGAGCACTCGCGTAAATTGCCCAAGTGTTAGCATTTCCCCACCAGTTACTAGCCCAAGGTGCCAATTCTTTCACACCCCATGTACACTGGCCAACAGGATAAGAGTTCCCATAGTTTGTTGGTGTCTTTTCGACAACATCTTCTGTATCTGATACCACATTCGCAGTGCTAGCTGGAGCGCTATAGGTAGAGTTAGCCTTAGCAGAACCACTCACTTCCAAAACATCCCCTGGGTGGATAGTATCAAAGATGGTTTTTCCATTCAAAGTTGCCAACTCATGCGGATCCATGCCGTTAGCGGTTGCAATGGCATAAAATGAATCACCGTCTTGGACAACGTAAGAGTTGGCATGAACCGTTTGAGCCCCAACTGTCGCCAAGAAGGCGGTAGAAGTCAAACCAAAAATCAGTTTTGTAACTGTTTTTTTCATAACTATATTCCCCTTATATTTTCTTAATAAGAAAATCATACTTGATTTACATGTCAGTTCGTTTAGAGTTATATTTTAGTCATGTTACAAAAATTTATACTTTTACTACATAAGGTTTAAGATATGACAAAGAAAAAAGCTGAGATTGGTTACCTCAGCCTCTTTCCATCTATTTTTTCATTAAAAAATCATAAATCTCTTGCACGGTACCCAGCGCCATGATTTCTTGAATTTTTACAGTTTGTTTGAGATTTTGATATATCTGACTGTCACCAATTTCCCTTTTCGGCGCTTCTTTATTGACAGTCATGACACCATCTTTGATAGTTACAAAGCCCAGTTCCTCAAATACTTGAATCATCTTGACCAGCAAGATTTGTTGGATATTGAGATAGGCTGCTAAGTCCTTAAGTTTGTAGCGTATGTCAAATTCTGGGAATTGGTAAATGGTTTTGTACAATTTGGCAAACTGCTCTCTAGTCCCATAACCTGTTAGGTAGTAGGCCTTGTCAATGTCATTCTTGAAATAAACCGCAGAGAAATTTTTTTCCTGAAAAACGGCCTTAAGCAGGGTAATATCCTCAGGAATGGTTTTCACAACAACCGCTTCACTGGTCGCTAATTCTGGTAATTCTCCAGCAAAGTCCAAGACTGGAACCCCTTCTGGCAAGGCTGCATTCTTCCCACGAATGTTAAAGAGTTGAACACCCTCTACACGCGCATCCACCATCATCAACTGGAGAGCAGTTTGACCATTCCATTGGTTGACAGACAGGGTGACTGCCAATTCTAGGTTTTTTGTTTGAGCAAACTCCGTCGCCCATCTACCCTGACCAAAAGCCACCACTTCAAAACTCGCTTCTCCCTTAGAAATTTTTAGTTTGAGGTGAGCATTTCCCGCCCCCATACTGCGAGCACTCTCGACATTGAAATTCCTGATGTAAAAAACAGGTTTCTGATTGTCCATCCCAAAAGGTGCCAAACGTTCAAAACTTTTAACCGTTTCTAAGCTAAGTGTCTCTAAATCCAACTCCTCATCTAGATTTAACTTGTTCTTACCACTAGCATCTGCGCCTTTTTCACGGATATAGTCTTCCAAGACCTGAGATAAATCTGAAAGTTTCTCCACTTCTAGCGTCATGCCCGCCGCACCAGCATGGCCTCCAAAGGCGATGAAGAGCTCTCGATGGGGATCCAAGGCTTCAAAAATATCGACTGCTTCCACACTACGAGCACTGCCCTTGGCGCGACCATCTTCAATATTAAGAACAATGACTGTCTGCCCTATTTCTTCCAGCAAGCGCCCAGCCACGATACCCAGAACTCCAGGATTCCAACCTTCCTTGGCCAAGACCTGGACCTTCTTCTCAGGATCCACCATGGTCTTGGCTTCTTCATAGATAGATTGCACGATTTCCTTGCGTTCTTCGTTTTTCTGATGAATCATAAGGGCAATCTCGTGAGCTTCTTCATCATCAAATCCAGTCAGCAAATCAATGGCAGGATTGGGGTCGTCTAAGCGACCTAGGGCATTCAAACGAGGGGCAATCTGAAAACCAACCGTTTCTTCCGTCACTTCGTTAGCAGCAATTCCAGCTATGTCCAGCATTTCTTGCAGACCAATGCGTTGAGTATGCCCCAACATTTCCAGACCATACTGAACCAAGATACGGTTTTCATCCGTCAAACTCACCATATCAGCAATGGTTCCAATGGCGACCAAATCGAGCAACTCCACTTGCACTTCTTCTAAAAGGGCACAAGCTAGCTTGAAGGCCACTCCGCAACCAGCCAAATATTTAAAAGGATAGTCTGCATCTGGATGCTCGGGATGAACAATGGCATAGGCTTCTGGCAGGGTTTCAGGCATGGAATGGTGGTCAGTCACAATAACATCCACTCCCATAGACTGGACCAGTTCAATGGCTTCGTGACCAGCAACCCCATTGTCCACTGTCACAATCAAGGAAATCCCCTCTTGCTCGATAAAGTATTTGTAAACACTGGCATTGGGGCCATAGCCGTCTGTAAAACGATTGGGTAGGTAAACACGGCACTCAGCACCAAGCTGTTCCAAACTTTCCTTAATAATCGAAGCCGAAGTCATACCATCCGCATCATAGTCACCATAAACGAGGATATTCTCCCCTTCTTCAATGGCCTGACGAATCCGTTCCACTGCCTTGTCCATATCATGGAGCAGATAGGGGTCATGCAAGTCCTCCAAGGAAGGTTCTAAAAACTTCTTCAGACTTTTTTGGTCCTGAATCCCTCTTTCAAATAATAACCGAGCCACCTCAGGACCCAGTCCAGCCTTCTTGGCTATCTTTGTAAAATCCGCATCTTCAACCTGCGGGGCAAACTGCCATTCATAAGTAGGAGTTATCAAAAAAACATCCACTCTTTCTAAGAATTCTATCGTTTCATTATAACATGATTTAGACTTTTTCACTATCCAGATTGCTTTTTTATAAAATTTTAGTGAATTTTTTAAGATATGATTTGACAAGGCGATTCTTTTGGTGTAAAATCATGTTATAAAATCTAACACAAAGGAGATCTCTCATGGCTTTAGTAGAATTTAAAAACGTCGAAAAATATTACGGAGACTACCACGCACTCCGCGACATCAATCTCCGTTTTGAAAAAGGGCAAGTCGTTGTCCTCCTAGGACCTTCAGGCTCTGGGAAATCCACTCTTATCCGTACAATCAATGGTTTAGAGGCTGTTGACAAAGGAAGTCTCCTAGTCAATGGACACCAAGTTGCAGGTGCCAGTCAGAAAGATTTAGTTCCTCTTCGCAAGGAAGTCGGCATGGTTTTCCAGCATTTTAACCTCTATCCACACAAAACAGTGTTAGAAAATGTAACACTAGCCCCCGTAAAAGTTCTAGGAATTGATAAAAAAGAAGCTGAAAAAACAGCCCAAAAATACCTGGAATTTGTAAACATGTGGGACAAAAAAGATTCTTATCCAGCCATGCTATCTGGTGGACAAAAACAACGGATTGCCATCGCACGTGGTCTCGCTATGCATCCGGAGCTCCTCCTCTTTGATGAGCCAACGTCTGCCCTCGACCCTGAAACCATTGGGGATGTTCTAGCAGTTATGCAAAAGCTGGCTCATGACGGGATGAACATGATCATCGTTACCCACGAAATGGGCTTTGCCCGAGAGGTTGCAGACCGCATTATCTTTATGGCTGACGGGGAAGTTTTAGTAGATACGACAGATGTCGACGACTTTTTCGACAATCCAAGCGAACCTCGTGCCCAACAGTTCCTCAGCAAAATTATCAACCACGAAAGTGACAAAGTCAAATAAGGAGGCGCCTATGAAAAAGAAACTCTTTTTATCCGCATTATTGATTAGCCTTTTCAGCCTTACCCTAACTAAGCCAGTTCAAGCAGACACCAGTGTCGCAGATATTCAAAAGAGAGGCGAGCTAGTTGTCGGTGTGAAACAAGACGTTCCCAATTTCGGCTACAAGGATCCCAAGACAGGGACTTATTCTGGTATCGAAACGGACCTTGCCAAGATGATTGCGGGCGAACTCAAGGTCAAAGTTCGCTACGTTCCTGTTACCGCTCAAACCCGTGGCCCACTTCTTGACAATGAACAGGTCGATTTGGATATCGCGACCTTTACCATCACAGAAGAACGTAAAAAACTCTACAACTTCACCAGTCCCTACTACACGGACGCTTCTGGTTTTTTGGTCAATAAATCTGCCAATATCAAAAGCATTGAAGACCTGAATGGTAAAACGATCGGAGTTGCCCAAGGTTCCATTACTCAACGCTTGATTACCGAACTAGGTAAAAAGAAAGGCCTGAAGTTTAAGTTTGTAGAACTTGGTTCCTATCCAGAATTGATTACTTCCCTTCACGCTCACCGTATTGATGCCTTTTCCGTGGACCGCTCTATCCTGTCTGGCTACACCAGTAAACGAACAGAGCTCCTAGATGATAGTTTCAAGCCATCTGACTACGGTATCGTTACCAAAAAATCAAACACTGAACTCAACGATTATCTTGATAACTTGGTCACCAAATGGAGCAAGGACGGTAGTTTGCAGAAACTTTATGACCGTTACAAGCTCAAACCATCTAGCCATACTGCAGATTAAGGAGGACACCCCATGACAGATTTATCATCTTGGACAGCCTATTTTCAGGATTTTGGACAATTTTTCAATGGTTTCCTCTTCACTCTCGCCCTAGCAATTGGATCCTTTATCCTAGCCATGGTTTTGGGCATCTTCTTTGGAGCTATGTCGACCAGTAAACGTCCAATGTTGCGAATCCTAGCTCGTATCTTTGTCGAATTTTACCAAAACACTCCCCTCTTGGTGCAGTTTGTCATCGTTTTTTATGGTCTACCTCTTATCAGTGACCACACTATCATGATTCCGATTTATTGGACAGCTGTTCTCTGCGTCGGACTCTATCACGGTGCTTATATCGCTGAGGTCATTCGTTCAGGGATTCAGTCTATTCCTAGTGGTCAGATGGAAGCGGCCTTATCACAAGGTTTCACCTATATCAGTACCATGCGCTTGATTATCTTGCCTCAAGCCATCCGTATCATCCTTCCTCCTTTGACCAACCAAATCGTTAACCTTATCAAGAATACTTCAACTGTTGCTATCATCTCTGGAGTGGACTTGATGTTTGTGACCAAGTCTTGGTCAGCTCTCAACGGAAACTACATTCCAGCCTTTTTAGGTGCTGCTCTACTCTACTTTGCCCTTTGCTTCCCTGTCGCCCAGTTTGGTCGCAAGATGGAACAAGCCAATAAAAAAGCCTATTCACTTTAGGAGGTTACTATGGAATCTATTTTAGAAGTTTTGACCCCAGATAACCTAGTCTTTATCTTTAAAGGATTCGGCTTGACCCTCTACATTTCACTGATTGCCATCGTCCTCTCTACCCTGATCGGGACTGTACTTGCAGTCATGAGAAATGGAAAGAATCCTATCTTGCGAATCATCTCCAGCATTTACATCGAATTTGTGCGTAATGTTCCCAACCTTCTCTGGATTTTCACCATCTTTTTGGTATTCAAGATGAAGTCGACACCAGCTGGCATTACCGCCTTCACCCTCTTTACATCAGCAGCCTTGGCTGAGATTATCCGAGGTGGCCTCAATGCCGTAGACAAGGGACAGTACGAAGCAGGAATGTCGCAAGGATTTACCTCTGCGCAAATCCTCTACCACATCATTCTCCCACAAGCGATCCGTAAAATGTTGCCAGCCATCATTTCTCAGTTTGTGACAGTGATCAAGGATACCAGTCTCCTCTACTCTGTTATCGCCCTACAAGAACTCTTTGGCGCTAGTCAAATTCTCATGGGCCGTTATTTCGAACCAGAGCAGGTCTTCAGTCTTTATATCCTGATCGCTCTCATCTACTTCAGCTTTAACCTAGCAATTTCAAGTTTATCCCGCATGCTTGCCAAACGCTGGCAACAAGCAGCAGAATAAAAAGAAGTGTGAACTCAAAAAAGGGTTCACATTTTTTGCTACAAATGAAAAAGAGTAACTCAATACTATGCAAACGTTTTACTTTTTGGTAAAATGACTTTAAAACCATAAAGCTAGGAGAAAATTCATGATCCAAGAACTTTACAAAGAATTCTCTCAACTGAAACAAGTTGAAGCCATCGCTCTAGGTGGTTCACGTGCAGGACAAGCCTATGATCAAAATTCTGATTATGATGTCTACATCTATCTCAACTCTCCCATCGATGAGGCAATTCGACAAAATATTTTGAGTAAGTACTGCTCCTATATGGAAATTGGAAACCAGTTTTGGGAGTTAGAGGATGACTGTATACTAAACAACGGAATCGAAATCGAGTTGATTTATCGTTCGCTGGATTCTTTTGAACAAGAATTGAACACAACTGTTTTTCAACACAAAGCTCAAAATGCTTATACAACTTGCATGTGGCACAATCTACTCCACAGCAAGATTCTATACGACCCGAATGGGCGCTATACTTCTCTTCAAAGAGCCTACCAGATTCCCTACCCTCAAGAACTCAAAAAACATATCATCGAAAAACAGCTCCTTTTGCTGAATCAGGCCATGCCCGCCTTCTCTCACCAAATAAAAAAAGCTATCAAACGCCAAGATCTTCTCAGTATGAATCATCGTACGAGTGAATTTTTTGCTTCCTACTTTGACTTGTTGTTTGCGCTCAATGAGCAGACCCATCCTGGTGAAAAACGAATG
>CAUSRF010000038.1:0-10291 GCA_963534275.1 uncultured Streptococcus sp.
CGTCTGAGCTTGTCAGCATTGTAACAGCGTCTATTATCTTCTTTGTCAGTGTTCACTATATTATTGAACGCTTTGTCAAACCCAAAAAACAAGTTAAAGGAGGTAAGTAAGGATGTCTATTACAACATTACTCACCCTCTTAGTCTCTTCTATGCTGATTTACTCAGCACCACTTATTTTTACGAGTATTGGAGGAGTTTTCTCCGAACGTGGTGGTGTTGTCAATGTCGGTCTTGAAGGTATTATGGTAATGGGAGCCTTTTCGGGGGTTGTCTTTAACCTCGAGTTTGCAGAACAACTTGGAGCGGCGACTCCTTGGATTTCCTTGTTAGTTGCAGGTGCTGTGGGAGCTATTTTCTCCCTCATCCATGCAGTCGCAACGGTCCATTTTCGTGCGGATCATGTTGTCAGTGGTACAGTATTGAACTTGATGGCTCCTGCCCTAGCAGTTTTCTTGGTTAAAGTTCTTTATAACAAAGGGCAAACGGATAACTTAAGCCAGACTTTTGGACGTTTTGATTTCCCAGTTTTGGCTGATATCCCAGTGATTGGAGATATCTTCTTCAAGTCTACCAGTCTACTAGGTTATATCGCGATTGCCTTCTCTTTCCTTGCTTGGTTTATTCTCTTTAAGACGCGCTTTGGTCTTCGCCTTCGCTCTGTAGGGGAACACCCTCAAGCAGCGGATACCTTGGGGATCAATGTCTACAAGATGCGATATCTTGGGGTTATCATTTCAGGTTTCTTAGGTGGAATTGGGGGAGCTATCTACGCCCAATCAATCTCTGTCAACTTCTCAGTGACAACCATTGTAGGACCTGGATTTATCGCTCTTGCTGCAATGATCTTTGGTAAATGGAATCCAATTGGTGCTATGCTTTCTAGTCTTTTCTTTGGACTTTCACAAAGTTTGGCAGTTATCGGTTCTCAATTGCCTTTCCTACAAGGAGTGCCAGCGGTTTACCTTCAAATCGCCCCTTATGTCTTGACTATCCTTGTCTTGGCAGCCTTCTTCGGAAAAGCAGTTGCGCCTAAGGCAGATGGTATCAACTACATCAAATCAAAATAAGCATACAAAAAAACGTCAGTTTCAAACTGGCGTTTTATTTGTTAGTGTTTTGATGGGTTAGGTTCAATCCCCAAGGAACGAGGTTTTCAGTTTTGTTTTTGATGCGTGTGATATTATCCTTGTGACGAATGATAATCAAGCTAGCAAGCGCTAGGATAATCACGATAAAAAGAAGGTCATAACTGTTCAAAATAAATCCAAAGAGAGGAAAGAGAAGTACGCCAATGACTGCTGCGAGAGAAGCAACAACGCTAGATAGGGAAATCATACTACCCAGATAGAGAGTTCCAAAGAATACGACTGCTAGATAGAGGCAGAAGACAGGCGCAAATCCGAAAATCACTCCAGCGCTGGTTGCGACAGCCTTGCCCCCTTTAAATCCTGCAAAGATAGGAAAGGTATGTCCAATGACGGCCAAAAGTCCAAAGACAAGAGGTGATACACCCTGTAGGTGGAAAAAAATTGGAAGTAGTGTGGCCAAGGTTCCTTTGAAAAAATCAATCACAAAGGTTGCCATCCCTGCTTTCTTACCCAAAATACGGAAAGTATTGGTCGTTCCAGTATTTCCAGAACCATGTTCGCGCAGATTTGTCTGAAAGAAAACTTGTCCAATCCAGAGGCCAGACGGAATCGAACCTAGCAGATAAGCTAGTATTAATAATACAAATGTCATCATAGACCTATTATACCATGAAATGCTGTAGAAAGGCTGAGAATATCTTGTGAAATTGTGACAGCTGAATGGGAAAAACTTTGCAAAATACTTAGAAAACCTGTAAAATAGTAAAGATGAACAAATAGGAGGTTCCTTGTGTCAAAAAAGGAAATCAATATTAACAACTACAATGATGACGCCATTCAGGTGCTAGAAGGGTTGGATGCGGTCCGTAAACGTCCAGGTATGTACATCGGATCGACCGACGGTGCTGGTCTCCATCACCTAGTCTGGGAAATTGTGGACAATGCAGTCGATGAAGCCTTGTCTGGATTTGGTGATCGCATTGATGTGACTATCAATAAAGACGGCAGTCTAACCGTTCAAGACCATGGTCGTGGGATGCCGACTGGGATGCACGCTATGGGAATTCCAACTGTTGAAGTTATCTTTACTATTCTCCACGCTGGAGGGAAGTTCGGTCAAGGTGGCTACAAAACATCTGGTGGTCTTCACGGAGTGGGTTCTTCTGTCGTTAATGCCCTATCAAGCTGGTTGGAAGTTGAAATCACCCGTGATGGTGCAGTCTACAAGCAACGTTTTGAAAATGGTGGTAAGCCAGTTACGACTCTTGAAAAGGTTGGGACAGCAGCTAAGTCTAAGACAGGTACCAAGGTTACCTTCATGCCTGACGCGACTATTTTTTCTACGACAGACTTCAAGTACAATACCATTTCAGAACGCCTCAATGAGTCAGCATTTCTCTTAAAAAATGTTACTTTGTCGCTAACTGACAAACGAACAGACGAAGCAATCAAGTTTCACTATGAAAATGGAGTTCAGGACTTTGTTTCCTATCTGAATGAAGACAAGGAAACCTTGACACCAGTCCTCTACTTTGAGGGGGAAGACAATGGTTTCCAAGTGGAAGTTGCCCTCCAGTACAATGATGGATTCTCAGATAACATTCTATCCTTTGTCAATAACGTTCGCACCAAGGACGGTGGAACGCACGAGACAGGACTCAAGTCTGCTATCACTAAGGTCATGAATGACTACGCGCGTAAGACAGGTCTTCTCAAGGAAAAAGATAAAAACCTTGAAGGTTCAGACTATCGTGAGGGACTAGCGGCTGTTCTTTCTATCTTGGTTCCGGAAGAACACCTCCAGTTTGAAGGTCAGACCAAGGACAAACTTGGAAGTCCATTGGCTCGCCCAGTTGTGGATGGAATTGTGGCTGATAAGTTGACTTTCTTCCTCATGGAAAATGGGGAGCTAGCTTCAAATCTCATTCGCAAGGCTATCAAGGCGCGTGACGCTCGTGAAGCAGCACGTAAGGCGCGTGATGAGAGCCGCAATGGCAAGAAAAATAAGAAAGACAAGGGCTTTCTTTCTGGAAAATTAACGCCAGCCCAGTCTAAAAACCCTGCCAAGAATGAACTCTACCTGGTCGAGGGAGACTCAGCCGGCGGATCTGCCAAACAAGGTCGTGACCGTAAATTCCAAGCTATCTTGCCTCTTCGTGGTAAGGTCATCAATACAGCCAAGGCCAAGATGGCAGATATCCTCAAAAATGAGGAAATCAACACCATGATTTATACTATCGGTGCAGGTGTCGGAGCAGACTTCTCTATTGAAGATGCCAATTATGACAAGATCATTATCATGACCGATGCCGATACAGATGGTGCCCATATCCAGACCCTGCTCTTAACCTTTTTCTACCGTTACATGCGTCCGCTAGTCGAAGCTGGACATGTCTATATCGCCCTTCCGCCTCTTTACAAGATGTCCAAAGGCAAAGGCAAGAAAGAAGAAGTAGCCTACGCTTGGACGGATGGAGAGCTAGAAGAACTCCGCAAGCAGTTCGGCAAAGGAGCTACCCTTCAACGCTACAAGGGACTCGGTGAGATGAATGCGGACCAGCTCTGGGAAACAACCATGAACCCAGAAACGCGTACCCTCATCCGTGTCACTATCGAAGACCTAGCACGCGCTGAACGCCGCGTCAACGTCCTCATGGGAGACAAGGTTGAACCACGCCGTAAGTGGATTGAAGATAATGTCAAGTTTACGCTGGAGGAGAGTGGGGAGATGGTGTTTTGAAAGGATGAATAAGATTATGAGTGTTGAATTAGGAATTTCATCATATATTTTTGGAAAAATTGCGGATTTTTCTGTTAATCAATTATTGAAAAAATTAGATATTAAGAATAAGCGAGATGAGCAACATCTTGCCAAAGCTGTGAAAAGGTTTAATCAGTATATTGAAGACCGTCACAAAAATAATCCAGTTTTCGAGAAAGTATTGAATTTTTGGAATGAAAATAATATTTCTGAAAACATATTTTCAATGACTTTGGATACTAAAAAAGATTATTCGGTTTTCAAAGATTCTTTAAGTTATGATGATCACTTAAATCAATCTGAGAAGGAGTTATCTATATCTTTGATGGATCAACTCTATGATGAGCTTTCAGAGTCAATTAGGGAATTATCAGATGACAGTAAATCCACTATTTTAGCTATTTTAAAACCAATACTTGATCAGCAAAATAGAATGGAAAAAAAGATTTTGGAGCGACTGGATAAAATAGACAAAAATAAAGTTGAAATAAATAAATCTGAAACTTTTTCTACTGAAGCTGAATTTAAAAATAAAGAAATTTATAAAAAGAGTGTATTGGAAAAAAAATTAAAGATATCTGATTTCGCAGATACACCGAGCTTTCCTCGGCATCCCTCAGTTTTCTTTAAACGTAGATTTGAGGAATCTTTTCCTGAGTCTATTAATAAAGATTTTAACGTGTATTCTGGTAATGAAGTGATAAAAGATCGCTTAAGCAATTTTTTTACTGATTTTAAATACTCTGGTACTTCTCCTATAGTTAAAGTAAGGGGAAGGAAATATGAATTTTTATCTGAAATAAATTTTGAAAATGGGAAAATACTAATAAAAACTCTTACTCCAGTAAGCATCTATGAATTAAAAATAAATAAACTGATAGTTTTTAATTTTCGTGACCACTTTAAAAAATTTATCATGATTGAAGTTAGTAAAGATGATCCAGCAGATTTCATAGGAGATGAAAATGAGAGTGAATTGAATAGTAGTATTAGATCCTATGTATATTCTGACGGCAAATATTACACCTCGCAAACTTCCGAATACAAAAAATATATTGAGAATGGAAAATTATGTTCGATAGATGGAGAAATAGAGGATCGATATAGATTTATGGAGAAATATAATTTTTTCGTAGTGCATCAATTTCATCCACTATTTAAGGATTCTCATTGTTACCATAGAACTGAGAAGCTTCTTGATAAGTTGCTTTCATGTAGCAGTGAAGAGGAAGACGAACTTTTTTCACAAATCTCCAATTTAATAAAAATAACAGACGTAACAAAATATGAGGATGATGAAAATTTTGAAGCCAATTCTCGAAAATAATGAGCTAAGAGTTTACATTTTTTGCTATTTTCAAATCTCATTGGAATAGTTTGTTATAATCATCAGATAACTTTGCCCTAAAAAGGACAAATTCTTTTTTAATAAAGTGAGCTTATTCCCAAAATGGATAAGTTGAATGTAGCATATTTCTCATTTTCCTTAAAAAGGAAAGTCTTAAATTTTACTAGGGATAATATTCCTAAAAATAATCATTTTAATAATAACAGCACATATTTAAAAACGAAAGAAGGTAATATATGAAACAGATGTATGGTGTGACAGGTTTACAAATAAAATCTCTTGATGCTAACGAATTCTTCCAACTTCTATCTGAGAGCAAGGACGAGTTGAGGGCTTTTACAAAAGCCAATAAGTCTGAGCAGGTTTATGCAACGAAACTTGAGGATATGGAGAAACTTCTTGAGACCTTGCAAGCTGGTTTGCACCGTTCCAAGGCCAGTCAAACGGTGGCTAGTCTGGAAGCATCTGATCGTGAGCGTGATGATGCGCTTTCTACCTTGACTGGCTTGGTCAAGGCCTTCTCTCGTGTGAAAGAGGCAGGTAGCAAGGAAGCTTACGACAAACTCAGTAAACTTTTCAAAAATTATGCTGGGCTAACGAGTATGAGCTACGAAAAAGAGACAGAAGCTATTAACCATTTGCTCAAGGAGCTAAAAGATACTGACTACCAAACTGCCCTTGCAACCCTGCATTTGACAACTCATGTAGAAACCTTGACAAAGGCGCAGGCTCAGTTTGAAAAAGCCTATAAGGAGCGTTTGGCTGAGCAAAAAGTCAAGGCACCCAGTCAAAACAAGGAAGTTCGTGCGAAACTACAAGAAATCTATGACTTCCTTGTGGACTTTACTGCAATCAACGCCTATGCTTATCCAGATAAAAAGCAGTATGCCGATCTCCGTGACCATCTCAACGCTATCCGTAGTCGCTATAAAAAAAACAAGCCAGCTAAGAAGGCGAGAGAAGAAGCGACGGAGAGCAACTAGAATATAACTAAATTTGAGTTGAAAAATTGTTAGTGGTCGCATCGGATTTGAAAGGAGTAGAAAATGATAATCAGACCTGCAAGCACAAAAGATTGTCAAGCTATTTATTCCCTTTATCAAAATGAAAAATGGCTTTCTTTTACAGAGGAAAAAGTGACTTCATTATTTTCAACAAATCTGTCCCATTACTTGGTAGTTGAAGGGAACCAGAAAATCCTTGGTTTTGCCCGCTACTTGACAGATGAAGTCATGACGACCTTTTTAGCTGAGATTATCATTGATAAAGTCTATCGCGGAAAAGGATTGGGACGGCGATTGATCGCTGAAATTCATCAAAAACATCCTTTGACTCGCATTGAATTAATATCAGAAGCGGATGGATTTTATCAGACAGTAGGTTTTAAACCTGTGGGAACAGGGCTTAGAAAATCTATCTAAATGAAAAGAGCTGTGTTTATGACGCTTGACAATAAACTTGGTCTGAAGGATTCGCTTGAACTAGCCAAGATGGAAGAAAAAATTAACAAAACCCGAGCGAAAGAGCTTTTTGAAAAGCAGCTTCTGGACGATAAAGCAGCTGGTACCTATGCGACTCTGGCTGTTATTCATGGCTTCTTATTTGAAGAAATCTATGACTTCGCTGGCCAGATTCGGACAGTCAATGTCTCCAAAGGGAATGTTCGCTTTGCGCCTGTCATGTATCTAGCAGCTTCCTTGGAAAATATTGCCCGCATGCCTCAGCAGACCTTTGAGCAGATTGTCGAAAAGTACCTTGAGCTAAATATCGCCCACCCTTTTCGAGAAGGGAACGGAAGAAATATGAGGCTCTGGCTGGATCATCTCCTCAAGGCTGAGCTGGGGCAAGTCGTGGACTGGTCTCACGTGGACAAGGAAGATTACCTCCTAGCCACGAAGCGTAGAGCGGTATCGACTGGCGAACTCAAGTTTCTCCTCCTCAATAATCTGACGTATGACCTTACTCAGACTCGTTTCTTTAAGGGTATGGATGCTTCATATTATTACGAAGGGTATAACCTTTACCAGACAGGGGAGTTGTAAAGTTCAAGTAAAGGTGACGATCATATTTTGTATGTAAACAATCGTTAAAACTATTGGAGGTGCAGGATTGATTACGTTATTAATGATGCCTTTTTTCCTTGTTTTCCTAGCCATTTTTGGAATTATATATGACTTAATGACCAATAAAGGTAGAAAAGAGTGTGCTCGCACAGTATCTTTGTTTATATTGAACATCCTCACTATTGGTATCTGTCTATTAGATCTACCCATGGAAAGTAAACCATACTCAGGAACAGGGTTTATCTTATTTTATGCACTTGCCTTCACACCTTTGATGATTGTTTTTTCACTATATACCCTCTATAGGATTGGAAAACATTATAGGTATTTTAAGAGTAAGTTTGCTATAATACTCCTATTCAATGCTATTTTACTTTTCCTTCTTTCATTAGTAAATACTTTTGTATTATGGAGAAGCTTTCAAATATATCATAGAAACGATATGAATTTGTTTTATTTTATTTTAATCGTTTTGGGGATTTGTTCAACTATCCAATTGATAATAGGCGAACTTGAGATGAAAAGAATACGAGGCATCCAAAAACAAGAGGAGCAAGACGGCAATGAAGAATAATTCTATAAAAGATATGTGCAGACAATATAGAAGTGAAGCGCAAATGCTGAGATTGATTTCACAGACTGCCGAAACTTTACAAGTCGAGGCTGTCGCTATGTCTGGTTCACGAACTGATACAAAAGCACCAAAAGATGAGTTTCAGGATTACGACGTGGTCTATGTCGTGGACGACTTAGATAATCTGACGAGTGACCTTTCTTGGTTGGACCAGTTTGGCAACCGTCTGATTGAACAGTATAACGTACTGGGCAACCGTCGACTTTATCTTATGCTCTTTGAAGATGGCAATCGGATAGATTTGACTCTCTGCCCCAAAAACCACATTCAAGAGTGGGTGGATAGTGAAGCTGATTATACAGTTTTGAAAGATGAGAAAGGCTTGTTTGACTCCTATACTACAAGTCCAGAGCGTTACTGGACAAGTCCAGCTAGTGAGATAGATTTTGAAAAAGCCTGCAATGAATTTTGGTGGGTTTCTGCCTATGTAGTGAAGGGTATTTGTCGGAATCAGCTCATCTATGCGACCGACCATCTCTACGGTATTTGTCAGCAAGAACTCCTGAAAGTCTTATCTTGGCAGGTCGCAAGTGATAAGGGGACTGTTGACGTCGGAAAGAACTACAAGTACCTCTTTAACTATTTGCCTGCTGAGAAAGAGAAGGAATTCTCTGCTCTCCTTGATTTTTCAAGTATAGATAAAATCACTCAGTCTTTGTTTGCTACGATGCAACTTTTCCACCAAGAGGCTCAATCCCTTGCTCACAAGATGGGTTTTGACTACAAGAAGGACGTGGCTGAGAAGATGATTGAGTATGCTGAGGAAAGAGTGAAGAAGTTTGGGAATAACTAGAAAAATGAAAAAGCGAGAGGAGAAGACTCATGATTGAAAAAGTGGAACGCCTCATTACAGAGATTAATCGTATTCATCTAGAATATTCTAAAGATTATTTTGAAGCAGGTAAAGTGGAGAAAATCAATCTCAAGCATACCTTTTCAAAAGTCCCGACTAAAGCGATTTTGGCCTACCGTCTGAATTTACATGAGTCAATTAATGACTATCTGATGAAAGCGGATGTCCAAGATATTGCCTATGTTTATCGTGTCAAAACTTCTGAGTCTATTTTAGATAAAATTACACGTTTTTCCGAGCGTCAAGAGGGCTATCCTGTGAATTCCATTCTTAATGATATTTTTGGTGCTCGTATGATTTTAAGTTCTAAAGAGATAGCTCTAGTCATGGACAAATTAGATGATTGGCAAGAGATGTACGGACTAAAAAATTGGTATTTACGTGATAAAGATGGCTATGTCGGTATTCATATCTATTTTAAAAATAAAAGTAATTTTTACTACCCATGGGAACTCCAACTTTGGGATAAGAAAGATGTAGATAGCAATATCGCCAGTCATATCAAGTATAAACGAGGATTTGTGGAGTAGATATTTCAAGTGGAAATGATGATACAGGAATTGGGTGAAACTCACTTACCATATATTTTTTCCCTTTTCCATAAAACCTATTCTATATTCTTTGAAAGGAGTTGAACACGCCCTAAATGCTGTGTGAAAAAGATAAATTCTCTTGTGAGCATCGCTCACTGCAAGAATTTCCTATTTTCACTTTGTATTTTACGGGCTTTGTATCCTATATGAGTAATATTCAAAACATGTCCCTTGAGGACATCATGGGAGAGCGCTTTGGTCGCTACTCCAAGTACATCATTCAAGACCGGGCTTTGCCAGATATTCGTGATGGATTGAAGCCGGTTCAGCGTCGCATTCTTTATTCGATGAATAAAGATGGCAATACCTTTGACAAGAGCTACCGTAAGTCGGCCAAGTCTGTCGGGAATATCATGGGGAATTTCCACCCACACGGTGATATTTCTATCTATGATGCCATGGTTCGTATGTCTCAGGATTGGAAAAATCGTGAGATTCTAGTTGAAATGCATGGTAATAACGGTTCTATGGACGGAGATCCGCCTGCGGCAATGCGTTATACCGAGGCGCGTTTGTCTGAGATTGCTGGTTACCTTCTTCAAGATATCGAGAAAAAGACAGTTCCCTTTGCTTGGAACTTTGACGATACTGAGAAAGAGCCGACTGTTCTGCCAGCAGCCTTTCCAAACCTTTTGGTTAATGGTTCGACTGGGATTTCGGCTGGATATGCCACAGATATTCCTCCCCATAATTTGGCTGAAGTTATCGATGCGACAGTCTACATGATTGACCACCCAACAGCCAAGGTTGATAAACTCATGGAATTCTTACCTGGACCAGATTTTCCTACAGGAGCCATCATCCAAGGCCGTGACGAAATCAAAAAGGCCTATGAAACTGGTAAAGGGCGCGTGGTTGTTCGTTCTAAGACTGAGGTTGAAAAGCTAAAAGGTAGTAAGGAACAAATCGTTATCACTGAGATTCCTTATGAAATCAATAAGGCCAATCT
>CAUSRF010000039.1:0-10236 GCA_963534275.1 uncultured Streptococcus sp.
TACCTTAACAAAATAAGTGAAAAGGATGGAGTTGGGGGAATCTCAACTCCTTTTGTGAGTATGATAGTTGGACATGGAATTGACATCGAAGAATTGTCTTCGGTAGAAGGCGCAGTTACACGACATGAAGGATTTGCCAAGCGCGTGCTGACCGCTAAAGAAATGGAGCGCTTTACCAGTCTCAAAGGGCGCAGACAAATCGAATATTTGGCAGGTCGTTGGTCGGCTAAGGAGGCTTTTTCCAAGGCTATGGGGACAGGTATTGGCAAACTGACCTTTCAGGATTTGGAAGTCTTGAACAATGAAAGAGGGGCTCCCTATTTTAGTCAGGCGCCATTTTCAGGAAAGATTTGGCTGTCGATCAGCCATACAGATCAGTTTGTGACAGCCAGTGTCATTTTGGAGGAAAATCATGAAAGCTAGTCCACATAGACCAACCAAGGCTCTCATTCAGCTGGGAGCTATTCGAAAAAATATCCAACAGATGAGAAATCATATCCCTAAAGGGACGCTCAAGTGGGCAGTGATTAAGGCCAATGCATACGGGCATGGGGCAGTAGCTGTTGCCACAGCTATCCAAGATGATGTCGATGGCTTTTGCGTTTCCAATATTGATGAAGCTATTGAACTTCGCCAAGCAGGGATAAACAAGAAAATCCTCATCTTAGGAGTTTCTGAGCTAGAAGCCGTTTCTCTGGCTAAAGAATATGACATCACCTTGACAGTGGCAGGACTGGAGTGGATTCGAGCATTGTTAGCTACTGGTGCTGGTCTATCTGACTTATCGGTTCATCTTAAGATTGACTCAGGGATGGGCCGGATTGGTTTTCGAGAGGCCGGTGAGGCTGAAGAGGCTCAAGCTTTGCTCAAGCAACACGGTGCTCGTGTTGAGGGAATCTTTACCCACTTTGCGACTGCAGATGAAGCATCAGATACCTACTTTAATAAGCAGTTAGAACGCTTTAAGATTGTTTTAGCAAGTATGAAGGAGGTACCAGAGCTGGTTCATGCCAGCAACTCGGCAACGACTCTTTGGCATGCAGAGACTATTTTCAATGCGGTTCGTATAGGAGATGCCATGTATGGTCTCAATCCCAGCGGAGAGGTTTTGGACTTGCCTTATGACCTGACACCAGCCTTGACCTTGCAATCTGCCCTTGTTCATGTCAAGACAGTTCCAGCTGGAACCTGCATGGGCTATGGAGCTACCTATCAGGCGGATAGCGAGCAAGTCATCGCGACCGTGCCAATCGGCTATGCGGATGGTTGGACACGAGACATGCAGAATTTCTCCGTATTGGTAGATGGACAAGCTTGCCCAATCGTCGGTCGGGTTTCGATGGACCAAATCACCATTCGATTGCCTAAGGCTTACCCTCTCGGAACCAAGGTAACCTTGATTGGCTCCGATGGAGATAAGGAAATCACAGCTACTCAGGTAGCGACCTACCGTGGAAGCATTAACTATGAGGTGGTTTGTCTCCTCAGCGACCGCATTCCGAGAGAGTATGATTAAAACAAAGAAAGGAGTGGAGCATGAATCTACATCAACCCTTGCATGTCTTACCTGGTGTGGGACCAAAGTCAGCAGAGAAGTACGCCAAACTAGGAATTGAAAACTTGCAAGATCTCTTGCTCTACTTTCCTTTCCGTTACGAAGACTTCAAGACCAAGCAGGTGCTGGAACTGGAAGACGGTGAAAAGGCGGTTCTTTCTGGTCAAGTCGTGACTCCTGCCAGTGTCCAGTATTATGGTTTCAAGCGCAATCGCCTGCGCTTTAGCCTCAAGCAGGGAGAAGTTGTTTTTGCGGTGAATTTCTTTAACCAGCCTTATCTAGCTGATAAGATAGAGTTGGGAGCAACTCTTGCTGTCTTTGGCAAATGGGATCGGGCTAAGGCTAGTCTGACTGGGATGAAGGTTCTGGCTCAGGTGGAAGATGACCTCCAGCCTGTTTATCGTCTGGCTCAAGGAATCAGTCAGGCTGCTTTGGTCAAGGTTATCAAGACAGCCTTTGATCAGGGACTGGACCTCTTGATTGAGGAAAATCTTCCTCAGTCATTGCTGGACAAATACAAACTCATGTCCCGTTGTCAGGCAGTCCGTGCTATGCATTTTCCTAAGGATTTGGCAGAATACAAGCAGGCCCTTCGTCGTATCAAGTTTGAGGAACTCTTTTACTTCCAAATGCAGTTGCAGACGCTCAAGTCTGAAAATAGAGTTCAGGGAAGTGGTCTGGTTCTGAATTGGTCTCAGGAAAAGGTGACAGCTGCTAAAGAAAGTCTTCCTTTTGCCCTGACCCCAGCTCAGGAAAAGAGTTTGCAGGAAATTTTGGCCGACATGAAGTCCGACCACCACATGAATCGTCTCCTGCAAGGAGATGTGGGGAGCGGAAAAACGGTAGTCGCTGGCTTGGCTATGTTTGCGGCAGTGACGGCTGGGTACCAGGCTGCTCTCATGGTGCCAACAGAAATCCTAGCAGAGCAACACTTTGAAAGTTTACAGAGCCTCTTTCCAGACTTGAAACTCGCTCTCTTGACAGGATCCTTGAAAGCTGCAGAAAAAAGAGAAGTCTTGGAGACCATAGCAAAGGGTGAGGCCCATTTGATTATCGGAACCCATGCTCTGATTCAGGATGGGGTGCTGTATGCTCGTCTTGGTCTGATTATCATCGATGAGCAGCACCGTTTTGGTGTGGGGCAAAGGCGTGTTCTAAGAGAAAAAGGAGATAATCCAGATGTCCTCATGATGACGGCGACTCCCATTCCACGAACCTTGGCCATCACAGCCTTTGGGGATATGGATGTTTCCATTATCGACCAGATGCCTGCGGGTCGGAAACCCATTGTAACGCGTTGGATCAAACATGAGCAACTACCTCAGGTGCTGACTTGGTTAGAGGGGGAAATCCAAAAAGGTTCTCAAGCCTATGTCATCTCTCCCTTGATTGAAGAATCAGAAGCTCTGGATCTGAAAAATGCCATTGCCTTATCAGAGGAATTGGTGACTCATTTTGCCGGCAAGGCTGAAGTGGCTCTTCTACATGGTAAGATGAAGAGTGACGAAAAAGACCAGATCATGCAGGAATTCAAAGAGAGAAAGACAGATATTTTGGTTTCGACGACGGTTATCGAGGTCGGTGTTAACGTTCCTAATGCGACTGTCATGATCATCATGGATGCAGATCGGTTTGGGCTCAGCCAGCTTCACCAGCTCAGAGGTCGTGTTGGTCGGGGAGACAAGCAGTCCTATGCTGTTCTCGTTGCCAATCCCAAGACCGAGTCTGGAAAAGACCGCATGCGCATCATGACAGAAACCACCAATGGATTTATTCTTGCGGAGGAAGATTTGAAAATGCGTGGTTCGGGTGAGATTTTTGGAACCAGACAGTCAGGTCTGCCAGAGTTTCAAGTGGCTGATATTATCGAAGATTTTCCGATTTTAGAAGAAGCCAGAAAGGTTGCCAGCTACATTAGTTCGATAGAAGATTGGAAAGAGGATCCGGAGTGGCGCATGATTGCTCTTCATCTAGAAAAGAGAGAACATCTGGATTAAGACTTTTCTAAGAAATCTATAAGCTAGATTTTAGGTTTGGGTCTTATACTAGAGTCATCAAAAAGAAACGAGGACTCTCATATGACGATTAAAGTAACCTATCAAAAGAAATTTCAGACTGTTAAACTAGAGAAAGGAGCTAGCACCTATTGATAACCAAAGAGCGGAAACGCTCTTTTTATTTTTAAAACTACTTTCAGACGATAGGTTTGAGTGAGGAGAATCTAAAATCACTATCTATTTATACTCAATGAAAATTAAAGAGCAAACTAGGAAGCTAGCCGCAGGTTGCTCAAAGCACTGCTTTGAGGTTGTAGATAAGACTGACGAAGTCAGTTACATATATAATCCAAGGCGAAGCTGACGTGGTTTGAATTTGATTTTCGAAGAGTATTACCCTTCTTTCTTGCATTGCTTTTCTAGATATGCTACAGTTATGATAGCGATTACAAAACAAAAGGAGCATACTATGAAAAATCCAGCTTTACTAGAAGAAATCAAGACTTATAAAGGAAGGGATGAGGTTCCAGAAGACTTTGATGCTTTCTGGGATGAAGAGGTCAAAAAAGTTTCCTCTCTTTCTGCCTATCAGTTGGAGGAACGTGATTTTCACATTCCAAACGTCAAGTGCTATGAGCTAACCTTTGAGGGAAGGAATGAAGGCAAGGTCTATGCACGCATCGTCCTTCCAAAGACTGAGGAGAAAGTTCCGCTAATTTTTCACTTTCATGGATACATGGGACGTGGTTGGGATTGGGCTGACATGCTGGCCTATACTGTGGCTGGGTACGGTGTTGTTTCTATGGATGTTCGAGGCCAGTCGGGCTATTCACAAGATGGTTTGCGCTCTCCACTAGGAAATACGGTGAAGGGGCATATCATCCGTGGTGCTGTGGAAGGTCGGAATCATCTCTTTTATAAGGATGTTTATCTGGATGTTTACCAGTTGATCGAAATTATTGCGAGTCTATCTCAGGTGGATGAGAAGCGACTTTCTAGCTATGGTGCCTCACAAGGAGGAGCTCTAGCCCTAGTTGCAGCAGCGCTCAATCCTCGGATTCAGCGAACAGTTGCCATCTATCCCTTCTTGTCAGACTTTAGACGAGTGCTTGAGATTGGCAATACCAGTGAAGCCTACGATGAACTCTTCCGATATTTCAAATTCCACGATCCCTTCCATGAAACTGAGGAGGAAATCATGGCGACTCTTGCCTATATCGATGTGAAAAATCTTGCCCATCGTATCAAAGGAGAGGTCAGGATGATTACGGGCTTGGATGACGATGTTTGCTATCCCATTACCCAGTTTGCGATTTACAACCGTCTGACCTGTGACAAGTCCTATCGCATCATGCCTGAGTATGCTCACGAAGCCATGAATGTTTTTGTCAATGACCAAGTCTACAACTGGCTCTGTGGCAGTGAGATTCCTTTTTCCTATGTAAAAAAATAACTTTGAGAGGGCACTAGCTCTCTTTTTTATCACAAAAACCTGAAAGTACTTTTTGTAAATTTAAAATATTAAATTATTCTTGAAAGTAAAATCTATTCTATATCAATTTAGCTATAAAGTTCAAAGTTTATTGTATAATGGGGGAAAGGTATTATGCGAAAGGAGGAAACTTTCTGCTGCTTGGTTAGAGAGTAAGAGCAGTGGACGTTTGAAGAATGGGAGGTCTCATTCAGTCGGTTACTTTCTTTTTCCTTGTTTAGTTGGAGGAACTAAAAATTTTAAGAAAAAAAGAAAGCGCTTTATTTACAGAGAATATGAAAGGTTAAAAAATGAAGTATAGGGATTTTGATCGAAAACGACGATATGGCATTAGAAAATTTGCAGTTGGAACAGCTTCTGTACTAATTGGTACAGTTGTATTTGGAGTTTCGCCAGTCTTAGCCCAAGAACAGGGAAATGTAGTAGCACCAAGTACTGAAAATGTGGAAAAAGGCAAAGACCAATCATCAGAAGAGGCGCCTAAAGAAGATCTAGTAGCAAATGCATCTGATGCTGATAAGAATGTAGTTGGGACTGAACTTGATCAAGATAAGCTCAAGAAGCAGGTAGAAGAAAAGACAGAAAATGCAACGGAAACAACGTTAAAAGAAGAGGAAAAATCAACAGCTTCGAATGCTATTCCTCGTGATTATTATTCAAGGGATTTGCAAAATGCCAATCCTGTCCTAGAAAAAGAAGATGTTGAAACCAATGCGTCAAATAGTCAGAGAGTTGATTTATCAACTGAATTAGAAAAACTAAAGAAACTTGAAAACGCAACTGTTCACATGGAGTTTAAGCCCGATGCCAAAGCTCCAGCATTCTATAATCTCTTTTCTGTGTCGAGTGCTACCAAAAAAGATGAGTACTTCACTATGGCAGTCTACAATCAAGTAGCTTTGGTTGAAGGGCGCGGTGCCAAAGGGGAACAGTTCTATGATAAATATACGGATGCTCCTTTACAAGTACGTCCTGGTCAGTGGAATTCGGTGACTTTCACAGTTGAAAAACCGACAGCAGAATTGCCAAAAGGCCGAGTGCGTCTCTACGTGAACGGGGTATTATCTCGAACAAGTCTGAAATCTGGTCATTTCATCAAAGATATGCCAGATGTAACGCATGCTCAAATTGGAGCAACCAAGCGTGCCAGCAATACAGTTTGGGGAAGCAATCTACAAGTTCGAAACCTAACCGTCTATAATCGTGCCTTAAGCCCAGAAGAGGTTCAGACGAGAAGTCAACTATTTGAAAGAGGTGATTTGGAGAAGAAACTTCCAGAAGGTGCGAAAATCTCAGAGAAAGAAGACGTCTTTGAAGGGGGAATGAACAACAAACCAAATAAAGATGGAATCAAGAGTTATCGTATTCCAGCTCTGCTCAAGACAGATAAAGGAACTTTGATCGCAGGTGCGGATGAACGCCGTCTCCATTCGAGTGACTGGGGTGATATCGGTATGGTCATCAGACGTAGTGAAGACAATGGTAAAACTTGGGGAGACCGAGTAACCATTACCAACTTACGTGACAATCCAAAGGCTTCTGACCCATCGATCGGTTCACCAGTGAATATCGATATGACCTTGACTCAAGATCCTGAAACCAAACGCATCTTTGCCATTTATGACATGTTCCCAGAAGGGAAGGGGATCTTTGGAATGTCTTCGCAAAAAGAAGAAGCCTACAAAGAAATCGATGGCAAAACCTACCAAATCCTCTATCGTGAAGGAGAAAAGGAAGCTTATACCATTCGAGAAAATGGTACAGTTTACACTCCAGATGGCAAGGCAACAGACTACCACGTTGTTGTAGATCCTGTAAAACCAGCATACAGCGACAAGGGTGATCTATACAAGGGTGACCAGCTACTAGGCAATATCTATTTCACAACAAACAAAACTTCCCCATTTAGAATTGCTAAGGATAGCTATCTATGGATGTCCTATAGTGATGACGACGGGAAGACTTGGTCAGCTCCTCAAGATATTACTCCGATGGTCAAATCCGATTGGATGAAATTCTTAGGTGTAGGTCCTGGAGTGGGGATTACCCTTCGTACTGGACCACATAAAGGTCGGATTGTCGTTCCTGTCTATACGACTAACCGTACCAACCACCTCAATGGTTCCCAATCATCTCGAATCATCTACTCTGACGATCATGGTAAAACATGGCATATGGGTGGTGGTGTCAATGATAATCGTAAACTTTATGATGGTACCGTGGTTGATTCAAGCACCATGAACAATTATTATGCTCAAAATACCGAGGCTTCAGTTGTTCAGTTAAACAATGGGGATCTCAAACTCTTTATGCGTGGATTGACAGGAGATCTACAGGTTGCAACGAGTCATGATGGTGGTCTAACTTGGGATAATAACGTTGTTCGCTACGATGTACCAGATGTTTATGTTCAAATGGCTGCGACTCATACGGTTCAAAATGGTAAAGAGTATATTCTCTTGGCAAATGCGAATGGTCCAGGTCGTAAAAATGGCTATATTCGAGTGGCTCGTGTAGAAAAAGATGGCCAGTTAACTTGGTTACACCACCATTTGATTCAAGAAGGCGAGTATGCGTATAACTCACTTCAACAAATTGGGCCAGATGAATTTGGACTTTTATATGAGCACCATGCGCCTGGAGGTGTTCCATATACACTTTCCTTCAAGAAATTCAACTGGGATTTCTTGACCAAGGATTGGATTTCTCCTAAAGAAGCAAAAGTGAAATACGCGATTGAAAAATGGCCAGGTATTCTTGCGATGGAGTTTGATTCGGAAGTATTGGTCAACAAGGCTCCAACCCTTCAATTGGCAAATGGTAAAACAGCACGATTCATGACTCAGTATGATACGAAAACCCTCCTATTTACAGTAAATTCAGAGGATATGGGTCAAAAAGTTACGGGTCTGGCAGAAGGTGCAATTGAAAGTATGCATAATTTACCAGTCTCTGTGGAGGGCACTAAGCTCTCGAATGGAATGAATGGAAGTGAAGCTGCTGTTCATGAAGTGCCAGAATATACAGGCCCATTGGGGACATCCGGCGAAGAACCAGCTCCGACAGTTGAAAAGCCAGAATTTACAGGCGGAGTTAATGCCGTTGAGGCAGCAGTTCATGAACTTCCAGAATATACAGGTTCATTAGGTACAGCGGGCGAAGAGCCAGCTCCGACAGTCGAGAAATCAGAATTTACAGGCGGAGTTAATGCCGTTGAGGCAGCAGTTCATGAAGTACCAGAGTACACAGGCCCACTAGGTACAGCGGGTGAAGAGGCAGCCCCAACAGTTGAGAAGCCAGAATTTACAGGCGGTGTGAAAGCTGTCGAAGCAACTGTCCATGAAGTCCCTGAGTACAAAGGTGGTGTGAATGCAGCCGATGCAGCTGTACATGAAATTGCAGAATACAAGGGAGCTAATTCGCTTGTAACTCTTGCTGCAGAAGATTATACTTACAAAGCTCCTCTTGCTCAGCAGACACTTCCTAATACAGGGAATAAGGAGAGTGGAATCCTTGCTTCACTAGGACTAACAGCTTTCTTCCTTGGTTTGTTTGCAATGGGGAAAAAGAGAGAAGAATAAGAGAATAATTTTAATCATTTGGCTTTGTAAAAATAGAAGGAGATAGTAGGTTTTTCAGCCTGCTATCTTTTTCTTTCGACTCAAGGTGTACTAATAAGAAATTCTAAGAAGTCTGAAACTACTTTCAGGATAGTCTGTTCTATAAAATAGTTTTGAAACTGAAATCTATTCTACCACAAGCTATTGAAAGCGCTTAACAAATGATATATAATAAGCCCATAAGAACAAGAAAGGGAGGAAAGAGGATGCCACAGATTAGCAAAGAAGCCTTGATTGAACAAATCAAAGATGGAATCATTGTCTCTTGCCAGGCACTTCTTCACGAACCGCTTTATACAGAAGCGGGAGGAGTCATTCCCTTGCTAGTCAAAGCGGCTGAGCAAGGTGGAGCAGTCGGTATCCGAGCAAACAGTGTTCGTGATATCAGGGAGATCAAGGAGGTTACGAAACTCCCGATTATCGGGATCATCAAACGTGACTATCCGCCACAGGAGCCTTTCATTACAGCTACTATGAAAGAGGTTGATGAACTGGCTGAACTAGATATCGAGGTGATTGCTCTGGATTGTACCAAACGTGAACGTCACGATGGTTTGGAAATTCAGGACTTTATCCGACAAGTCAAAGAAAAATATCCGCATCAACTCCTAATGGCTGATACTAGCACTTTTGAAGAAGGAATAGCAGCGGTTGAAGCAGGGATTGATTTTGTTGGAACAACCCTATCAGGTTACACTTCTTATAGTCCAAAAGTAGATGGTCCAGACTTTGAACTAATCAAAAAACTGTGTGAAGCAGGGGTGGATGTCATCGCTGAAGGGAAAATTCATACGCCAGAACAAGCCAAGCAAATCCTTGAATATGGGGTGCGAGGCATCGTTGTTGGTGGAGCTATTACTAGACCAAAAGAGATTACGGAACGCTTTGTTGCCGGTCTTAAATAATACAATTTCAAAACAGAGGAGAGTGGTCGATGCGTCGGATGAAATGAAAACGTATACAAATAGAAGCTTACTCACTATCCAATATGGACACGCTTATCAATTAGGAGAATACAAATGAAATTTAGAAAACTAGCTTGTACAGTACTTGCAGGTGCTGCGATTCTTGGCCTTGCTGCTTGTGGTAACTCTGGTGGAAGTAAAGATGCGGGAAAATCTGGAAGCGATAGCGGAAAAACAGAAATCACTTGGTGGGCATTCCCAGTCTTCACACAAGAAAAAACTGGTGACGGTGTTGGAACTTATGAAAAATCAATCATCGAAGCTTTTGAAAAAGCAAATCCAGATGTAAAAGTGAAATTGGAAACCATCGACTTCAAGTCAGGTCCTGAAAAGATCACAACAGCTATCGAAGCAGGAACAGCGCCAGACGTACTCTTTGACGCACCAGGACGTATCATCCAATACGGTAAAAATGGTAAATTGGCTGAGTTGAACGACCTCTTCACAGACGAATTCGTCAAAGATGTAAACAACGAAAACATCGTACAAGCAAGTAAGGCCGGTGACAAAGCTTACATGTATCCAATCAGTTCAGCTCCATTCTACATGGCCATGAACAAGAAAATGTTGGAAGATGCAGGAGTTGCAAACCTTGTAAAAGAAGGTT
>CAUSRF010000040.1:0-10087 GCA_963534275.1 uncultured Streptococcus sp.
TCTCAGGTTATATGATATTTAATTTTTCACTTTCCCAAAACTCTAGACACTTAGAAAAGATTTTTTTATTTGACGTAGACAACGCCAAGTTTACCAAAGGCGACCTCCCCACGGATAATCAAGGTTTTGCTGGTTGGGGCTACAGGAGCATCCGCCTTGGCTGCACCAAAGGATGTTTCCACTTTCAAATCGACACGCCAGTGTTGTGGAACATAGACGGTTGCATTCCCGAAAGCCACTTCGATATTCAGAGTGGCAAAATCACCTAACATCTCTGCGTTATCATAGTAGATTTTTGCATCTCCAAAAGCGACTTCCACTTGGTCATCTACAAGATCTTGATCTTGTTTATAGAAGGTTCCGCTACCAAAAGCGACTTCCTTATCCGTGATGACTGTTCGTTCACCCTTGTACCACCATTTTTTTCCGTACCAAAACTTACTTGAGTGAGTGAGATAGCCGACACCTAGCACTGCTAAGATACTAGCCCAAAACAAAGACTGATTGGGAATAGGTAGAATAGCATAAAAATGATTCGCAATCATTAAGGCTACTAGAGCGGTAAAAACTGCTGAAGTCAGGTGACGACGAAGCAAAGCTTCAACTGATTGGTAAGCAAAAAAGGCAATACCAAGTAAAGGCCATATCTTGCCATCCAAAGAAGGGATTCCAAAATTTCCTTGCAGCAAGATCCAAGCTGCCAATACTAACAAAACAATACCAAATGCTTTCTTTTTCATGTTTTTTACCTCATGTTTCTTAGATTTTCTTTTAGGAGGGATTGGTAATGCCGCGAGACATGAACCTCCTTATGCGTCTGATAAAAGGAAATGGTGCCCGTTCCTGAAAAGGACTTGTCCACTGAGTAAATATGACGGATGTTTGCGATCGTTGACTTGGAAACTCGACTAAAATAGCGAGGCAGGATGGACTCCAACTCATAAAGTTTGAGACGTACTTCATAGGCTTCTTTCTGGTTATGAGCGTAGATCTTGCTCCCTTCTGTTTCAAAGAAGAGAATTTCTGACAGGTCTAAATAATATTCACCTGTCCCCTTGTAAAAAGTCAACCTCGGAGCCTTTGACTCTTGCAAGAGTCGTTGCAAGTCCGCAATTTCATCTGTCAAAGTGGGGGTCTTGATGACAATTTCAGTCTCCTCTAAATTGCCGTCAATCTCAATTCGTAACTTCATCACATCTCCTTTCTGACTCTACTATATCAAAGCTAAGTTAGGAATACAAGGGCAAAAAAGCAAGTGGTCAATTTGAAGCAGTAAGTGGTTGCAAGACTAGCTTGACTTACATGTCAGAATAGAAAGAAAAGGAGCCCCCACATGAGAGCACAAGCATAGCCAACCAAGACATCCTTGGGATAATGAACACCACCTAGTACTCGGACCAAGGCTAAGAGTCCTGAGCAAATAAGCAAGATCGTTCCGATCAAAGTCCAAGCATGGAAACAGGCCATAGAGATGATAGTTGCTGAAAAGACGTGGCGACTGGGCATAGACTGTCCCGAACTATCCTTGTCAAGCAAAGGGTCGATGTCCCAAGTTTCGTAGGGGCGTGGGTGATTGATTTTCTTACGAAACAGGGACAAAATTACAAAGCCTGTGGCAGGTACAAGCAAATAAACCCCGACTTGCTGACCCAGTCCTAGCTGCAGGTAAGTTGTGACAAGTAAGGTCAAATAGACCAAGGGCATAGCTACTGTCATCAAACGATTGAAACTGCGTAACAGAAATAAAAGTGTGGGATGGCTAGTTAGTTTGGAGCTAATGTTGCTATACCATTCTTGATAATTTTTCATTTATTCTTCTCATTCATTACTTTTTTGTCTCTATGTGAGGCGCTTGTCTTCTAGTATAGTGCAGAAAAAGAAGGCCGTCAAGCCTTCTTTTAGTTTATTCTTCTGCTTCATCTTCTGTAAATTGACTATTATACAAGTCAGCGTAGAAGCCACCTTGTTCCATCAGTTCATTATGATTGCCTTGTTCGATGATATTGCCATCTTTCATGACAAGAATCAAGTCTGCATTTCGGATGGTTGACAAGCGGTGGGCAATAACAAAGGAAGTTCTCCCTTCCATCAAACGATCCATGGCTTTTTGGATCAATTCCTCTGTCCGTGTGTCAACAGAAGAAGTCGCCTCATCCAAAATCAAGAGTGGCGCGTCCTTGAGCAGAGCACGAGCAATGGTTAAGAGTTGTTTTTGTCCGACAGACAAGGCCACTGTATCGTCCAAGACGGTATCGTAACCGTCTGGTAAGGTCATGATGAAGTGATGGATTCCCACAGCCTTGCTAGCTTCCATCATTCGCTCATCGCTGATTCCTGTTTGATTGTAGATGAGATTGTCTCGAACGGTTCCTTCAAAGAGCCAAGTATCCTGCAAGACCATTGAAAAGGCATCGTGCACTTCCGAACGCTTCATGTCCTTAGTGTCCACACCATCGATACGGATACTTCCCTTATCTATCTCATAAAACTTCATCAAAAGATTGACAATAGTTGTCTTACCAGCTCCAGTCGGTCCGACAATAGCGACCTTTTGCCCTGCATGAGCTGTAGCAGAAAAGTCATGGATGATGGTGCGCTCTGGTGTATAGCCAAATGACACCTGATCAAAGATCACTTCACCCTTCATGTTGGTTAATTGTCTTTCCTTATGAGATTCATCCTGCATCTCTGCTTCAGCTAGAAATTCTAATACACGAGTCATAGCTGCACTGGCTTGTTGCAAGCTGGTAATCCCTTGGGCAATTTGAGATAAGGGTTGTGAGAAGGTACGCACATAGACCATAAAGGCTACGATAATCCCGATACTGATATGTCCCTCTAACGCTAGCGCGGCCCCTACGATGATGACCAAAACATAACTAAAGTTCCCAACAAAGATCATGGCTGGCATCATAATACCAGAGATAAACTGAGATTTCCAGATACTGTCGTGCAAATTTTGGTTTAAACCTGCGAATGTTTCTTTCGTAGCATCAACGGCATTATAGCTCGTTACCACATTGTGTCCCGAATACATTTCCTCTACATAACCATTGACAGCTGCGAGATTATTTTGTTGGGCTTTAAAGTAACCTTGTGACTTAGCCATAATGACAGAAACGGCCACAAATCCTAGTAAGGTTGAGACAACAGTTACCAGTGCTAAAATCCAGTTCATCCCAAACATGGTAATCAAAACAGCAATCAACAAGAAGCTAGCTGAGAGCACTGTTCCTAGACTTTGGTTGAGAGATTGAGCTGCTGTATCCACATCATTGGTCACGCGCGAAAGGGTGTCCCCTTGAGAATGACGGTCAAAGTAAGCAAGTGGCAAACGATTGATTTTTTCAGCGATTGCCGTCCGCAAGCGTTTTGAAAAATGTTGAATACTCGTTGAAAAGATATAGGCCTGTGTGTAATTAAGGATGGCTCCAAACACATATAGGACAACTAGAAATCCAACAATGTTTGAGATGGCTACCAAGTCAATTCCTGTCATCAAGCCATCTGAAATCAAGTTAGTAATTTCTTTAATCTTAGTTGGCCCATAAACGGTAATGATGCTTGAAATGACCGCCGCCACAACTGCAATTAGGAGAGGGAGTTGGAGACCTGCCATATAAGGTTTGCACTGTTTCCAGAATGACACTTTTTTATTTTCCATGTTCCAATTCCTCCTTCGATAGTTGTGAGTAGGCAATTTCTTGGTAGACTTCGTTGGTAGCTAGAAGTTCCTTGTGGGTGCCTTGTCCCACAACTTTTCCTTGATCCAATACTAAAATCAGGTCAGCATCCATAATGGTAGAAATCCGCTGCGCTACGATAAGCTTGGTCATGGATTTTGTTTTCTCAGCTAGCTCTTGGCGTAGAACACGATCTGTCTTGTAGTCCAAGGCTGAGAAGGAATCATCAAAGATAAGAATCTCTGGTTTACGAGCCAAGGCACGCGCAATGGCCAAACGCTGTCTTTGACCTCCTGAGAAGTTGGTTCCACCTTGGGCCACTTCTGATTCAAGTCCTGCTTCCTTTTCCTCGATAAAGCTTTTAGACTGGGCCAATTCCAAGGCTTGCCACATAGCAGCTTCGCTTAGAGGAGTTTCTTTGCTCTTACCAAAGTCCAAGTTCCCCTTGACATCTCCAGAAAAGAGCACAGCTTTTTGAGGAATATAGCCGACCTTATTGCGCAAATCTTCCAAGTCATAATCTTGCACATTAACTCCGTCCACTAGGATTTCTCCATCTGAAACATCGTAGAAACGTGGCAAGAGGTTGACAAGCGTAGACTTACCTGATCCAGTCGATCCGATGAAGGCTACGGTTTGACCCGCTTCTGCTTTGAAAGTGACATGTTCCACGACTGCTTCAGAGTTTTTAGAGTAGCGGAAAGTCACATCACGGAATTCCACTTGTCCTTGAACTGAAGGATCCACTGTCTGTGCATGACTAGGATTTTCAATAGAAGAATGCAGATCCAATACTTGATTGATGCGTCCTGCCGAAACTAAGGTACGAGGAAGAACAATAAAGAGTGCTCCCATGAGAAGGAAGCCCATCACGACCTGCATAGCATAGGACATGAAGACCACCATATCACTAAAGAGTGGTAGACGTTCTGTCAAACTTGCATCGTTGATGATATAGGCACCAATCCAGTAAATGGCTAAACTTAATCCACTGGAAATCGCCATCATGATCGGGTTCATAATCGCCATCAATCGATTGACAAAGAGATTAAGACGTGTTACCTCGTCATTGGCTGCTTCAAATTTCTTATCTTGGTAATCTTCCGCATTGTATGCGCGAACAACTCGAATCCCAGTCAAACTTTCACGAGTGATGCTATTGAGCTTATCTGTCAATTTTTGGATGACAGATTGTTTTGGAAAGGCTAGAGTCATGAGAGCAGTAGTCATCAAGACATTCACAATAACAGCCACAACGACTGCCCAAAGCCAGTATTCCGATTTCCCAAGGATTTTTCCAATGGCCCAGATGGCCATGATAGGCCCACGAGTCACTACCTGTAAGCCCATAGTAAAGAGCATCTGAACCTGCGTAATATCATTGGTCGTCCGAGTCAAGAGGCTTGGGATTGAAAATCGCTTGATTTCTGTCTGTGAAAAGTCCAAAACCTGATGAAACACGTCACTACGTAGATGAGTTGTATAGGATGCTGCAACGCGAGCGGCAAAGAAACCAACCATAACAGATGATAAGAAGGCCAATAAAGACAAACCAATCATCTTCGCAGCTGGTGACCAGAGCTCACCCAACTGCGTTCCGGGCGTTCCGAGTAATTCTGTAATTTGTGAAATATAGGTCGGCACCTCTAACTCGAGATAGACCGAGAAACAAGTGAATAAAATCGTAAGAACGATCATCCCCCACTCTTTTTCTGTAATACGTTTAGCGAGTTTCTTCATCCTCTCCTCCTATCTTCTCAACATTTTCTTGCAACTGACCGAGAACCTTTTCAAAGATTGCCAAATCCGACTTTGAAACACCCTCTAGCAGACTCTGATCAATCCGATCAAAAAATGCCTTAACTTTTTGCATCTGAGATCGTGATTTGTCGGTCAAACGAACAAATTTTGCTCGTTTATCACTTGGACTGGCCTCTAACTCGACCAAACCATTTTGTACCATACGCTTGACCAAGTTACTGGCCACAGATTTAGTAATATTGAGTTCTTGTTCAATATCCTTGATAAGCGTTAATTCTTGATCATGCTCACGATGATCTAAAATTCGTAGGACCTGTCCTTGCGGTCCACCCATAAATTCAATGCCACATCTCTTGGCTTCTTTCTGTACCATCAGATGAACTTGGTGCCCAAAGCGTTTAAATATCAACATTGGCTTGTCCATGATTGCTCCTCTCCTATCTTTTAAATAGTTCTCACAAGAACTATTTTATCGCTTCCAGAAGAAATGTCAAGAAAAAAGTTTCCTTGAGAACTATCTTAGTCAGAATTGACATCAGCAGATATTTTCTCTACAATAAGTACTAAATACTGTGGATTGATATCCATTCACTCGATGAAGGGAGAAAACTTTCAAATGAAACCAGAAGAACAAAAAGTTTTAGGGATTTTAGCAACCATTTTTGGAGCCATCGCACTTTTAGGATCTTGGATCCCATTTATTAACTATCTGTCATTTTTCATCGCCATTGTTGCTTTGATTTTGGGCATTATCGGACTTATTGCCAATCTCAAAAAACGAAAAACAATGGCCATTATCGGAACATCCCTGGCAGTTGCCTCTGTTGTACTTTTCTTTACGACTCAGGTACTATACGCTGATGTCTACAAAGAGTATGCCAGGGAGTTTAACCGTTCCTACATAGATACGAGTGCCTCAATGGAACGCGAAGAAAAAAGCGGCTCGACAGACGATACCTTTACCTGGACCCAAGAACAGTTCGACGCCTTAATCGAAGGTGACCTTGACAACAAAGGAAAAGGTGGTACCAACTACGAGGATATTATCAACAAACACGGAAAGCCAGATTCCGAGTTTGACTTCACTCTTGGGGGTTACGATACGAAAAAAATCACCTATATCTCTATTGGTGACAAGATCAAGACCGTTACCTTAACTTTTGCAAAAGATGACAATGGACAGCTCTTGCTCGTCCAAAAACATCAGTCGGTCTAGGTCTAGAAAAAAGCAAGCAACAAAACGATTCTGAAACCAGAATCTAAGTTCCAATATTAAAAAAAAACGAACAGTTAATAAAACTGTTCGTTTTTCTATTAAAATCCATCTACGTTAGTATAGATCTTTTGTACGTCTTCGTCGTCCTCAAGGACACTGTAAAGTTTTTCAAATGTTTCAAGGTCATCCCCTGACAATTCCACTTCAGACTGAGGAATCATTTCCAATTCAGTCACTTGGAATTCTTGGATACCTGACTCACGAAGGGCAACGATAGCCTTGTGAAGGTCTGTTGGAGCTGTATAAACAGTGATTGTTCCATCTTCTGCTTCTACATCATCCACATCCACATCTGCTTCGAGCAAAAGTTCAAAAATGGCATCCGCATCTTCACCAGCAAATACGATAACACCCTTGTTATCAAAGAGGTAAGAAACTGAACCTGAAGCACCCATGTTTCCACCGTTTTTACCAAAAGCTGCACGGACATTGGCTGCTGTACGATTGACGTTTGATGTCAAGGTATCAACGATCAACATAGAACCATTTGGTCCAAATCCTTCGTAACGTCCTTCTGTAAAGGTTTCGTCTGTGTTTCCTTTTGCTTTATCAATCGCTTTATCGATAACGTGCTTTGGCACTTGGGCTTGTTTGGCACGGTCGATAACGAATTTCAAAGCAGTGTTTGATTCTGGATCTGGATCACCTTTTTTAGCTGCTACATAGATTTCTACACCAAATTTTGCATATACTTTAGAGTTAGCTCCATCTTTAGCCGTTTTCTTGGCTACGATATTGGCCCATTTACGTCCCATTAGGAATCTCCTTTTTTCACATTTTAATCTTTCTTATTATAACACAAGTCCATCTGATTTTCACTAGAGGAAATAGATTTTATTCAGCAAATCCGACTAGGATTGTCCTTTCGCTGCCAAGATGGCCTTGCCTTCTTTTATCAAGGGATGACGGAAAAGCGAGAAGTACAGTTGGATAGTCATGGCAACCCAGATAAGAGGTTCACAAAGGATAACCCCCCTATAGCCTGCCCAAGGGATAATCAAGACCACAAAAGCAATTTTACCGATTAGTTCGATAAAACTAGATACCAGAGGCAGGACTTTTTGCCCCAATCCCTGCAAGCAATTGCGATAAATCAGCAAAAGGCTCAAAATCGGATAAAAGACTGAACTGATTTGCAGGTAGAGGCTACCATTTTCTACCAAGTAACCATCCGTTGAACTGGCCAAGAAGGAAATCAAGGTCGGACTAGCAAACAAGAGAAAGATACAGATAAAGCCTGCCCAGGACATACTCAGGCGACTGCCAATTCGAAGACCTTGAACAATGCGATCTGGTCGCTTAGCCCCAAGATTCTGAGAGGCAAAGGTCGTCATGGCAGAAGAAATAGCTGTCATAGGAAGGAGAGCAAAGGCCATAATGCGTCGCGCCGCTGTTTGCGCACTAATAATCACTGCGCCAAAGGTATTGACAGAAGACTGTAAAATCACACTGCCGATGGACACAATTGAACTCATCAATCCCATAGCCAAACCTTGCTCTAAGAGATCCGCATACAGGGCCTTGTTCCATTTAAAATGCTTGAGTTGAGGGAGCAGCTCTGGAACGCTCTTGCGGATATAATAAAAGCAGAGAACCGCTGATAAACCTTGTGAGATAATAGTAGCAAGTCCCGCAGATTGAACTCCCAAATGCAGTTGCGTAATAAAATAGAGATCCAGAATCACATTGACCAAGGCAGAGAAAATCAGAAAACCAAGCGCAGCCAGACTATCACCAATAGACCGCAACAAGCCTGCAAAGAGATTATAAGCGAAGCTGACGCCAACACAGGTCACAATCATGGAAATATATTGATAGGACTGGGGAAGAATTTCTGCAGGAGTATCTAAGTACTGCAAGAGTGGATACAGACCGACAAATCCCATCAGCATAACTAAAATACTTAGAAGCCCTCCTAAAATCCAGGTTGCAGCAACTGCTTCTTTGATTTTGGTGAAATTACGAGCCCCATAATAGCGAGCAATGACAATCCCCATCCCATTTCCAACACCAAGCGTAAAACCTATAATCAAGTCAAATATGGCCGTTGTCGCTCCTACTGCTGCCAAGGATTCTTGGCCAAGAAAACGCCCAACAATCAAGACGTCAGCTGTATTATAAAGCTGTTGAAAGATATTAGACAGCAAGATTGGAAAGGCAAAGCTTAAAAGCGAAGGAAGGATTGGACCATTGACCAAATCTACTTTTCTTTTCTTATTCATAAGCCTATTATATCAGCTTTCTAAAGGAGCGACAAGGATTGCTTAGATTTCTTGAAATCAATTGCCTACCGAGAGACAATTTGCTATAATCAAGAAAAGGAGGTCATTTATGAGTTTGACCAGTCAATTAATAACAGATGCATTTCCGGATCTTGATAAGGTTGAAAAACTAAACAAGGAAGCTTTCCCTGAGGAAGAACGAGTCCCTCTGTCTGAGTTCTTGCGCTATCAGGACCGAGATGACGCCCACTTCTTTGCCTTTTATAACCAAGAAGAGTTTGTCGGCTTTGCTTTCTCTATTTCCAACCCCAAAGCTTTCTATATCAGCTTTTTTGCCATCATGCCCCACCTAAGAAGTCACGGGTACGGAAAGGAAATTATCGAAAAGCTGACTGATTTCTACCAACGAACCATGTTGCTGGAAGTCGAGCGACTAGATGAAGAATGCGATAATCTGGAGCAAAGGAAGGCTAGAATGGACTTCTATCGACAAAATGGCTTTAAAACAGCCAACGCTTTTCTAGAGTACGAAGGTTTGAGTTTTGAAATTCTCTACCGTGGCGATCACTTTGACGAAGAAGCCTATCGTGACATCTTCCAGAAATTGCAAGATGAACATTATTTTGACTTTCATATCGAGTATCGCCGTTTCAGTGACCATTAGTTCTTTCATCCTAAATAAACATAAAAAGTAGCAGTTCCTATCTGCTACTTTTTATGTTATTCTTCAATTTCGATTCCAAGATCATCGCCAAGGTCAAGTGTTACTTCTTGGTTAGAAGTCGTCTCCGCTACTGGACTAGCATCGGAGGTTTCTTCATCTTCAATCAAGCCATATTGAACACGGACTTGGTGATCAATGGCATCAAAGATTTCCGGATGATCTGCCAAGTATTTCTTAGCATTTTCAGATCCTTGCCCAATTTTTTCACCCTTGTAAGAATACCAAGCTCCGGCTTTTTGGATGATATCAAGGTCACTTGCAATCTTCAAAAGCTCACCGGTCTTAGAAATCCCTTCTCCATACATGATTTCAACAAAGGCTTCCTTAAACGGTGGAGCAACCTTATTTTTAACAACCTTGATCTTGGTTTCCTTACCGACATTGGTATCTTTTTGGTCACCAGTTCCCTTGATTTGTGTGC
>CAUSRF010000041.1:0-9753 GCA_963534275.1 uncultured Streptococcus sp.
AGTATTTTATAAATATGAAGGAGATTTTTATGGCTAAAAAAGGTGCCCTAACAGGTTTACTCTTGTTTGGAATATTTTTTGGTGCGGGAAACTTGATTTTTCCACCTTCTCTAGGTGCCCTATCTGGAGAACAGTTTCTTCCTGCCATCGCAGGTTTTGTATTTTCGGGTGTCGGGATTGCTGTCCTAACGCTCATCATCGGAACGCTAAACCCTAAAGGTTACATTCACGAGATTTCTAAGAAAATCTCACCTTGGTTTGCGACTCTTTATCTTGCAGTCCTCTATCTATCGATTGGTCCCTTCTTTGCCATTCCGCGTACAGCCACAACAGCTTATGAGGTCGGCATCAGCCCCCTCTTGTCTGAAGCAAATAAAGGTCTAGGATTGATTATCTTTACCGTGCTGTATTTTGCAGCAGCCTATCTGATTTCACTCAATCCATCAAAGATTTTGGATCGTATCGGACGAATCTTGACACCAGTCTTTGCTTTGTTGATCGTTATCTTAGTTGTACTAGGTGCCTTTAAATATGGTGGAACAAGCCCTCAAGTGGCTTCAGAAGCCTATCAAACCTCTGCTTTTGGAACAGGTTTCCTAGAAGGCTATAACACCTTGGATGCCCTTGCCTCAGTGGCCTTCAGTGTGATTGCCGTTCAAACCTTGAAACAACTTGGATTCTCAAGTAAGAAAGAATACATTTCAACTATTTGGGTTGTTGGTATTGTGGTAGCTCTTGCATTTAGCGCTCTCTATATTGGTCTAGGATTCCTTGGAAATCACTTCCCAGTACCAGCAGAAGCGATGAAGGGTGGAACACCAGGCGTTTATATCTTGTCGCAAGCAACTCAGGAAATCTTTGGTTCAACAGCTCAACTCTTCCTTGCTGTTATGGTAACTGTCACCTGCTTCACAACGACAGTTGGCTTGATTGTTTCAACAGCTGAGTTCTTTAATGGACGTTTCCCACAAATCAGCTACAAGGTCTATGCAACTGCCTTTACCTTGATTGGTTTTGCTATTGCAAATCTTGGTCTGGATGCAATCATCAAGTACTCAGTTCCGGTACTGGTAATCTTGTACCCAATAACCATCGCCATTGTGATGATCGTGATTGTTAACAAGTTTGTCGCCCTATCAAAACCGGGCATGCAGCTAACCATTGGGCTTGTTACAGCGATTGCTCTTGCAAGCGTCCTTGGAAGTTCCTTTAAGATTGAATTTCTAGAAAATCTGGTTAATGCCCTTCCGTTGGCGTCAGCCTCTCTTCCATGGCTAGTGCCAGCTATTATCGGAATCTTGCTTTCACTGGTTCTACCAAACAAACAAGAGAGTGATGTTTTTGAGATGGAATAAAAAAATTCTTGGTCAACGACCAAGAATTTTTTGTATGAGAACGGGGCATTAATTGGTTTGTTCGGTATAACCAGCCTCTTTAAGCATTTTTTTCGAAGCAGCAAAGCTAACACGGTTTCCAATACCAGAATATTCGTTTGGCATTGCTTTTTTCAGCTCGTCCAGACTTGCGACAGTCATGTCAACTTCGATGTTTTGGATAACTTTTTCGTCTTGGATTACGACTTTTTGTGTTACCCCTTTGATTTCTTCATAACCTTTATAAGTGTCGTCAACAATTTCCTTAATACCTTCTGCGGTATTATTTAGTTTTTCAGGGTCAAATACATTATGAACAGTTTGTTTTACAACGTCATCCCCCTTTACAGTATAAGTCAAGGTAGAAGTGATTCCAGGTTTGCTATTGTGGACAAATGTGTGGGTAGTTGTCTCATCTTTCTTTTCAGATGATTGTTGGCTACTTTGTTTGGTCTCGCTTGATTGAGTTGTTGTGTCTTCTTTGGTACTGCTGTTAGCAGGTGTTGATGCTTGTTTGGAACATCCGAGTAGGAGGACAAGAGAAGCCACTAGGGCTAGTGAGGTTTTAAAGTATGATTTCATATCCTTTACTTTACTTTCCTTTCGTAATCAAAGTATTTTGTATTATAACATGATTCTACTACAAAATCAACTAGATTCCCCCTCTCATCTGACCTGATATGGCAATGAATAGAAACTAGTCTGACGATTAGAGTTTTGTATCTATTTATGGGATTGAGAGGGAGCTTTTGGATTCATCGGTTAGGGATATAGTAAAATACCCCAAGAGTTAGAGCTGTGTCTAACTTTTGGGGTGGTCCTACACTAGTCTATATGAAATTTTAGGGGATTAGTTCGTCTTTTCAGTGAATCCCATTTTCTCTAGTGCTTTTTTAGAGTTTGAGAAACTGACACGATTGCCGATACCAGAATATTCTTCAGGAAGTGCTTTTCTAAGTTCGCTAATGCTTGCAACTGAGAAATCAACTTCTAGATCTTGAACAACTTTTCCATCTTTGATTTCAATGGTTTGTTTAACACCTTTGAGTCCATTATAACCTTTGTACTTTTCTTCAATAAAACTCTTGACATCTTCTGGAGTTGCACCAAGGATTTCAGGATCTGCAACATTCTGAGCGGTTTGCTTGGTAACATTGTCGCCTTCTACAGTATAAACCAAGGTAGAAGTGATTCCAGGATTGCTTTTGTTGACAAAAGTATGTGTCTTGGCTGTTTCTTTCTTCTCAGAAGATTGTTCAGTGCTTTGCTTAGTCTCGCTTGACTGAGCAGTTTTATCTTCCTTGGCACTGTTACTAGTAGGTGCTGATACTTGTTTAGAGCATCCGAGCAGGAGGACAAGTGAAGCCACAAGGGCTAGTGATACTTTAAAGTATGATTTCATATTTTTTACTTTCCTTTCATAATCAAAGTATTCGTATTATAACATGGATCGATAGTGAAAGCAACTAAACACAGTTTTTCTCCTTTTGATAAGGAGTCTGACTAGAAAAATGTTATAATGGTAGGAAAGAGGTGAAGAAATGAATCAGACTATAAACTATATCAAAGAACTAACCGCTATTGCATCCCCAACGGGTTTTACTCGTGAGATTTCAGACTACCTAGTCCATACTTTAGAAGAGCTTGGTTACAAGCCTGTTCGCACAGCTAAGGGTGGTGTCAATGTAACAATCAAAGGTCAAAATGACGAACAACATCGCTATGTAACTGCCCATGTAGACACACTTGGAGCCATTGTGCGTGCAGTCAAGCCAGATGGTCGTCTCAAATTGGACCGTATCGGTGGTTTTCCTTGGAACATGATTGAAGGTGAGAATTGTACCGTTCATGTGGCTAGTACAGGTAAAACGGTATCTGGAACGATCCTCATCCACCAGACATCTTGCCATGTCTACAAAGATGCAGGAACTGCAGAACGTACGCAGGACAATATGGAAGTTCGTTTGGATGAAAAAGTGACCAATGAAAAAGAAACCCGCGCCTTGGGCATTGAAGTTGGTGACTTCATCAGCTTTGATCCGCGAACAGTTGTGACGGAAACTGGTTTTATCAAGTCTCGCCACTTGGATGACAAGGTCAGCGCAGCAATTTTGCTCAATCTCCTTCGAGTTTATAAAGAAGAAGGAATTGACTTGCCAGTAACAACCCATTTTGCTTTTTCAGTCTTTGAAGAAGTGGGACACGGTGCTAACTCCAATATTCCTGCTCAAGTAGTGGAGTATCTAGCTGTAGATATGGGTGCAATGGGGGATGACCAGCAGACGGATGAGTACACAGTGTCTATCTGTGTCAAGGACGCTTCAGGTCCTTATCACTTTGAATTCCGTCAACATTTGGTAGCCTTGGCTAAAGAGCAAGATATTCCATTTAAGCTGGATATCTATCCATTTTACGGTTCGGATGCTTCAGCAGCCATGTCAGCAGGTGCAGAGGTCAAGCACGCCCTCCTTGGAGCTGGTATCGAGTCCAGTCATTCTTATGAGCGCACCCATATCGATTCAGTAGTAGCGACTGAGCGTATGGTTGATGCCTATCTCAAGAGCGCATTGGTAGACTAATATGTGCTTGATTTGTCAAAGAATTGAATGGATCAAGGCAGGGAAAAATCCCTACTTTGTCAAAGAACTAGAAACAGGCTATGTGGTTATTGGAGACCACCAATACTTTAAGGGCTATACCTTATTTTTGGCAAAAGAGCATATCACAGAACTCCATCATATGGAGAATCCTGTAAAACTTCACTTTTTAGAGGAAATGAGTTTGGTCCAAGAAGCAGTCG
Source organism: uncultured Streptococcus sp. (assembly GCA_963534275.1). Lineage (GTDB taxonomy): Bacteria > Bacillota > Bacilli > Lactobacillales > Streptococcaceae > Streptococcus. The sequence continues at coordinate 4,174 of CAUSRF010000041.1, forward strand.
CCAAAGCATTTAAGGCTGAAAAGATGAATATTGAACTTCTAGGAAATGGCGATGCCCACGCTCACTGGCACCTATTTCCAAGGCGGTCAGGTGATATGAAAGGTCACGGACTTAATGGCCGTGGCCCAGTCTGGTGGGTGCCCTGGGAAGAAATGGCAGCAGAAGATTGCCAAGTACAATCCCCAGAGCTGGAAGAGATGATTAAAGCCTTATCCCAAGAATTGGAGAAGCATTTAGCCTAAGAGAAAGGAAGAAAGAAATGAAAAAAAGATATGTCATTTTATCGTGTTTACTAGCATTGACCCTTGCAGCTTGTTCTCAAGAAAAACCTAAAAATGAAGAAAATACTCAAAAAACAGAACAAACTAGTCAACCTGAAGGAACTGTAGGGAGCAAATCCCAAGCTTCTAGTCAGAAGAAGGCAGAAGTTGTGAATAAGGGAGACTACTATAGTATTCAAGGGAAATACGATGAAATCGTCATAGCTAATAAGCACTATCCTTTGTCAAAAGACTATAACCCAGGAGAAAATCCAACAGCAAAAGCGGAGTTACTCAAGCTAATCGCAGCCATGCAGGCCGAGGGCTACCCAATCAGTGACCACTACAGTGGCTTTAGAAGTTATGAAACACAAACCAAACTATATCAAGACTATGTCAATCAAGATGGTAAGGAAGCAGCAGATCGCTACTCAGCTCGCCCTGGTTACAGTGAACACCAGACAGGTCTGGCTTTTGATTTGATTGGGACTAACGGAGAATTAGTTACAGAGGAGAAGGCGGCTCAGTGGCTCTTAGATCATGCGGCTGACTATGGCTTTGTTGTTCGCTATCTCAAAGGCAAGGAAAAAGAGACTGGCTACATGGCAGAAGAATGGCACCTTCGTTATGTCGGAAAAGAAGCCAAAGAGATTGCTGCAAGTGGTCTCAGTTTGGAAGAGTACTATGGCTTTGAAGGCGGAGATTACGTCGATTAAAAATGAAAGTTTTCTCTTGCATTTTTAGATAAATAGTGTATAATGGAAAGGTATGTGTAAAGCATACTTGTGGGAGGTAAAAATCTCTAATTACCGCCAAAACCACAAAGGAGGATTTAAAAATGGCTAAAAAAGTCGAAAAACTTGTAAAATTGCAAATCCCTGCTGGTAAAGCTACACCAGCTCCACCAGTTGGACCTGCTCTTGGTCAAGCTGGTATCAACATCATGGGATTCACAAAAGAGTTCAACGCTCGTACAGCTGACCAAGCTGGTATGATCATTCCAGTTGTTATCTCAGTTTACGAAGATAAATCATTTACTTTCATCACTAAAACACCACCAGCTGCTGTTCTTTTGAAAAAAGCTGCAGGTGTTGAAAAAGGATCAGGTACACCTAACAAAACTAAAGTTGCTACAGTTACTCGTGCACAAGTACAAGAAATTGCAGAAACTAAGATGCCAGATTTGAACGCAGCAAACATTGAGTCTGCAATGCGTATGATCGAAGGTACTGCTCGTTCTATGGGATTCACTGTTGTTGACTAATCAATAACACAGTAGAAAATCTCACAGCAGTCTATTAGTTGCTTTTCATACTAGGCAAGTGACTGAGGCTTGTACTTGAGTACAGCAAAGGAGCTTAACGAAGTAGGAAAAGAAAAATAATAGACTGAAAACCCGCAAGACTTCATCATTTCGAGGAGTGACGTGGGAGATGAAAATCGATTGAACCACTTACAAGGAGAATAGAAAATGGCTAAAAAAAGCAAACAACTTCGTGCTGCTCTTGAGAAAATCGACAGCACAAAAGCATACAGCGTAGAAGAAGCTGTAGCACTTGCAAAAGAAACTAACTTTGCAAAATTCGACGCAACTGTAGAAGTTGCTTACAACTTGAACATCGACGTTAAAAAAGCTGACCAACAAATCCGTGGTGCAATGGTATTGCCAAACGGTACTGGTAAAACTTCACGCGTTCTTGTTTTCGCACGTGGTGCAAAAGCTGAAGAAGCAAAAGCTGCTGGTGCAGACTTCGTTGGTGAAGATGACCTTGTTGCTAAAATCAACGACGGTTGGTTGGACTTCGACGTAGTTATCGCTACACCTGACATGATGGCTCTTGTTGGACGTCTTGGACGTGTCCTTGGACCACGTAACTTGATGCCAAACCCTAAAACTGGTACTGTAACAATGGATGTTGCTAAAGCAGTTGAAGAGTCTAAAGGTGGTAAAATCACTTACCGTGCTGACCGTGCAGGTAACGTTCAAGCAATCATCGGTAAAGTATCATTTGAAGCTGAAAAATTGGTTGAAAACTTTAAAGCTTTCGACGAAACAATCCAAAAAGCAAAACCAGCTACAGCTAAAGGAACTTACGTAACAAACTTGACGATCACAACTACTCAAGGTGTTGGTATCAAGGTTGACGTGAACTCACTTTAATCAGTAGTTTATATGAGAGAACGAGTACGAGGGTACTCGTTTTTTACTTGGTTTTGCATCCAATAAAAAGGGAACTGAATAATCTTTGCTCTTGACTTGAAAAGGAAATAATAGTTATACTTTCTTCTTTCACAGAAAATATGGTATAATAGAGAGTAAAAAACTTTGAAAGAAAGAAAAAGATGAATTTAAAAGATTATATCGCAACGATTGAAAATTATCCTAAGGAAGGTATTACCTTCCGTGATATCAGCCCTTTGATGGCAGATGGAAATGCTTATAGCTATGCTGTTCGTGAAATCGTTCAGTATGCAACAGACAAAAAGATTGACATGATCGTGGGACCGGAAGCCCGCGGATTTATTGTCGGCTGTCCCGTTGCCTTTGAGTTGGGGATTGGATTTGCTCCTGTACGTAAACCAGGGAAATTACCACGCGAAGTAATTTCTGCTGACTATGAAAAAGAGTATGGTATTGATACCTTGACCATGCATGCTGATGCGATTAAGCCAGGTCAACGTGTTCTCATCGTAGATGATCTTTTGGCAACAGGTGGAACTGTCAAAGCAACCATTGAGATGATTGAAAGACTTGGTGGAGTTGTAGCCGGTTGTGCCTTCTTGATTGAGTTGGATGAGCTTAAAGGCCGTGAAAAAATCGGAGATTACGATTACAAGGTACTTATGCATTATTAATGAAAAACAGTCCTTGGGGCTGTTTTCTCTTCATCTGCTATATAAACAAACTATAGCTAGTTAGAGAAAAACTATAATTGAAAACTATATCTTCTTGCAGTATAATAAAAGGACTAAGTGTTTGAGATTTGACTTCAAACACATTCAATTATTTCTAAAAGAGTACAGTTAGGAGAAGGTTATGCCGATTAGAATTGATAAAAAATTGCCAGCTGTTGAGATTTTACGGACAGAGAATATCTTTGTCATGGATGATCAACGTGCGGCCCACCAAGATATCCGTCCCTTGAAAATTTTGATTTTAAACCTAATGCCCAAAAAAGTGGTCACAGAGACCCAGTTGTTACGGCATTTAGCAAATACTCCTTTGCAATTGGACATAGACTTTCTCTATATGGAGAGCCACCGTTCCAAGACGACTCGTGCAGAGCATATGGAGACTTTTTATAAAACTTTTCCTGAAGTCAAGGACGAGTATTTTGATGGGATGATTATCACAGGGGCTCCGATTGAGCATTTACCATTTGAGGAAGTGGACTATTGGGAGGAATTCAGTCAGGTGCTTGAGTGGTCCAAGACCCATGTCTATTCGACCCTTCATATCTGCTGGGGTGCCCAAGCAGGTCTTTATGCTCGCTATGGAGTTGATAAACACCAGATGGAGCAGAAATTGTCAGGCATTTACCCGCAGGATACCTTGAAAGAGGGCCATCTTCTCTTTCGTGGTTTTGATGATAGCTATGTAGCTCCCCATTCTCGTTATACAGAAATCTATAAGGAAGAGATATTAGGAAAAACCAATCTGGAAATCCTCTCTGAGGGAGAACAAGTCGGCGTTTCTATTTTAGCCAGTCGGGATCTTCGTGAGATTTATAGTTTTGGTCATTTAGAATATGACCGTGATACTCTAGCAAAAGAGTATTTTCGTGATTGTGAGGCAGGACTTAATCCTCACATTCCGGAAAATTACTTCAAAAATGATGATGTGAATGAGACGCCGTGTCTCTGTTGGTCTTCATCAGCTGCCCTCTTTTTCAGTAACTGGGTTAACTATGCTGTTTATCAGGAAACTCCCTTTGACTGGAAAAAGGTAGAGGACGATGCGGCCTCATTTGGATATTTATAAGAGGAATTATGACATATTTTGACGCTTTTAAATCAGGGAACTTGGTTTTGCCAAGTGCCCTTCTCTTGCATTTCAATGAACTCTTTCCTTCCAGTGATGATTTTCTCGTCTGGCAATTTTTCTATCTACAAAATACATCTGCTTTGGATGAGCTGTCGCCAAGTCAAATCGCAGAAATTATTGGAAAAGAACTTGCAGATGTCAACCAATCCATTTCAAATTTGACTGAAAATGGTTTGCTACAATATCGAACGATTGAACTAAATGGGGAGATTGAGCTTATTTTTGATGCTAGTTTAGCTTTTGAACGCTTGGATAGTTTGTTGGACAGCCAAACTCCAGCTGCAACTACCCCAAACCCGCAAAATCAATTGAAGGATCTGGTTGAGACGTTTCAACAGGAATTAGGACGCTTGCTAACGCCGTTTGAAATCGAAGATCTTTCTAAGACAATCAAAGAAGACGGAATCAAGGCGGATTTGATCAAAGAAGCTCTTCGAGAGGCCGTTCTAAATGGCAAGCCAAATTGGAAATATATTCAAGCCATCCTCCGTAACTGGCGCCATGAAGGTATCCAGTCTGTTGCCCAGGTAGAGGCCAAACGAGCAGAGAGAGAAGCAAACAATCCTAAACAAGTTCAAGCTTCGGCTGATTTCCTCGATGCCATGAATTTGTGGCAAGATTAGTCGCTTGAAAAGTCTTGAAAATTAGAGTAAGGTTTGCAAGCTCCTTATAAATATGATAAAATAATAGAAAATAAAATGAAAAAAGAGGTATGTGAAATGTCACGTAAACCATTTATCGCTGGTAACTGGAAAATGAACAAAAATCCAGAAGAAGCAAAAGCATTCGTTGAAGCCGTTGCCTCAAAACTTCCTTCATCAGATCTTGTTGAAGCTGGTATCGCAGCTCCAGCTCTTGATTTGACAACTGTTCTTGCTGCTGCTAAAGGTTCAAACCTTAAAGTTGCTGCTCAAAACTGCTACTTTGAAAATGCAGGTGCTTTCACTGGTGAAACAAGCCCACAAGTTTTGAAAGAAATCGGTACTGACTATGTTGTGATCGGGCACTCAGAACGCCGTGACTACTTCCATGAAACTGACGAAGACATCAACAAAAAAGCAAAAGCGATCTTTGCAAATGGTATGCTTCCAATCATCTGTTGTGGTGAAAGCCTTGAAACTTACGAAGCTGGCAAAGCAGCTGAATTCGTAGGCGCTCAAGTATCTGCTGCTTTGGCTGGCTTGACAGCTGAACAAGTTGCTGCATCCGTTATTGCTTATGAGCCAATCTGGGCTATCGGTACTGGTAAATCAGCTTCACAAGACGACGCACAAA
>CAUSRF010000042.1:0-9745 GCA_963534275.1 uncultured Streptococcus sp.
AAAAGAGTTCACTGTCCTCAGCACGACAGTTTGAGGACATGGCATAACTAATCACCCCTTTGCCGATAGCCACTGGAGTATTGGGCATGATGCGAATGATTCGATGGTGACTCGGAAGAAGACTAGCCAGTTTTTCTAAGGTCAATCCAGCCGCCATGGAAATCAAAAGAAGACTTTCTCGTTTTTCAAGAATGGTTTGGTATTGAGCAAGCAGTTCAGAAAACTGGGCTGGCTTTACTCCTAGAAAAATCACATCTGCTTCTGCAAAAATTTCTTCATTGCTGGAAGCCTGACCACCGAAGTTGGCAATGAAAGCAGCTACTTTCGCTTGACTGCGATTGGCAAGGAGAATCTGTTGACCCGTCTTGGCCTGCAAGACAGCCTTGGCCAAGCTAGCACCCATATTTCCCAAACCGATAAATCCAATCTTCATCTCTTACTCCCTTATCTGTCCGTCACCAGTAACCACATACTTGTAGCTGGTTAATTCCCTCAAGCCCATTGGCCCACGCGCATGCAGTTTCTGAGTCGAAATCCCCATCTCACATCCAAGACCAAACTGGCCTCCATCAGTGAAACGCGTTGAAGCATTGACATAAACCGCTGCAGAGTCTACTTGATTTGTAAAGTAAGCCGCAGCTTCAGCATTTTCTGTCACAATGGCATCCGAATGATGGGTACTGTGAGCTTCAATATGCGCAACCGCTTCTTCTAAGCTACTCACAACCTTAACCGCTAGAACATAGTCTAAAAACTCAGTGTCAAAGTCTTGGGCCTCAGCTAATCGACCTGAAACAAACTGACTTGCTTTGCTATCCAAGCGGAATTGAATAGGTTCCAGCCCAGCTTCTTTCCGACTTGTAACCAGAACTTGCTCCAAACGAGGAAGGAAGCTTGCTGCCTTGTCTTCATGAACCAGCAGAACCTCCATAGCATTGCAGACAGAAGGACGACTGGTTTTAGCATTGTTGATGATGGCTAGAGCCTTGTCTTCGTCTGCATCCTTATCTACATAGACATGGACAATCCCAGTTCCTGTCTCAATAACAGGCACGATAGCATTTTCAACCACGGCATTGATCAAACCAGCTCCTCCACGAGGAATGAGAAGGTCTAGATAACCCTTGGCCTTCATCATGGCATAGCTACTTTCTCGACTGGTATCTTCCACTAGTTGAATCACATCAGGATGAATGGTAGTCGTCTCCAAGCCCTTCTTCAAGGCTGTGACAATGGCATGAGCAGTTTGATAGGCATCCTTACCACTACGAAGAACAACCGCATTTCCACTCTTGAGAGCCAAAGCAGCCGCGTCAGACGTCACATTTGGACGGCTTTCATAGATAATACCGATAACACCCATAGCCACACGTTTCTTGGTAATAAGCAAGCCATTATCAAGATGATTGGTTTCTAGGACTTCACCAATAGGATCTGGTAAAGCAACCACTTCACGAATCCCTCTTGCCATGGCTTGGATTCGCTCTGCATCCAAATAAAGACGATCCAGCATGACATCTGAGATTTTCCCCTTGGCTGCTGCCATATCCAGGGCATTGGCCTCTAAAATCTCCTCAGTAGCAGCCAATAAATGATCAGCCATGGCTAGCAAGGCTTGGTTTTTCACTGCTTCACTGGCTGTGTTGATCGACTTTTTAACAGCCTGTACTTGTTCAAATTGTTCTTGTATCCTTACCATCGCTCACCTCTAAAATTCTGTAAAGAGTAGCTGGATTTCAGGAGTGATGGAAATCCAGTCATCACGGTGAATCAAGACTCCCTTGACTTTTTGAGAACGGAGCATATCTTCTAGGGCTGAGATGCCAAATTGGACACGTCCCTTTCCAAGAGATTGACCTGTTTCTTTATCTGCTACTGTGACAATATCATGGTAAGAGAAGTTCCCTTCCACTTCTACCACACCCGATAAAAGGAGACTTTTCCCGTTTTTTGAAAGTGCCTCTGCAGCTCCACCATCTACCCAAATCGTTCCCTGGCTTTGAGCATAGAAGGCCAGCCATTGTTTCTGGGTACGAAGTCCCTTCTCTTGCGCAACAAAGAAGGAACCATCCTTGGTCTCCTCCGCTGCCTCAATCAAGGCATCTGATTTCATGTACGAGCAGATATAGACTGGCACACCCGACTCCGTCGCAATCGTAGCCGCCTTGATCTTAGTCAACATCCCACCTGTACCATTAGACGAACCTGCTCCACCAGCCATATCAATAATCTCACGATTGATGGTCTCGATTTTCTCAAGACGTTTAGCTCTTGGATCTGAGTTAGGATTTCCAGTATAGAGACCGTCTACATCCGTCAAGAGAACCAAGAGATCTGCCTGCACCATAGCCGCTACCTGAGCACTCAGAGTATCATTGTCCCCAACCTTGAGCTCATCAATGACGACACTGTCATTCTCATTGATGATAGGAATGGCACCGCGATGAAGCAATACAGACAAGGCTTGGTGGGCGTTCTTATAGCGACGTTTATCTACAAAATCATCCTGTGTTAGCAAGATTTGCGCAGAGACGATTTGGCGCATGAGGAGGTTGGTTGTGTATTCTTCTAGGAGCAAACCTTGTCCTACTGCAGCCGAAGCCTGCTTATCTGCAATTTTGGTCGGACGTTTTTTAAAACCCAAAGCACCAAAGCCAGCAGCTACTGCCCCAGATGAAACCAAAATCAACTCATGCCCAGCCTCATGCAGCATAGCTAATTGTTGGGTAATTACCTTTACTTTACTTCTTGATAAACTTCCGTCTTCATTTGTCAAGGACGAAGTCCCCACCTTAAAAACGATTCGTTTGTACTTCATATTCTCACTCCGGTTCTTCATATTTATCCATTATAACATGAATGTTTTAAAATAGAAAAGACTTGAAATGAAAAAGGTTGAGACAAGGCATCTCAACTCTTTTATCTATTCTCAGTTTGACGCAATCTTTCCAGCGTTTCTTTAAAAATATCTGGAATATCTGATGTGAACTCCAAGGTTTCACCTGTTCTCGGATGGGTAAATCCTAGAGTTTTAGCATGAAGAAATTGCCCATGTCCCTTAAGTGTCTTACGAGGACCATAGACCTCATCACCAGCGACTGGATGGCCAATATAAGCCATATGGACACGGATTTGGTGGGTACGTCCTGTCTCTAGTTGCAACTCCACTAAGCTATAATCACCAAAACGTTCCAAGACGTGAAAACGCGTCACTGCCGGCTTCCCTTTAGCAGTCACAGCCTGTTTCTTACGGTCTTTTTCACTCCGACCAATCGGCGCTTCAATCACACCACGATCATTGGGAAGATTGCCATGAACAATCGCCCAATATTTGCGGAGAGACTTTTTATCCTTGAGTTCTTGGGCAAGTGCTAAGTGGGCCTCATCATTCTTAGCAATCATGAGAAGACCTGACGTATCCTTGTCAATGCGGTGGACGATTCCTGGGCGGAGAACCCCATTGATACCTGACAAGTCCTTGATATGGTACATGAGGGCATTGACCAAGGTGCCACTGGTATGACCGGCGCTGGGATGAACCACCATACCCTGAGGCTTGTTGACAACAGCTACGTCCTCATCTTGGTAGATAATTTCCAGAGGAAGGTTCTCGGCAACATACTCCAAAACCTCTGGTTCTGGCACATGATAAGTGACGACATCCCCCTCTTGGACAGTGTATTTAGCTTTCTTGACTTGGCCGTTGACTAAAACTTGTCCTGCTTTGATTTGTTCATTAGCGAGACTACGTGATAATTCTGTCAAGTCCGACAGAGTCTTATCAAGACGTTGCCCACCCGTTTCAATTTTTATTTCCATTTACTTCCTCTTTAAGCATTGCAATTAATAAAACGATGACACCAACTGTCAGATAGCTATCAGCCACATTAAAAATCGCAAAGTTGATAAAGTCTAGGTGAAACATATCCACCACAAAACCTTGACTCATTCTGTCGATAAAGTTTCCTAGACCTCCCGCGATAATCAGAGTCAGTCCAAAGACCTGCCAGAGAGAGTCCTCCATGTGCTTATGTAGATACCAAATGGCACCGACCATGACGACCAGTGTAATGACAGCAAATAACCACTGCTGGTCTTGCAACATGGAAAAAGCCGCCCCACGATTTTGCAGATAGGTCAAGCTAACGAGATTGGGGATCCACGAACGAACTTCACCTAGTGGAATCTGCTGGACAACATAATTCTTGACCAACTGATCCAGCCCAATCAAAAGCAGTACAATCACTGCCACTATTCCTCTTTTTTTCATGATTTCCTCTTCTGATCAAAATATTCTTGCATAACCTCAACGAAGAGTGTCCCAGCTTGACTAAGCTCAACTTCTTCCCGTTTGACATAGACCATGCGGTTGTCTAGATTACCCCTGAGACGAATAACTGTAATGCCATTGACACTATCACTATCTAAAAATCCAGACCCAGTCGCATAGGCATCTGTCCGCTCTAAAATACCGTTTAAGGTAGCACGGTCCGTCACATTGAACATCTGTGAGCTCGCGCTTGTATCGACAAAGTTCTCTGAATAATAAAGGTACTCGTCCTTTTCCTGAGTAAAGCGAACTGTTGGCAAATCCGCTAAATCCTCCATGACCAATTCCTCTTTCTTTGCTAAAGGATGTCCTTCACGCAGATAGATGTGAGTCTGGAAAGGAATTAGTTCAATAACTTCCAAGCCCAACTTTTCAACCCGTTGCATGATACCCTTTTGGTTTTGGTTGTTGAGGTAGATAATCCCAATCTCACTGTGCCCCTGAGCTACTTCGTCTAAGATTTGAACTGTAGTAGACTCAAAAATACGGAAGTTTTTGTAGTCAGGATAGCGCTCTGAAAAAGCCGTAATAGTTGGTGGCAAGAAGTCATAGTGCTGACTGGCAATGGAAAATTCATCTTTTTCTTCCTCAGGATTGGCATATTGATTTTGAAAAACATCAAATCCTTTGACCAATTCTTGCGCTTTCTCGTAAAATTCCATACCGCGACGTGTCAAAAACGTTCCTGAACTCGTCCGACGGAAAATTTTAAAGCCTAGCTCTTTTTCCAAATCGCGGACAGAAATAGACAGACTCGGCTGGCTAACATACATCTTTTCAGCAGCTTCACGGAAAGTACCACTATTGGCAATAGCCACAACATAGCGTAATTGTTGAATATTCATCTTTTACCCCCAACTTCTCTATCTGTTCATTATACCATATTTCAGAAGTATTCCACAAAGGAAAAAGAATATCCATCATAAAATCCAACTACACTCAAATCGGGTATATAGAGCTAATAAAAACATAAGATTTCATCTATAATTTCCCAGAAGTTCGACACAAGAATACATTCTTTTAGAAGTTATCTGTTATGACAATAGATTCTAAAATCATAAATTAGGGAAATAAAGAGTCCATTTAAAAAAACTTTCAAAAAATGTTGTTTTACTTTCAACTCAAAGATATTTAATCATTAGCAAACCTTGAGAAAGCCAACTCCAACTAAATTCCTTATCCACTTAAAGTCAAACTAAAAGGACTTGGCCCTGTACAATACAGAACTAAATCCTTTACTTAAATTAGTTGTCTAACTTTTGAGAGTCAGTACATTGGAAATTTTTTATTTCACAGCTTCTTTCAAGGCCTCTACCTTGTCCAAACGTTCCCATGGAAGGTCAATATCTGTACGTCCCATATGTCCATAAGCCGCTGTTTGACGATAAATTGGGCGTTTGAGGTCCAGCATTTGAATAATTCCTGCAGGGCGAAGATCAAAGATTTGACGAGCCGCTTTTTCAAGTTTGCTTTCAGCTACTGTTCCTGTACCGAAGGTATCGATACGAACAGAAACAGGTTGCGCAACACCGATAGCGTAGGCCAATTGAACTTCTGCCTTCTTAGCCAGACCCGCTGCAACAATATTTTTGGCAATATAACGAGCCGCATATGAGGCTGAACGGTCCACCTTAGTCGCATCCTTACCAGAGAAGGCACCACCACCGTGACGAGAGTAGCCACCATAAGTATCCACGATAATCTTACGGCCAGTCAAACCTGAGTCCCCTTGAGGTCCACCGATTACAAAGCGACCAGTTGGATTGATGAAGAATTTTGTTTGCTCATCCAAGTAAGAGGCTGGAATGACCTCTTTGATAACCTTGTTAATCACATCATTGTGAATTTGTTCGTTGCTGACTTCTGGATCATGCTGAGTAGAAATAACGACTGTATCCACGCGCACTGGACGGTCATTCTCATCGTATTCAACAGTCACTTGGGATTTGGCATCTGGGCGAAGATAGCTGATTTCACCAGACTTGCGAAGTTCTGCCAAACGACGAACCAGTTTGTGGCTAAGTGAGATTGGCAATGGCATGAGTTCCTCAGTCTCATCCACAGCAAATCCAAACATAAGACCTTGGTCGCCAGCTCCAATCAAGTCCAATGGGTCTTGATCTGCATTTCCACGAACTTCCAAGGCTTCGTTAACACCTTGAGCAATATCTGGAGATTGTTCCACTAAAGACGGATGGACTCCCACCGTCTCCGCAGAAAATCCATACTCGGTATTGGTATAGCCAATCTCTGCAATGGTATCACGAACTACACGGTTAATATCCACATAGGCATTTGTAGAAATTTCACCAAAAACGTGGACAGAACCTGTATATACAGCTGTCTCAGCAGCAACGTGCGCCTCTGGATCTTTCGCTAAAATAGCATCTAAAATCGCATCTGAAATTTGGTCTGCAATCTTATCTGGATGCCCCTCAGATACAGATTCAGACGTGAATAATTTACGTTCTGACATAAAAATGTCCCCCCTTAAAAAATATTGTTATAGAGTTACAAAGTACTGATAGAAATTTCTATTGTCTAAGAGTTACGACGCGAAAGAAATAAAAACGATGTTTTTTTATTTCTGAAGCTAGTAAGGCGCATAGGGTGACCGCATTATAGCGGCAACCGTAGAATGACGAGCGACTTTGGAGCCGTCATTCTTTGCGAGTTACAAAGTACTGATAGACATTTCTACCATCTTATCGGGACTATATAACCTTATCATTATACCACTTTTTACTTTTTTTTGCAGTATTTTCTCTAAGTCGAAAAAAGAACCTTACGGCTCTTTTTTCGTCATAAAAATTCGGCTTGTATTCTACAATACGAAATGTATACCTATGCTTCTATGCATAGGTATACATACTACCTACTTTTTATTATCTGCTTTTATTTTCTCATGATATTTTTACAAACAATCTGCCAGTTTTAGGTTACTGTTCCTTTGACTTTCTATTGCTTACAGTTAAGCCGAGTCCAGCTATTAGGAGGCCAAGTCCAGCAATACCATAGTTCGCTGTATCATTACTTCCTGTATCAGGGAGTTTAGCTGATTCTTGTTTATGAGCTGTAGCTACTGGAAGAGAGGTCGTTTGAATCGGATTCTCTGTCTGAACAACTGGTAATGTTGTACGACGTTCTAAGTAAAAACGATAATTATCTTTCGTTACCTTATAATTGTGTCCTTCAGTCACAGTTTCTACAATCCATGTAGTTGCATCCTTAGTTAAAGAATCAGCTAAGTTATGATCAATATCCATTAATCGACCTTCAGATACAAAATCTTTATAGCCAATACCAATCACCTTCGAAGTTGCAACAATTCTTTCGATTTTTGCGGCTTTCAAAGACGCAAGAGTATTCGCAATCGTTGGAATTGAAGGATCCTCCTTCATTGGAGCATCTGTCAACAATACGACAAACTTTTTATTTTTAGGTGACTTAGACCAGTCGTAGGTTGAAACAATTTGTGTAAGAGCAGGTGTAGGTGTTTCAGGGAAGTCTCCACCATGTGCAATCTTAATGCCTGCTAAGGCTTTTTCAAGCTCAGCTGGGTCAGAGGTAAAATAAGATCCATTAAATTTTGTTAAAATTGTACCCTCATCTGCTTCTCCACTTTTACGTCCATATACTTCATCACTAAAGGTAGCTAATCCAAAACGTGCTGCTACTCCATCTTTAGCAAGATTTCTTGCAAACTCATTGATATTGTTACGGACAGTGTCAATAGTTGAAGACATAGATCCTGAACGGTCAATAACGAAAACAATATCAGCTGCTCCCGCTTTTGTTACAGTTGGAGCTGTTTTAGTAATTTCAACAGTTGTTGTCTTGTCAACTCGTTCGTACTGGGTATAAGAATTTCCATCTTCATCTTTCCCGCTCACTGTACTCTCAGTTGTTTCAGTCTTTGGAGCAGGAAGTTCTTCGCTTTTTACAGGAGCCACTTCTGTCTTTGTAACTTCGACTGTTGCAGTTTCTTCATGAATCTTTTGATCACCTTCTTGGCGTTCTTTCACGTCAATAGGTGAAACCTTCTTAGAAACATCAACAAGGTCTCCAGGTTTTGCATCTGATTGGTTAACGACGGGTTTCGCCTCATCAGCTTTAATTTCTGCTACAGCAGCTTCGACTGCTGACTTACTTGCTTCGGTTTTCTTTACTGTTTCAGTTGAAGTAGACGCTGTTTTTGTTGCTTCATCTGCAGACACTTGTCCGACCTGAGCAAAAGCAAACAAAATTGCTACAGAAGCCAACCCAACTTTCATTTTACGAAATGAAAAACGTTGTTGTTTCATAAATGTTTTATCCATAGAAGTCCCCTTTTCTTTTCATGGATCAAATTATATAATCCGATTGTTTTATAGTATGATAACACAAATTTGTATAGTTTTCAATTTTTTCCCTTACATTCTGGATATTATATCGAACCCAAAATAAGTTCTAACACTATTACTGTTTCATTTATCAAATTATTTCAAAGATATAATTATTAGATTTTTTGAATAAATTAAGGAATAAAAACTCAGTAGAATCAGGTGATTCTACTGAGTTTTTAAAATGTTTGGCGTTTGGCTTTACGCTCGACACGGCCACGAGCACGATTTTCAGCACGCTTGGTTTTGCGACGTTTTTCATCCACCGCCCATTGAATCTTCTTCTTATAGCCTGGTTTGACTTTTTTCTTTTTCTTTTTAACCAAGCCAATCATTTCAATATCAAGCTTGTCCTGCTTCTTTTCACGATTGGCACGACGATCACGGTCATAGGTATCTTGAAACTCTCCGTCTTTGACCATCTTAGGGGTAAACTTAATCCCTAATTTCTCCAATTCACGGATATCCGAGTCATCACTTGGCTGGTAAAGGGTAATAGCTGTACCAGGAAGACCATTGCGTCCAGTACGTCCCACACGGTGAACAAAGAAGGACAAGTCTTGAGGAATGGCGTCATTGATGACATGACTGACACCTTCAATATCAATTCCACGCGCTGCCAAGTCCGTTGCAACAATGTACTCAAAATCAAGATTTTTCACCTGATTCATGATCCGCTTGCGCTCGCGAGGGGCAATATCTCCATGAATCTTAGCCACCTTCAATCCTTGAGCAGTCAAGTATGCATGTAACTCATCAGCACGCGTTTTTGTGTTAACAAAGATCATTGCCAAATACGGTTGCATCAACTGAGTCAGCTGGTAAATTTGAGCATTCTTGTCACGGCCCTTGGTCGAAATCAACCAGTTATCAATGGTATCTGAAATGACTGTTTTTGTTTTGATTTTTTCCATAACAGGATTTGACAAATATTTTTTCAAAAACGGTTGTAACTTCTGTGGAATGGTCGCTGAAAAAACCATGAATTGCAAGTCTTTTGGAAGGCTCCCTGCAATCTTATCGACTGTCTCCA
>CAUSRF010000043.1:0-9725 GCA_963534275.1 uncultured Streptococcus sp.
CTTCAACAAGCGTGGTCTTCTCACCAACCTTGCCTTCTTGGACAACTTTTCGAGTACCCTTAGGCAATTGTGGATTCTCACGCTCGATGGTCTTGAAGCCAACTTCTTCAGTTACCACATCCAAGCGTGGCTGTTCAACTACAGGAGCTGGAACGCCTTCATCTGGTGTCACTTGCGTGACTGGTTTACCGATTTCCACGATCTGATCCACTGGAACTTTGGAAACGAAGCTATCTCGAGTCACTCGACCGCTTTCCTTGCCATTCTCAATCGTCACTTCAACAAGCGTGGTCTTCTCACCAACCTTGCCTTCTTGGACAACTTTTCGGGTGCCCTTAGGCAATTGCGGATTTTCGCGTTCGATGGTCTTGAAGCCAACCTCTTCAGTTATCACATCCAAGCGTGGCTGTTCAACTACAGGTGCTTGAACGCCTTCATCTGGTGTCGTCTTGTGAACTGGTGGTATTGGTGTATCTGGATTAGGTGTCTCAGCTATCTCAGCATGATAGGTAGAAACCTCATAAAACTCAGGGCGACCACCTTCCCACTTCAATTTAACATCTAATAAGTGGGCGCTGTTAGCGAGCTGGAAGGTTTGGAAGCTTGTGGTAACCGCACCCAAGTCTTGCCAAGCTGTTTGCCCATCTTTGGAAATGGTTCTTGCCCAAACGTGCGCTGAGCTTCCTGCTGGAATATCTGAAATCAGGCGAACATGATTTGATTCTGTCTTTTCAGATAGATGGTAAATCAACTCACCGCTGTCTTGGGTCGCCTTGTAACTGCTGAGAATATTGCCATCTGCTATATTATTCTTTTCAGATGACTTGCTCTCTGTACCCGCACCTTCCACAGTTGGATTATTGACTGACTTAGTGTATTCTCCATCATTGATAACTAACTCTGTAAATCCAACAAAGCGATGACGATAAGGAGCTGTGTAGAGCACTCGGAGATATTTCGCTGCAGTTGCTTCTGGCAATTCTCCCTCAATATAGCGATTTCCAGGTCGCTGTGAATCATGTGTCCAGCCATCAGTTAAGGAGTCATCACGTGCTGGATTTTCCTGACCATCTCCTACTGAAACTACATCTTTCCAGGTCTTGCCATCTGCGCTAACTTGAATCTTTCCATCACGAAGATAGTTCTGTGTACCATCTTTAATGTAGGCACGAATCTTCTTAATTTGACGGGTTGCTCCAAGATTGAGAGTCATATGACCATCGGTTTGTGGATAATCAGAAAATTCAACATAATTGTTTAAATCACCATCAAAGAGCTGGTCTAGGTTTTTCGCTTTACGAACATCTCCGCTACCATAGTTAGGATCGATACCCATGCTGGTAGACTCAATTGATATTGGTTGAATTTCCTTAGTAGTCAAGAGCAAGGAAGTCGTTCCGATTGCCTGTTTCTGACCTGTCTTGTTTTCAAGACGTACATAGCGGACGAGCTGGTGATCTTGTAACTCAGAGGCACTATACCACTCCACTCCATTTGGAGAATAGCGGAGCTGGAGTGCTTGATTAGCATTCTCACCCAGTTTCAAATCCTCAATTTCATGAAGGCGTTCTAGTTTCATTCCAAGATATTGACCCGCATCTAAAGTTGTTCCAGCTGGAATATCCATCTCGTAGCGGCCCAATTTTTCATGGACTTGAGTAGCCTTTAGTTGTTCAACATTAGTGTCTGTGTATTGGTCTGTTCCAGTCTCTGACTCGACAGATAGGTTGCCAATTCGCCACCAGAAATTAGTCTTTTGCGTATTTCTAACGCGTACATAACGGATATTCTGATTGGTTTCAACTTCTTTGCTTTGCTCACCTGTTAAGTTGGCTACCGTTGTCCAGTTTTGTCCGTCAGTAGAGACTTCGATGACACCAGCTGCTAGCTTATCTGTCACACCTTGTACCAAACGAATCTTCTTGACTGTTTGTTGAGAACCAAGATCCAACTGTACCCAAGCATCTACTGGGGTTGTATCTCTTTCTCCATTTGCTGTTGAAGAACTTGCCAACATTGCTTCTGTGCTATCACTATTGTCAGTCATCTTGGCAGCCGTTGTATTGAGTTTATAGACCAGATTTGAACTGATGCTAATGCTTCCAGCTTTCTTCTTGGCATTTTCAAGAGGACGGTTAACTGCGATTTCACGGACTGCAAACCAAGTATTGTCTCGATCTTCTGTTGCAACCATTCGAATACCTTTGGCCTTGATGTCAAGATTATCTAAGGTAATCTCAGACTCATTGCCGACATAGTTACCTTGAGGAAGGGCAGTCCACTCACCCGCTTCATTTAGGTATTCAATCTTGGCCTTGTTAAAGGTGTCTTTCAGATTGCTGACAGCTCCCATAGCAAAGCTCAACTTCTTGATAGAAACAGGCTTGTTAAACTGCAGACCAACATAATCACCAGTGCTAATTCTGGTTGGATTTTTAAAGATAACTTGAGTTGACAAGTCTCCGTCCAAGACCTGAGTCAAATCTCCTTCACCACCTGTACGATTAGTAATGAAGGTCGTTACAACTTTATCTGGGTTCAGTTCTTTTTCGATCTCCTTGGCCAGATATTCTTTAAGGTTAAGGATAAATGGACGGATATGCTGTACACCTAGCTCAGCATTTTCGTAATGGTCAACATACCAGAAGGAATGTTTCTTAGATTGCTCATAATCTTTCAAGCCCTTGTAGTAATTATTCCAAAGGCCGTCAGCATTTTTGCTACCAATAAATTCAGTAGCTGTCAAGAGAGCATCCAGGGCATTCATCTGGTCAATGGTATTGTCAAGCCAGTACTTAATCTGCTCACGCATCTGTTCATTTCCTGATGCTTTATAGGTCTCAGCAGCAGCTTTTAGCTTAGCAAATTCTGCCTTCAACTCTTTGCGCTCAGCTGAGACATCTTGACCTGCTTTCAGCTTGTTCATGAAGTTTGTCAATTTCGGAGCTAGCTCTACAGACTCTTCTAGCTTCACAACACGATTATCCATATGTTGGTTAATCATGTGCTTACCTAGCTCACGGAAAGCTGCAGATTCTTTGGTCTCTGTAAAACGACCTGTTTCTGCAAAGTTGAAAGCTATATCATTAACAGCTTTGGCTTCTGCCTCATTCTTCCAGATATTCCAGCTGTACTCTGCAGCTGAGAAGAGAGCAATTTTAGATGGTTCTGATTGCTGCATCGGATTGAGCATGACCCCACCGATTAGGCTTGGATCCACACCAGGGTGTAGGAATTTCTCACCACCACCCAAGATAAGGTGTTGTTTAGAATTATCTGTACACGGCCAGTTGATCCAAAGTTGAACAGGACGATATGGTTGACCAGATGCCTCTATATTTTGCTTAAGTTGAGTCAAGAAGTTTTCAGAAACTTCACCCCAAATCTTTCCTCCTGTCAGAGTCATAATGCTACTTTTCGGAAGATTACGGTTTAGGGAACGCAGTTCGTCTTCCCGACCATTGCCCCAATACTGACTTGGAACAAAGATCATCTCTTTCTTCAAGCCCGGATAAGTCGCTTGTTTTTCAGTCAACCAATCGGTCATATCTTTCATCAAGCGGTTATAACTTTCATAACCACCATAAGGCTGAGCTGCATCATCTGCAAGGATACCAAACTCACGAACGCCGACGTCCAGTAACTGGGTAAATTTAGCCTTGATTGCATTCAAGTCTTCTTGGTAAACCGTCTCGTTTTGGAAGCGAATTCGACTATTCATAAATGGATGAATGGTCCAAACATAACGAGTCTTGTTTTCGTTCCCCACCTTAGCGAGCTGACGGATTTCTTCTAGTTTTTCTTTTGGATAAAGTTCTCTCCACTTGCTGTTGTGATATGGGTCATCTTTTGGTGCAAAGAAATACTGGGTCAGTTTCAAATCACCACCGTAGCGCATCAAGGCCGCACGATCTTCGTTGGACCATGGGTTACCATAATAGCCTTCGATAAAACCACGATTCTTCACATCAGCATAGTCTTCAACATTGACCTCACGCAGAACTGGAGCAGAGCTATCATTTAGCATATGTTTGAGTGTTGTTAGTCCATAGAAGACAGCATCTGTATCTTTTCCGACAATGGAAATTTGCTGACCTTTAACCACTAATGAATAAGCATCAATCTTATCAAATAGTCCTTGGTTGACAGACTCTGTTTTCTGAGCTTCTTCCGCTTTTGAGCCAGTCTGGTGAACTCCCAGATAGATATTAGTTGCTCCAGCTTCGGCTGTCTTACCAGTAGTATAGGAGATATTGCTATTTTGCAAAATAGACTTGAGTCGATTACGAGTATAAATATCAACTTGCTCACCAATTACCAAATGAACTTTCTTATCTAGACGTACCAAGCCATCGCCATAAGTAACCTTATGAGGAGTTGGGAAAATCTTATACTGTTTCTTAAGGTATTCTTGGCTTCTCAAAGCTGCTTCTACTACACTTGGATCTGCTGGTTTTTTAGCGATAAAGGTATCTTCCAGTTCAACAGTTCCGTCATCTTTCGGAGCTGGAGTTTCGGGTTTTGGATCTGGTTTTGGTGCTGGTGGTGTAGCAGGCTCATCTGATGTAGCTATTGGTTTCAAAAGATTGATTTCAGCTGCACTAGCATATCCTTCTACTCCCTGTAGAATCTTCAACTGGATTGTATCCGTTTCGACAGCTTCAAAGTTTGCAATCTTTTCAGCTGCATTATTATCCCAAGTACCTTCAGCTACCTTAACCAATTGATCAGCCTTTTTAGCATAGATTTCATATTTAGTCACAAGACCATTTCCGCCACCTGGACGAGGAAGATAAGTCAAAGCATTTACAGCTGTCGCTTGCTTCAAGGTCATAGTAACCGTATAAGACGAATCCTTCTTCGTCCAATGTGAATGCCAGAAGGTTGCAGGATTGCCATCAAAGGCTTTAGAAACAGCTCCTTCTGTCGCATTTCCTGGTAGTTGCTCACTGCTTGCCTCCACACGGGCAATCTGATCCTGTGCAATCAAACGTGGATTGACAAATGGCTTATCAGACAAGCTGAGATTGTGCAAAGTACCTTTAAAACCTCCGATTTTTTCAAGAGGTAGGACAAGACTTGTGTGAGCCAATCTCGGGTGAGCTGGGTTGGCAATACGATTGATCTTTTCACCATTGACATAGAGCTCAGTTGACTGAGGTTTGGTGACAAAGACTAGCTCATAGCGTTTACCTTTTTCCAATGTCTTATCAAACTGAATATGGTGTTGCTCAAACTTATAGGCTACTTTACCTGACTCATCAGACAAATAGAGCTTGTTCCCCTCACTAGAAGCTAACTCCTGCACACCGTCACCTGTAACCGTCACATCAACTTTTAAGACGTGATTTGGACCGACGTTCCCAATAGCATTTTCAATCTTACTTTCTTTATTGAAGACTAGACCTTTAGCGCTTTGTGTGATGTTTTCTGCATCGTAACGCTTGATTGTCTTTGAATTGATTTCATAGGTCTCAGTATCATCAATCTTGTACTCTGGATTACTACCTGGTGCATAAACATAGTCTGCGTGTGGTAAGGTTCTTCCTTCAAAGTTGTTAGCAGCTCGATTTGATCCCCATGTCTTTTCAGCAGTAACTCTTGTTGCTTCAAAGAAGCGCTTGAAAATATCATAAGAAGTCATGCCTGTTTCGTGGAGATCAATATTATCATTCCAAACAGCATGTCCACCACCCAAGATATGAGGGTTTGAAGCCGCTAATTTTGGACCATTTCCTGCTGTCGTAAAATCATTTGGTGTCCAACGATTATATTGATACTCATAAGAAGAGTAATCACCATATGCTCCTTGCTGGTTATTACCATTTGGCACACTGTAAGTCGGAACATCAGTAATATTGATAATTTTAGCACCAGCCTTCAAAGCCGCTTGGGGATGTTGCCATCCTAGACTCCAGATATCCACTTCGACATCCTTCAAATCAACTGGTGTTTGACCACTCTTACGGCTAAGTGAACCCCAAATTCGTGGCGTATAACCCTTACCTTTAATGTAGGTAATCAAATCATTGACATAACGACGATAGTTTTCATTGTTGCCATAGTACTCATCTGTTCCGATGTGAATCGTCTTAACACCTCGAAGTGGGGCATTTTCTCCATCCAACAATTTATCATAAACAGACTTGACAAAGCGCAATGTTTCATCATAATTCTTATCCAAATCAAGCATCGCAACACGCTCTACATTGTGCTTATTCGGACTCAGCTGTCCTTTATACATCAAGTCTGGACGAACCTTCACAAATGATAAAGCATGCCCCGGTGTATCAATTTCTGGCACCAAGTTGATTCCTAGCTCATCAGCCAAAGCGATGAGTCTTTGCATTTCATCTTTGGTATAGTGTTGCTTAGAAGTCAAAGGCACACCATTGTCACCGACAATATCTGTCTGTAAACGGAAACCTGTATCTGCATGATTGAGCACATACTCAATTTCCTGCTCCTTGGTCAGATTTTTACCTGCTAAGTGCTCCTTGAGGAAAATATAGTTATCATTCAAATGCAACTGCAAGTCATTCATCTTGTAGTAAGCCATGTTTAGCATAATGTCCACAAGAGTATCATAAGGAATAAACTTACGACCAGTATCTAGCATAAATCCACGGTGGCTGAAACTTGGAAAGTCTCGAATTTCACCATTTTGGATATTTTCTTGCCCCATTTGAAGTAAGGTTCGAGTAGCATAAAAGGCACCTTTATTAGTCTGCGCTTCAATGGTAAAGACATTATCACGAATCGTAATACCATAGCCTTCTTCACCATAGCCCTTGTCCGTTACCTTTTTAAACTCAATACGATGCGCGGAAGTACTGTCTCCCTTGGCAAGCTCTAAACCTCGAGAAATCAAATCATTGGCATAGAAATTAGCTGCCTTGTCAAATCCTGAATCTCCAACAGATAGAACGGTATCTTCCAAAATAGAAGAACGTCCTTCCTCACCATGCCATTGCTGAACAGTTGGAGCCACTGTTGGTTTGTCTCCAACTCCCTCATCTACATAGCGACCAGGAACTCTAACTTCAAATTCCTTGGTAATGGTTTGACCTTCATGCACTTGTTGCAAAGAAACTTTAACTGTCTGCTCCGTTAGAGGCTGGTAGATTTTATTATTCAGGTCAATCACACCTGTTTTATTGCTACCAACTAAGCTAACCTTACCCGGTAATTTAGGTAGGACAAGTGAATGGCCATCTTGAGCCAAAGTCAGCGACTCTACTTGGTTAAGACTTGTCACCTTACCTGGTTCTGGAATGTTAGAATAAGCTCGTATTTCCTGAATACCGACATTGCGCCAGCGCATACTACCTTCAGCATATTTAGTGATTTCCAATTTGAGATATTTAGCTTCAATCGGAACATCCAAATTGACTCTTTCGTCTAAAACTGGTTGACCATCTTTTTCATAAGCCAATTTCCACTTACGTGTCGCTTCCTCTTCATTGATAGCTTCAGCTGTAGCATAGTATAGTTTCCATCCTTGAATATTTGGATCGTTCGGCTGTCCTGTCCTCTGTCTACGATCCCAATCAATCTCAATCCGTTTGACTGATGTCACTTTATCTAGTGTCATAGTCAACTGAGGATTGACTACATCCTTATCTGTCGCCCAACGACTAGTATTATCTCCATCGACTGCCTTATCAGCAGTAAAAGAAGTGTTTTGTTCGTGATTGGATGCGCTTACACGAACATTTAATAAATGATTGATATCAGGGGTCTTTTCCACTTCTGTTGTTGGTGCAGTTGTTGCTGATTCTGGATGAGTTGGTTCATTGCTCACCTTAGGTTGAGCTGGTTTAGGTGAAGTCGCTTCTGCAGATGCTTCGGAAGTTGGTTCATGACCTTCTATACTTGGAGTATCATTTCCCCCCGCCTCTGCTTTAGCTAGTTTATCAGCTAAATCTGCTGGCAATTCATCTAAGGGTTGAATCTTCTCTACCGCCCCCGAAGCAGTCTCATCAGTCTCAGTCGCCGAGCTAGCACTCGAAACAGGACTTGTAGGGGTAACTTCTGCAGCTGCAGCTGGTTGGGAACTGAATAACATAGTTCCTATCACAACAGAGCACACTCCTACAGCATATTTCCGAATGCTATAGGTAGATTTTTTTTCAAAAAATCTCTTATCCATTTTCCTTTTCTCCTCCTAAAATTGAGTAAGCGCTTTCAAATAACGCATTTTATATATTATTATCTCTATTATGCAACCCTTCCCCAAAAATGTCAAGTCTTTTTATAAAAAAATTTAAAGTTTCTAATTAACTCAAGTATCAAACATTCTAGAGAGTAACTAACGGTTTTGATTCCTTATATGCCTCTCAAAGAAATCATGATATTACTGAACACTATCTCTAATAAACTTATCAAATATCACACCCGCATAGTGATTAATTTACTTGTTTGAGACCTTACAGCGTGAGACGGATTAATACACATATAACAAAAAGGCTCTCCGAGAAACTCGGAAAGCCTTATTTAATGCTACTTCTAGCTTCCTCGCCTTTACATTTCAAGGCTCGGGATAAAAAGGTTCACTGGACCTTTTTATTTAGCGATTGGGTAAACAGAAACTTGTTTTTTATCGCGACCTTTACGTTCAAAGCGTACTACGCCTTCAACTTTAGCGAACAAAGTATCGTCTCCACCACGACCAACGTTTACACCTGGGTAGATGTGTGTACCACGTTGACGGTAAAGGATTGATCCACCTGTTACAGTTTGTCCATCGGCTGCTTTAGCTCCAAGACGTTTCGCTTGTGAATCACGTCCGTTTGATGTAGAACCTCCACCTTTTTTGTGGGCGAAAAGTTGCAAGTTGTTAAGAGTCATTTTTAACATAATGTTTTCCTCCGTGTTAGTTTTCTGTGATAACTCTGGTTTGGACGAACTCAGAAGAGTTCTCCGATAAGTTTGCCATACCTAAGAAAAATGATTCAAAGAATAATTGTGTCATTTCTCTCTGGTGTGAAGGAAGATCTTTTGGAATTTCAACCATCAGATAGCCACCTTCATCTTCGTTTAATTCTAGGATTGGTTCATAGCCTGCAAATTTCTCAATGGAATTGACAAAGTTAACGGCAAGCGTAGAAACCGATGCACACACGACATCAAAGCCGTATTCGCCTGTCTCGGCGTGTCCAGTAATTTCCGCACTCCTCAGCTCGCCATCTTCGGCTCTCTCAAAGACTGCTTGTATCATGTGTTCTCCTTAAAATTAAGCGTTGATTGCGTTGATGACAACTTTAGTATAAGGTTGACGGTGACCTTGTTTACGGTGGCTACCTTTTTTAGGTTTGTACTTGTAAGTAACAACTTTCTTTTGTTTTCCTTGTTTTTCAACAGTTCCAACTACAGTAGCTCCAGCAACAAGTGGAGTTCCGACAACAGTGTTTTCACCACCAACAAGAACAACTTCGTTAAAAGTAACTTCTTGACCAGCTTCAACGTTCAATTTTTCAACGTAGATTGCTTGACCAACTTCAACTTTAACTTGTTTTCCGCCAGTTTTGATAATTGCGTATGTGCTCATTATGCACCTCCTATGATTTTTTGGGTTTCCCCGTATTTTGTGAAGACTCGCCTAGCATCGTGGGACGAACCACTTAGTAAATGAGCTCTAAGTATAACAAAGTTTAAATTTGTTATACGATGAGCAACGATGTTCGTGCGGTTGCACAGGACTGTGCATAGTCAACTCTTCAAGT
>CAUSRF010000044.1:0-9674 GCA_963534275.1 uncultured Streptococcus sp.
AACTAGACCAAGGCCTAGCCATTGTTTCTTGTTCATTACTGAACCTCCTAAATAAGATGTGCAACGATGTTGCAAGTATGGATTGTTTGGTCACAAGGACCGTGCCACTCAGAGAGTGGAGCAGACTAGTTTAAGTCTGTAAATGAGTATGGAAGTAACTCCCCGACCGTCATCTCGACCGTCGTTTTATCTTTGGCGACTAGAGTCACTTTTAGATCT
The DNA here is from genome assembly GCA_963534275.1 of uncultured Streptococcus sp. Classification (GTDB taxonomy): domain Bacteria; phylum Bacillota; class Bacilli; order Lactobacillales; family Streptococcaceae; genus Streptococcus. The sequence continues at coordinate 220 of CAUSRF010000044.1, forward strand.
TGTTCAAAAAACTCAACCATGACCTGGCGACAAGCACCACATGGCGAGATGGGTTTTTCAGTTTGTCCGTAGACAATCAACTCTGAAAATTCCCGTTGCCCCTCCGAAACTGCTTTGAAAATAGCTGTACGCTCCCCACAGTTAGTCAAAGGATAACTAGCATTCTCGATGTTCACACCTGTATAAATACTACCATCCTTGGCTACTAAAACAGCTCCAATAGGAAAGTGAGAATAGGGTACATAGGCATTCTTGCTGGTTTCAATTGCTAGTTCAATCAACTCAGTAGTCGCCATCAGCCAATTCTCCTTTTAAGATTGCTACACCAGCGGATGTTCCAATACGAGTAGCACCTGCCTCCACAAAGGCAAGAGCGTCCGCGTAAGAACGAGCTCCACCGGCAGCTTTAACACCCATATCAGGTCCCACTGTTTGACGCATTAATTTGACATCTGGCAGAGTTGCTCCTCCAGTTGAGAAACCAGTAGATGTTTTAACAAAGTCTGCTCCCGCTTTTTGAGACAATTGGCAGGCCACAACCTTTTCTTGATCTGTCAACAAACAAGCTTCAATAATGACTTTAACCAATTTGTCGCCACTTGCTTCTACAACGGCACGGATGTCTGACTCAACTAAATCAAGATTGCCAGATTTGAGGGCACCGACATTGATAACCATATCAATCTCATCTGCACCATTTTGGATAGCTTCTTTTGTTTCAAAAGCCTTCACAGCTGAAGTTGTTGCTCCCAAAGGGAAACCAACCACAGTACAGACCTTAACATCTGAGCCTTTAAGCCCTGTTTTTGCATGTTTTACCCATGTGGGATTGACACAAACACTGGCGAAATCATACTCACGCGCTTCAGATAGCAAACGATTAATTTGTTCTTGGCTTGCATCTTGCTTCAAAAGCGTATGATCGATATATTTATTCAATTTCATATTCGGATTCTCCCTGTTTTTATGAGATAATTTCAATAATTTCTCGTAAACATTGCACTCCATCATTCATTTTAACATATTTTTGAAATTCTGTAACTAGTTCAGAAGAAATTTTTCCATTTGTATAAACTTTTGCAACAATTTCTCCTTTTTGGACGGAGTCTCCAACTTTTTTTTCAAAAACAATCCCTGTTTCATAGTCCAAATCATCAGACTTGACTGCTCGACCAGCTCCTAATCTCATGGCATAGAGCCCAAATTCCATCGCTGGAAGGGCTGAAATGACGCCTGAATCTTGAGCTGGAATATCTACCACATGGGCAACGTTAACTGGGCGATAGAGATCTTCTAAATCACCACCTTGTGCTGCTACCATTTCTTCAAACTTAGCCAGTGCTTGCCCATTCTCGAGATGTTTACGGATTTCCTCAACGGTTTTCTCAATATCAGCTAAACCAAGCATAATTTGAGCTAGTTCACAGATAAAGTGGGTAATATCCTGACGGCCTTGACCTTGTAAAATTTCCAATGCTTCAAGGATTTCCAGACGATTTCCAATCGCTCGTCCCAAGGGTTGGCTCATATCGGTAATGACTGCTACCGTCTTTCGACCAACGGCCTTACCGAGATCCACCATGGTTTGAGCCAATTCGCGCGCCTCCTCAACAGTCTTCATAAAGGCACCCTCACCAACAGTTACGTCTAGCAAAATGGCATCTGCCCCAGCAGCGATTTTCTTACTCATGACAGAGCTAGCAATCAAAGGAATCGTATCAACTGTCGCCGTCACATCACGAAGGGCATAGAGAAGTTTGTCTGCTTTAACCAGCTGATCTGATTGACCAATGACAGATACACCAATGTCTTGAACCTGTTTGATAAAATCCTCTTGACTCCGCTCCACTTGGTAGCCCTTGATCGCTTCTAACTTATCTAAGGTCCCGCCAGTGTGTCCTAGTCCACGACCACTCATTTTTGCAACCGGAACACCAAAACTGGCTACTAAAGGAGCTAAAATCAAAGTCACCTTGTCACCTACACCACCAGTAGAATGCTTGTCAACTTTAATCCCATTAATAGCTGATAAATCAAACTCTTGGCCTGTCTTGACCATATTCATCGTCAAATCGGAAATCTCACGTGTCGTCATTCCTTTAAAATAAACAGCCATAGCAAAAGCAGACATCTGATAGTCTGGAACAGTTCCCGCCACATAGCCTTCTACCAACCACTTGATTTCATTTGAAGCCAATTCTTGACCGTCTCGTTTTTTTTGGATTAAATCAACTGCTCTCATTCTTTCACACTTCTAAGGATATAGTATCCCTTATCTTTTTTAACGACCTCACAATTGCCAAATACTTCTTCCATCTTGTTTTTGGCACTAGGGGCACCCTGCTTTTTCTGGATAACGATTGTTAAGTCTCCACCGTCCTCCAGAAAATCCATGCTCTTTTCGATAATCTCATGAACAACTTGTTTACCTGCTCGAATGGGAGGATTGGAAATAACATGGTCAAATTTACCTTCAACTTGTTCATAGATATTGGATTGGAAAATCGTCGCTGCTACTTTATTTCTTTCAGCATTTTGTCGCGCCAAATCCAAGGCACGATTATTGATATCGACCATGGTTGCTTGGACTCCGTAAGCCTTAGCTAACGACAAACCCAATGGTCCATAACCACAGCCTACATCAAGGACCGTTTCTCCTTGGTTGACCTCAAGGCACTTGAGCAAGAGTTGACTTCCAAAATCAACCATTTTCTTACTAAAAACACCTGCATCCGTCAAAAAGGTCATTTTTTGTCCCAACAACTCTACTCTCAACTCATGAATGTCGTGAGCTGCATCAGGATTTTCTGCATAATACATTTTACTCATAAGTCTATTTTAGCATATTTTAAGGTTTTTTAAAACCGTTTACAAAGCTAAAATTCAACAAACAAACTAAATCTGTTATGATAACAATTAAAGAATTTTTGTATTATTTCCTCTATTTTTGACCTTTTAGAGCAACTTATAGCAACTTTCAAGAATCAGAATGAGAAATATCGAATTTCATTCTCTCTTTAGATTAGAAATATGATATACTAAGGTATCAAACGAGGAAAGAATATGACCAACGAATTTTTACATTTTGAAAAAATCAGCCGCCAGACTTGGCAATCTTTACATCGAAAGACAACTCCTCCCTTGACAGAGGAAGAGTTAGAATCCATCAAGAGTTTCAATGACCAGATTAGTCTACAGGACGTAACGGACGTCTACCTTCCCCTAGTCCATCTTATCCATATTTACAAGCGCACCAAGGATGATTTGGCATTTTCAAAAGGAATTTTCCTCCAACGTGAAAGCAAATCCCAGCCTTTTATCATTGGGGTTTCTGGCAGTGTTGCTGTGGGGAAATCAACCACTAGTCGCTTACTTCAGATTCTTCTATCACGGACTCTCCCAGATGCTACTGTAGAATTGGTGACAACCGACGGTTTTCTCTACCCCAATCAAACCTTGATTGAGCAAGATATCTTAAATCGCAAAGGTTTTCCTGAAAGTTATGATATGGAAACCTTGCTGAATTTCCTTGATCGCCTTAAGAACGGGCAAGATGTCGATATTCCTGTCTATTCTCATGAAGTGTATGACATCGTTCCTGGAGAGAAACAACGTGTCAAAGCTGCGGACTTTGTTATTGTTGAAGGCATCAATGTCTTTCAAAATCCTCAAAATGAGCGCCTTTACATCACTGATTTCTTTGATTTCTCCATCTATGTGGATGCTGCTGTCGAGGACATTGAAAGTTGGTATCTGGATCGTTTCTTAAAACTGCTCAGCTTTGCCCAAAATGATCCCAACAGCTACTACCACCGCTTTACGCAAATGCCGATTGGAGAAGTTGAAGCCTTTGCACATCAGGTTTGGACCAGTATTAATCTCATAAATCTACAAAACTATATCGAACCAACAAGGAATCGCGCCGAGGTCATTCTCCACAAGACTAAAAACCACGAAATCGATGAAATTTACCTAAAAAAATAATTTCCCCTTGTCAAAACCTAAGTTTTCATATATAATGGTATAGTTAGTAAATATGGAGGTAAGAACATTGGCAAACATTAAATCAGCTATCAAACGCGCTGAATTGAACGTTAAACAAAACGAAAAAAACTCAGCTCAAAAATCAGCTATGCGTACTGCTATCAAAGCTTTCGAAGCAAACCCATCTGAAGAACTTTTCCGTGCTGCTAGCTCAGCTATCGATAAAGCAGAAACTAAAGGTTTGATTCATAAAAACAAAGCAAGCCGCGATAAAGCTCGTCTTTCAGCTAAACTTGCTAAATAAGAAACAGTCCATAGAGGCTGTTTTTTTGTCCTCTAATCAGAAAAGGTAGAAAATGAAAATCGCAATCATAGGATATTCTGGAGCCGGCAAGTCAACTCTAGCTGAAACGTTATCAAACTACTACTCTATCCCCAAACTGCATATGGACACACTCCAATTTCAACCTGGTTGGCAAGACAGTGACCGCGAATGGATGCTGAGCGAGATGAAAAACTTTCTCACAAAGCACGAAGCTTGGGTCATCGACGGCAACTACTCTTGGTGTTGCTATGAAGAAAGAATGCAGGAAGCTGACCAAATCATCTTTCTCAATTTTTCACCATGGACTTGTCTCTTTCGAGCCTTTAAACGGTATCTCACATACCGAGGCAAGGTCAGAGAAAGTATGGCTGCAGGTTGTCCTGAACGCTTTGACTTTGAATTTATCCGATGGATTCTCTGGGATGGGCGGACAAAGAATGCTAAAGAACGCTATCAATGGGTTCAAGAAACCTATCCAGAGAAAGTAATTGTCCTCCGGTCGCAAAAGGAGATGGATCGTCAATTAATTAATATGTCGAAATAATTAAATCAATTGTTTTCAATATCAAAAAAACGCATAATCGCAGGTATTTCAAAACCGCCATATTATGCGTTTTATCATGAAAATATGTTACAATTCTCTGAAAATATACTTATGATTAAATTATTTTTTCTTAGGCTGTTTATCAGAAAGTTTCTTAATTATTTCTTTCAATCTTTTTACGTTGTCGTTTTCATGTTTCATATCGTTTTCTTCTTTAACCAAATCATACAGAAATACGGTAATAACAATACTCTTCAGATTATGATCATTGTTTTGTTTTTGTACATAAGTTGTATAATCATGTTTATCGTCTTTACCATCATTTTTAAAAGAAATTTCGCTATGCTTAGGATAAATTAAAATAATGTTTTCAACATCATATTTATATGCATAAGCATACATTTGATGCATATCTGACTCACTGATTCCATATTTTTTACTATTTTTACTATTTTGAATAAGCTTTTTCCATTTGGTATCTAGAACAATCGCTGCTCCCCCTTTTGACATATAAATATCAGGCTTTAATCGAAACGTCTTTGGATTATCAAACAAATATTTATCATCTTTTTGAGTTTCTACGTTCCATTCTGGAAATTTAATTTTTAACTGTTTAGCAACATATGCTTCAAAAATTTTCTCCATTGGAAACAGTAAAGCATTAACATTTTCAGTTCCTTTAAAAGTTGAAAAACTTTTATTCTTAAGGAAAACTTGCGACCAAGTCATTAGGCTTTGATAAGCTTGAGCATTGCGATCTTTTTTCACTAGAGAAAAGTCCTTATCAATATTTGTTGACTGATTAACCATTTCAAATTCAGTCAACAAACGTTTTGCTAACAATTGATTTTTTCCATTTGATGAAATCTTATTTAACTCTAGAAGCGTTGTTTTTATCAAACGATTTTCAGGACGATTGATATGAAATTCATCATAAGCCATAAAAAATCTATCTTTACGAACTATATTATGTTTAAGATGCTGATTAATTAGAAATTTCCCTTTGAAAAAAGTAAGATTCCCCTCAATCGTAAGATAATCAGATTTTAATCCTTTTTTCAACAGTTCTTGAACTTCATCCAAATACATCTGAATAAAGACTTCATAAATTGGTAACTTAGAATCATTTAGCCGGGCATTTTTAAAACTCTTTCCCTTGAATTCTTTCAAACTAGATAACATTTTAAGAAACAGTTTTCGTAATTCATTATTATTATCATTATCATTCTCATCATTAATATCGATCTTAGGCAAAATTTCAATCTGAACTTTATTATCAATGTTAATAACACCTACATAATTTTGAGGCTTGATAACTTTGACTCCTTTATGAGATGAAATCCTCAAAAAGTCTGACAATCGTTCCTCAACATCATCACCAGAATTTTCTTCGATGAAATTCTCAAATAAATTGAAATTTCTTTCTCCTAAATCTTCTTTTTTTATCTCTTGAAATTCTTTAACTGTCAGAACCTGTGGTTTCATCTGCTTCTCCCGAATTTGAAGCACCATTATAGATAGTCATGTAATTATCTGGTATTTGGAATGCTTTCTCATTAATTTGATAGGTAGGAATTAAGTCAATATTTTGGATATTTTGAAATAGATTGCGATTACTTTTGACAGAAATAAATTTCTTAGTATCTTTATTTTGGGTATCAATTCCTAAAACAAGCATAATTTTTTCATAATCTTCATAGAAATATTCTTGAAGTAACGGAATAATTTTATTTGTAAATATAGATGCTAATTGATTGATAGTGGCTTTTTTCTCATTTTTAAGTGGCATAAAGAAGGCATGTCCTAATGTATGCTCCCTGTCATAAAGAGCTTCAATACGTCGGTTCATCGTTTCTAGCATTTTTTTTACTTCAATACCATCAATGACTATATCAGTTAGCAACTCTTCATTTGGCATCATCTCAATAAATTCAAAACGACGTCGAAGAGCTGTATCCATAAGAGCAATAGAACGATCTGCTGTATTCATAGTCCCTAATATATATACATTTTTAGGGACGGAAAACTCTTCTTTGGAATATGGAAGAGTTATAGATATCGCTTCTTTTTCCCCATCACGTTTCGAATCCTCAATTAAAGTAATAAGTTCCCCAAAAATTTTAGAAATATTTCCACGGTTGATTTCATCTATAATAAAAACATACTTTTTATCATTTTTTTGTGGGATATCAACATTCTTATAAATCTCAGAATTATTCTTAATAATAGTCAAGATATCTTTTACCGTAACGATATGCACTCTCGAAACTGTATTCCTCACCATTTGCTTACCATTACTATAATCTTTAATATCGATAGAAATATCTCTAGCTAACCATTCAACATTTCTTGCAGTGATACCTGTGTTTTCTTTAATCTCATATGCTTCTTCGTCAATCACAATACCTATACCTGTGACAAGCGTTCGTGATTGCGGTGTCATTAATACAATATCACCTTTCTTGATACTATGATTAAAATATTCAACACTCTTAGACCTATCTCCAAGAGAAAAATTGATTCGAACGCGATTTGATTCAAAACAATCATCTTTTACAGTATCTGAAACTGAAACTTTCCAAATTTGAGCATCGGGTGATATTCCCGTCAACTCTTTATCTACCACAACTTCTTGAGCTCTCAAACAAAACTCTTTAAAAACTCCATCATTAAGAGTGTAAAGTACATCTTCAGAACTTTCATTATCAGTATCCTGATTAAGACTTGGTTTAATCCCCTCAATAAATTCCTCATAACCGTAAGACTGATGGAAAGTTGTAAATGCGATTTGACCAACAGCTTTTAATTCATTAAATTTATTGACGTAGTCAGTGTAAGTCTTGGCACTACCCCGATTAAAATTCCTATCAATCGTATCAACTGCATACTTGATAGAATTGTAAGTTTTACCAGTTCCTGGAGGCCCATATAGTATTGTATTGACTGACGATAAAGTACACAGTGTATCGTATATTTCTTTTTTTTCTTTATCAGTATCTCCCATAATGTAGCTATTCCCTTCAAATTGAAAATCTTCTAAAAATTTTTTTACCTCATCCAATCGTTCATTATTAGCATCATCAATAATCCTAAAAAAATGAGATATTCCACATTTATTATCAAAACAAAAATTAGATTCACTATTCTCAATTTTAGAAATGAAACGCTCAGCCTGACTTGACTTAATAACAGAATAGGAATCCTTATCTATATTGTTTGAAGTAAATACTATAATCACTAAATAATTTGCTAATTTAGGCATATCATTATATGCTGCTGGGGCAAAACTAGTGAAACGAAAAAATGGTAATTTACAATTCAAGTCTTCTCCAGATACACTAATCCAATAAGTCTTTTTCGTTTCCACTTCTTTTTTGTCTTTTGAGATTCTTCTCTCAAGATTGGAAAGTTGAATTCCTTTTTCTATCAATAAATCCTTATACTCTTTCTTAAGCTCATGTACAATATCTTTAACTCTCAAAATGTTTTCCTTTCTTAAAAACTCTCAAACAAGTGTTTGAGAGCTTTAATAATATCTTATTCTTCTAATTTCTCAACATACTACTATCAAAATTCTAAAAGAATTATATTTATCATATCACCCAATCACACTTCCGTTTGGTACAGCTGGATCCACTGTGAGAAGGGTTAGTTTGCCATCATGTTCAGCTGAGAGAATCATCCCTTGGCTGACATATTTTTTCATCATCTTGCGTGGTTTGAGGTTGGCAACGATTTGTACCTTCTTGCCGACCAATTCTTGTTCGTTTGGATAGTATTTGGCAATTCCTGAGAGAATTTGACGGTCTTCACCATCACCAGCATCCAAGCGGAATTGAAGCAACTTATCAGAACCTTCCACTTTAGACACTTCTTTGACTTCTGCGACACGGATTTCAACCTTGTCAAAGTCTTCAAACTTGATTTCATCCTTGTTTAGTTTGAGTTCAACTTCGTCTGGATTCCATTCTTTTTCGACTGCTGGTTTGTTACCTTCCATTTGTTCTTTGATATAGGCAATCTCTTCTTCCATGTCGAGACGTGGGAAGATTGGAGTTCCTTTGGCAACTACAGTTACACCAGATGGGAAGTCTGCTAGATTCAAGTTTTCAAGGCTTGCTACTTCTAGTAAACCAAGTTGAGTCAAGACTGCGCGACTGGTTTCCATCATAAATGGTTCAATCAAGTGAGCAACAACACGAAGGCTGGCTGCCAAGTGGCTCATAACACTTGCTAACTGGTCTCGAAGAGCTTCATCCTTAGCCAAGACCCATGGGGCTGTCTCATCGATGTATTTATTGGTACGAGAGATAAGGGTCCAGACTGCTTCAAGCGCACGTGGGTAGTCAACTGCTTCCATGTGTGTATGGTAATCAGCGATAGATTGCTCCGCTACTTGAGCGAGAGCATTATCAAACTCTGTCACACCTTCTACATAGGCAGGGATTTTGCCATCAAAGTACTTGTTAATCATAGAAACCGTACGATTGAGGAGATTTCCAAGGTCATTGGCTAGTTCATAGTTGATACGGCCTACATAGTCTTCAGGAGTGAAGGTTCCGTCTGAACCAACTGGAAGGCTACGCATGAGGTAGTAACGAA
>CAUSRF010000045.1:0-9421 GCA_963534275.1 uncultured Streptococcus sp.
CAGCCAAAGCGTCCATCAATGAGCTGAGTGTTCCTGATGGGATACCGTAGATAGTATCTACGCCCCATGTTTTCAATACGTTGAGCATTGCTGCTGATGCAGTAATTTTCCCTTGAGTCATTATAACTCTCCTTCAAATATTTTTAAAATTTGATTCATCCGTTTTCATATACTAATTGGAAACGTTTCAGCAAATTTTTACTCTACTACTTTACCATAATTGTTTTTTGTCTCCTAAGAATGTGCTCAGAAGTTTTTATTCTCTATTACAGTACAGTTTGAAAGCGTTTTTCAGAACTGTTTTATAATACTCAATGAAAATTAAAGAGCAAACTAGGAAACTAGCCGCAGTTTGCTCAAAGCACAGCTTTGAGGTTGCAGATAAAGTTGACGTGGTTTGAAGAGATTTTCGAAGAGTATAAAAAGCGAGCAAGCCCGCTTTTAGTCTATCTTAGTAACGTTTAACATGAGTGAACTAATCAAAACAGATACAGAACTAAAGGCCATGGCTAGACCAGCCAGTTCTGGGTTGAGCACCAGACCAATTCCTGAAAAGACTCCTGCTGCAATCGGAATTCCAGCGACATTGTAGATAAAGGCCCAGAAAAGATTGAGCAGAATTCGATTAAAGGTTTTCTTACTCATGTCAAAGGCACGAACCACTCCTAGGAGGTTATTAGTTGTCAACACCAAATCTGCTGACTCGATGGCAATATCTGTTCCAGCTCCCATAGCAATCCCGACGTCCGCCACGCTGAGGGCTGGTGCATCATTGATGCCATCTCCAACAAAGGCCACTTTGCCAGACTGTTGCAGTTGATGGATTTCATGTGCCTTTTCTTCTGGTAGAACGCCAGCAATGACCTCTTCGATTCCGATTTGATCTGCAATAGCACGCGCCACACCAGCATTATCTCCTGTCAGCATGACTGTTCTAAGACCACGTTTTTTCAGCTGATTGATGGCGAGCTTGGCATTTCCCTTGGGAATATCTTGCAGGGCAAGCAAGCCTTTTATCTCCTTGTCAACAGCAAAGAACACAACTGTTTTAGCTTCTTTTTCTAGTTCTTCTAGTTTTTCGTGATATTTGCTCGAAATATCCATACCATCTAGCATTTTAGCATTTCCAAGTAAGACTTGTTTCCCAGCTATTTGTCCTGAAACACCTTTTCCGTGCAAGGCTTGGAAATTTTCCACAGTTTGAATCTCAAGTCCAGCTTCACTCGCTCGCTTGACAATAGCTTGAGCCAATGGGTGTTGAGAGGCTTCTTCCAAGGAGGCGGCCAATCCTAGAACTTCTGCCTCATCCCCAATGATATCGGTGACCACAGGTTTTCCTTCTGTCAAAGTCCCTGTTTTATCAAAGACAAGAGTTTGAACTGTCTGGATTTCCTGTAAGACCGTTCCATTTTTGAGGAGAACACCCATCTTGGCACTGCGTCCTGTCCCTACCATAAGGGCTGTCGGCGTTGCGAGACCCAAGGCACAAGGGCAGGCGATAATCAAAACTGCCACCCCATAGAGAAGAGAAGATACAAAGCTCGCCTCAAGCAAGACAAACCAAATCCAAAAAGTTAGAATCGCTAAAATGACAACCGCTGGGACAAAAATTCCTGAAATTTTATCCGTCAAATCCTGAATCGGTGCACGACTGGTCTGAGCTTTCTTCACAAAGTCCACAATCTGTGCCAAGACAGTCTCTGAACCAACTTTTTCTGCCTTAAAAACAAGCGTTCCGCTATTATTGATGGTGGAGCCAATAACAGTATCTCCAACGGTTTTATCCACTGGCAGGCTCTCACCTGTCACCATGGATTCGTCAATACTGGACACACCTTCGACTACAACCCCATCAACCGCAATCTTCTCTCCTGGACGCACTCGAATCAGGTCGCCTATCTTGACTTGGTCCAAGGGAACTTGAACATAGCTATCATCACGCAAGACTTCTGCTGTTTTAGCCTGCAAGTCCAGTAATTTCTCCACAGCTTGGGAAGTATTTTTTCGCATTTTCTCCTCAAAAACTGCCCCCAAAAGAACAAAGAAAAGGATAAATCCAGCACTTTCAAAATAGACAGGGAGCCCAGCGAAGAGGGCTACTAAGCTATAGAGATAGGCTACCAGAGTTCCCAGCGCCACCAAGGTATCCATGTTGGCATTGTGCTTTTTAAAGCTGGCCCAAGCGCTCTGGATATAAGGACCACCTGCCACCAGCATAATAGGCGTTGTAGCTAAAAAGGTGCCCCAATGCATGACTGGATGACTGATAGTCCCTGTCAACATCCCAACCATGAGGAAAACAAGAGGCAGGGTAAAGATACTGGTAATCCAAAAACGTTGAAGGAGTGATAGAGATTTTCGAGTCTTCTCAACGACTGTATAACTTCCTTTTTGCATCTTCATGCCACAAGAAAATTCATGCTCACCCAACTCTTGAGGTGTAAAACGAATTGTCTTCTCTTCATCTACGCCGATTGGTTCTAAGATGCCTTCTTCTTCAAAAAGAATTTCCTTATAACAGTTTGAAGGAGTAGCACGATGAAAGGTAATCTCAGCAGGGATCCCTTTTTGAAGCTGGATATGGGCAGGATGATAGCCTTTTTCAGCTGTGATATGGATTTTTTGAATGCCATTTTCTAGGCTTGCTTTCACAATTTCTGTCATAGTTTCCTCCTACTCTACAATCATCTTGCCGTGCATCATGTTCATACCACAAGCAAAGCCAAACTCTCCAGCCTGCTCAGACGTGATTTCCACTACATACTCTTCTCCCATAGGCAGGTCCGCATGCACTCCAAAGTCTGGAAAAACAATTTGGTCCAGACAGGGTGAAGGATCCTTGCGGTCAAAGACAATGCGGGCTGGCACTGATTTTTTAAGGATAATCAACTCAGGAGTATAGCCTCCCATAACTTCCACTCGAATCTCTTGGTAACCCTTTTTTTGCTGGGCCTTTTGTCCAGATTTTTCAGGCTTTTTGAAAAACCAGAACAAGATAAACGCGATAAGGGCAATACAAATAATGGTTACAATACTATTTAACATGGCGTCTCCTTTACATACAATTACATCTTACTTCAGCAACTGCGCTGGCTTTTTTTTCAGAAATCACAGCTTCTAAGTCTTCCAAGTCAGCCAGAGTAAAATCACATTCCATAATCAAATCAGCCAACAAATTCTTAATCCTACGGGAACAAACCTTGTCTTTAATATCTTTAATAAGCACATCTCGACTTTGATCCAGAGTTAAAAGGGCTGAATAAACAAAGGACTTGCCCTCTTTTTTCCTAGTCAGACACTCTTTCTCTACTAAGCGAGCCAAAAGAGTCTGAACTGTGGACTTGGACCAGTCAAACCGCTCCGCCAGAACCCTAATCAAATCCGTGCTGGTCTGTTCCCCCTGCATCCAAATAATCTTCATAACCTGCCATTCTGCATCTGAAATCTGCATCAGCACACCTCCAAAATCTACATTTGTCAATTATGAATCCTAGTATACTCTTAAAATCTACATTTGTCAATTATTAAATTAATCTTTTCTTTGAAAAATTGAATTTTAAGCATTTGATAAAGGATTTTCAATCAAATTTCACTATATAAACTATAAAAATATGCTATACTAAAGAAAAAAGAAAACAACCACTAGGGGTGCGTAAAGCTGAGATTAACGACTGTTAGATCCCTTTGACTCAATCTAGGTAATGCTAGCTGATGGAAGTGGAAATGATCATGAGGACTACTTGTCTTCTATTGCTTTCCTAAAACAGACTAGCTTGTTCTTAAGAATACAAACTTCAGTTGGTTGGGAGGTTTTAGATGACTTATTTACCCGTTGCTTTGACCATCGCAGGGACTGACCCTAGTGGCGGCGCTGGCATTATGGCTGATTTAAAGTCTTTCCAAGCTAGAGATGTCTATGGAATGGCCGTTGTGACCAGTCTTGTCGCTCAAAATACCAGAGGTGTTCAGCTAATCGAGCACGTTTCTCCTCAAATGTTGAAAGCCCAATTGGAGAGTGTCTTTTCAGATATCAAGCCTCAGGCTGTAAAAACAGGGATGTTGGCAACTACTGAAATCATGGAGATCATCCAACCCTATCTTAAAAAGCTGGATTGTCCCTACGTCCTTGATCCTGTTATGGTTGCTACGAGTGGGGATACCCTGATTGATACCAGCGCCAGAACCTACCTAAAAACAAACCTGCTTCCCCTCGCAACCATTATCACTCCCAATCTTCCTGAGGCAGAAGAGATTGTTGGTTTTTCAATCCATGACCCCTTAGACATGCAGCGTGCGGGTCGCCTGATTTTAAAAGAATTTGGTCCTCAGTCCGTTGTTATCAAAGGTGGCCATCTCGAGGGTGGTGTCAAAGATTTCCTTTTTACCAAGGATGAACAATTTGTCTGGGAAAGTCCAAGAATTCAAACTTGTCACACCCATGGTACTGGATGTACCTTTGCTGCTGTGATTACGGCTGAACTAGCCAAGGGCAGAAGTCTTTACCAGGCAGTTGATAAGGCCAAGGCCTTTATCACAAAAGCCATCCAAGACGCTCCTCAACTCGGACATGGTTCTGGCCCAGTCAATCATACAACTTTTAAAGATTAAGAAAAAAACTCTCTAGTTCCCGCAATAAGGAAATTAGAGAGTTTTTGATTAGGAAACAATGTCATCTAGCTTTGTTAAAAAGGCATGCGCTTTTGCCTCAATATCTTCTGCCTGCATCAGATCACGTACGACAGCTACTCCAGCTATACCCGTGCCGATAAGTTGGTCAATATTCTCTGATGTCAGGCCTCCGATAGCAACTACTGGAATGGCGACCGTTTGGCAAATTGTTTTCAAGGTTGAAATCAGAGTGATAGGAGCATTTTCCTTGGTCGTGGTTGGGAAAATGGCTCCTGTTCCCAAGTAATCCGCACCCGCTTCTTCAGCCTCGAAGGCTCTTTTAACTGTTTTAGCAGTGACACCGAGGATTTTTTCAGGACCTAGGACTTTGCGGGCAACCGAAACTGGTAGTTCATCGTCTCCGATATGCAGACCTGCAGCATCGACTGCAAGACAGACATCCAACCGATCATCGATGATCAAGGGCACCTGATAGGTATCTGTTATTTCCTTGACTTGTTTTGCCAGTTGATAGTATTGATTGGTGGTGAGGTTTTTTTCTCGTAATTGGACAATGGTAACACCTGAACGGCAGGCTGTCTCAACTTTTTCAAGAAAGTTTTCCAAGGAATCTTGGTAGCGATTGGTTACTAGATACAGTCTAAGTGCTTCTCTATTCATAAAAGTCTCCTTTGATGGCTTCTAGCCAATTTTCGTCTCTTTTTAGGAGAGAGAGTTGATTGAGAACTTGGTAACGAAAATCTTCTAATCCCATTCCTTGAACAAGAATTCTCTCAGCAGCGATATTGAGATAAGAGACCGCTAGACAAGAAGCTTCAAAGGCAGTCATTCCTTGGCTAAGAAAAACGGCTGTCAAGGCTCCAACTAAGTCTCCTGTCCCTGTTATCCAGTCTAATTCTGCACAGCCATTTCCCAATATTGCAACCTGTTTCTCCGAAACGATGAGGTCCTTGGGACCAGTGACTAAGAATGACATACCAGGATAGGTCTGACACCAGTCTTTCAAGACTTGAAGCAAATCCTCCGTTTCTTGGTCTTTAGCACTCGCATCAACCCCAACTCCATGGTGCTTTAAACCGACAAGACTTCGGATTTCCGACATATTTCCTTTAAGGACCGTGGGATTGTATTCTAAAAGATCTCTGACTAGATCCTTACGAATGGGGGAAGCCGCAACGCCAACCGCATCTACTACCATTGGGAGACAAGCTTGAGCTGCATAAGTAGCTGCCATGCGGATTGCTTTCTCCTTCTCAGCTGACAAATGCCCCAAATTGATGAAGAGAGCTTGGCTTTGTTTAGTAAAATCAAGAACCTCACGGGGATCATCTGCCATGACAGGTTTAGATCCCAGAGCCAAAATGCCATTTGCCAGCATCTCACAGGAAATCTCATTGGTGATGCAGTGAATTAAGGAGCTAGAGCTCAGAGGAAAGGGATTTGTAAATTCCTGCATCAGTCTATCCTTTCTCCAAAGAAATATCCTTGTACTTTTTTAAAGAATTCCTGCTTGATTAAAAATCGAAAGGCAAGAAAAGCTATGGCTGTACCGATCAAGGTCGCTCCGAAAAATCGCGGAGTATAGATAAACCAGCTGAGCTTGGCCGCAGATCCCGTAAAGAGAACCATGACAGGATAGGAAACAATGGAACCGATAATCCCTGTTCCCAAAATCTCTCCTAGGGCAGAATAATGAAATTTTCGACCGTACTTATAAAAGAGACCTGCAAGGAGGGCTCCAAAAGTAGCTCCTGTGAGGGCCAAGGGCGGAATGCCTTGAGTAGACATACGGATAAAGGCTGTGACTGTAGCCATGACCAAGGCATAAACAGGCCCCATCAAGATCCCTGCAAGAATGTTGACTACACTGGACATTGGTGCCATTCCTTCAATTCGAAAGATGGGTGTAAGAACTACGTCAAGGGCAATCATCATGGATAAAATGGTTAATTTGTGAACTTGAAGTCGGTGGTTTTTCATTTTCTATTTCTTCTCTTTTCCTAAGGACTGCAAATCACTCGTCCATGTTTGGTGTTGGTAAGCCATCTCCCAAAACTTGGCTTCCATGTGAACACTGATGTGGAAGGCATCTAACATTTTTTTCTTGTCTGTCTCATCACTTTCGCGATAGAGTTGATTGACCAGCTCTCCCTCCTCTCTGATCTGCTGCTCTAACTCATCCGTAATATAAGTTTCAATCCATTGTTGGTAGAGAGGATTTGGTGATGGTTTAAGATTAAGTGATTTACCTATATCATGGTATAGCCAAGGACAAGGCAGCAAACTTGCAAAAGCAATGCCCAAGTTTGGCTCTGCAAATTGCCGATAAATGTGAGAAATGTAATGATAGCAGGTGGGAGCGATTGGATGTTGCTCCATTTCCTGATCGCTGATTTCCAATTCCTTGAAAAATTGTTGGCGGATAAATAATTCACCCTCCACTAGACTCTGAGCATTTTGTTTCAAGAGTCTTTTCATCTCTTGATTCGAAGTCTTATCAGCCAAGAGGTGATAGATTTCTGAGAAGGCCTTCAGATAGTAGGCATCTTGAATCAGGTAATAGCGGAAAATATCAGGTTCTAAATTTCCCTCTTGTAATTGTAAAATAAAGGGATGATGAAAAGAAGCCTGCCAAGCTTCCTTGGATAATTCCATCGCAATATCTGTAAATTCCATAATAACTCCTTTATAAAAATAGACTGGTTTGAAGCAATAAAAAGAAAAGTAGGTAGATTAATTTTGTTTTTTTAGGAATATAAAAAGTCCGATAGCTATTCTCCACTTGTGCATGTTCGTCATATCCATGTGCAGACAGAGCTCTCAGGTAAAGATGGCGCCATCTAAAGACCGTCATCAGAACCTTGCTGTAAATCAAGGGAGACCAAACATGCAATTTTTGACCACGCAATAAGCAAGCTTCCTTGAGGGACTTGATTTCTTGTTGAATGAGGGGAAAGGCATTGAATACCACAATTAAGGCATAGGCCCAAGACCGTGATAACCCCTTTTGAGCCAAGTACAAGAGAAGCTCTTTTAAGGAAATACTAGAAACAAAGACAAGGCCGATACAAACGGTCACAAAGGCCCTCGTTCCAAGCATGACTGCCTGCGAAGCATCTCCATGTAACTGAACTGCCCAGTAGTTGGCCAAAGATGGCAAAATGGCTAGTAGAATCATCCAAGCCAACATCTTAAATCGACGGTAATAGAGCATGAAGAGGATGCAAAATGCAGCTACTGAAAGATTAAGAGCAATCGAAGGAATGAAAGATGTTTCCAAGGATAAAATCAGCAAGAAGAGACTGATAATCGGTGTCTGGGTTGCTACTTTGATCATACTATCTTACCTCCCCTTGAATATTGCTACTCTGAGATATGAGAGGTTTGCTGATGGTCACTTCTTGAAGATGGCTGAGACCCTCTCTCGTCATCTCTGTCCAATAATCAACCACAGAGATCAAGGGATCTAAACGATGGCTAATGATCAAAAAACTTCTTCCTTGATTTCTGTCCTCCAGAATCCACTGACAAAAATAATGGCAAGCTCTATCATCCAAACCTGCAAAAGGTTCATCTAGCAAGATCACAGAGGCCTTACTAGTCAAGATGGTCAAGAGCTGAAGAATCTTTTGCTGGCCACCACTTAATTGATAGGGACTCTTATCAAGCGCCTGCTCCAAATTAAAATATTGTAAAGCTTGGAAAATTCGCTGATTTCTTTCAGAATCAGGTCCATCTAATTGAAGCTCTTCTCGCAGACTGGCTCTGATAAACTGCTTCTCAGCTTCCTGAACAACACCAGTCAGATCACGATACAAACTCTTTTTCTTTTTCAGGACTGTCCCCTTCCAGGTAATGCGCCCCTCATACTTTTGAAATTGAAGAATAGAGCGAAAGAGGGTTGATTTCCCAACACCATTATCACCCAAAATACAGGAAATTCCTTGGTAGAATGTAAAATCCGCAATGGAAAAGAGGGGGCGATGATCCAGCTCACAAGTCACACTATCCATATGAAATAGTTCTTGGCTAGAAACAACTTCCTTTGAAGAAACCTGTGTCATCTCAGAGGTAGGGATTTGAAACACTTCCCTTAGTTGTCCATCTCTTAGCTCCACCATATGGTCGATATAGGCTTCATAATCAGATAAATCATGGTCGCACAGGATGACTGTCTTCCCATCAAGAGCCAACTCTTTTAGAATCTCCAATATCTCGATTCTGCTCTTGCGGTCAATAGAAGCAAAGGGTTCATCCAAGAGATAGACCCTAGGATTCATAGCAAAGAGAACAGCTAGCGCAGCCTTTTGTTTTTCCCCACCTGATAGGTGATGAATGGGACGGTGCAAGATTGCCTTACAGCGACATTGCTGGACCACCTCTGCTATTTTAGAATCAATCTCCTGAACGGGATGCCCAATATTCTCCAAGGTAAAAATCAGCTCCTCAAACAAGTTCTCCATGGTAAATTGATGATTAGGATTTTGAAAGAGAATGCCAACCGTCTGGACACGTTCGACGATAGAAAGCTGACTAACCTCGCTCCCATCTATCAGGACTTGACCACTATAGGGAAGAGAACTGACTTGAGCAATGACTTGAAAGAGACTGGATTTTCCTGAACCACTGCTCCCAACTAACAAGGTAAAAGCTTGCCCATGAAAAGTAAAATCAAGCGGCTCTGAGAAGATTGGGAATTGAATCTCCCGTAGTTCCAGGCCCATCTATGCCTTTCCTCCAGCTGCAAACTGATGATAAAGTTTGACAATGGCACGAACCAAGATGGTACAGA
>CAUSRF010000046.1:0-9408 GCA_963534275.1 uncultured Streptococcus sp.
GAATACCTGATTTACCCATAACTAGGGCACCAGTTGGGAAGTCTGGACCAGGCAAAACTTCCATCAAATCTTTGGTTGTGACTTCAGGATTATCCATGACGAGTTTAACAGCATCAATGGTTTCGCCCAAATTATGAGGTGGGATATTGGTCGCCATACCAACGGCAATACCTGTGGCACCATTGACCAAAAGATTTGGAAAACGAGCTGGTAAAACAACCGGTTCGCGCTCGTTGGCATCATAGTTATCAACAAAATCAACGGTATTTTTATTGATATCGCGAAGCATTTCAAGAGCAATCTTGCTCATACGTGCTTCGGTATAACGTTGCGCGGCAGCACCATCACCGTCCATAGAACCAAAGTTACCGTGCCCATCTACAAGCATGTAGCGGTAACTCCACCATTGAGCCATACGAACCATAGCTTCATAGATAGATAAATCCCCGTGTGGGTGGTATTTACCCATTACGTCCCCTGTAATACGGGCAGATTTCTTATGAGGTTTATCAGGCGTAACTCCTAATTCGTTCATTCCGTACAAAATACGACGATGAACGGGTTTCAACCCATCACGAACATCAGGAAGAGCACGCGATACGATTACACTCATGGCATAGTCGATAAAGCTAGTCTTCATCTCCTTAGTCAGATTGACATTCACTAAATTTTTATCTTGCATTAACAAATGCCTCATTTCACTATTAGTAATTAGATATATTATACCATAGTTTGGACTATTTTACAGTTTAACAACACGTGTAAAACGTTTACATATTTATCCCGAAGGTATATCCGTGACAAAGCCTTTCAAAAGTGATAGAATGAAATCAAATGGGGGTTCCCCCTTAATAAAATAAAGGAGATGTTTAGACAAATGACAGCAACTAAACAACACAAAAAAGTTATCCTCGTCGGTGACGGTGCCGTAGGTTCATCTTACGCTTTTGCCCTCGTAACACAAGGAATTGCACAAGAACTTGGTATCATTGAAATTCCTCAATTGTTTGAAAAAGCAGTTGGTGATGCTGAAGACCTTAGCCACGCGCTAGCTTTTACTTCACCTAAAAAAATCTATGCAGCTAAGTACGAAGACTGTGCGGATGCAGACCTTGTAGTTATCACTGCTGGTGCTCCACAAAAACCAGGTGAAACTCGTCTTGATCTTGTTGGTAAAAACCTTGCTATCAACAAATCAATTGTTGAACAAGTTGTTGCATCTGGATTTGACGGTATCTTCCTTGTTGCTGCTAACCCAGTTGACATTTTAACTTACTCAACTTGGAAATTCTCAGGATTCCCTAAAGAACGTGTTATCGGTTCAGGTACTTCACTTGACTCAGCTCGTTTCCGTCAAGCACTTGCTGAAACTATCGGTGTTGATGCTCGTTCAGTTCACGCCTACATCATGGGTGAACACGGTGACTCTGAATTTGCAGTTTGGTCACACGCTAACGTTGCCGGTGTTAAATTGGAACAATGGTTGCAAGCTAACCGTGACTTGAATGAAGCTGACCTTGTTGAACTCTTCATCTCAGTTCGTGACGCTGCTTACTCAATCATCAACAAAAAAGGTGCTACATACTACGGTATCGCAGTTGCTCTTGCTCGTATCACAAAAGCTATCCTTGATGATGAAAATGCGGTTCTTCCACTTTCAGTCTTCCAAGAAGGACAATACGGAGTTGAAAACGTCTTTATCGGTCAACCAGCTATCGTTGGTGCGCACGGTATCGTTCGCCCAGTTAACATCCCATTGAACGACGCTGAAACTCAAAAAATGCAACTTTCTGCTCGTGAATTGCAAGAAATTATTGACGAAGCATGGAAAAACCCAGAATTCCAAGCTGCTTCTAAAAACTAATCCATATAAAAACAGTTCCTTCTGACTACAAGGAACTGTTTTTGTATTATCTAACTCTTATCTAACTATCGAGCAAATTGGCAAAAAAACTAATGAGTCTCTTGTATGTAGCCATGTACCCTTTGTATTCACATAGCTCTATCACAAATTGCCTCACGTTCAATCAATACAAAAAACAGCAAATCGATTTGCTTCACTGTTTTCTACATATGATTTTACAAATGTCTTTCCAACCACTCTATCTTTTTAAAATCCTTATTGTTATTGTGCTCATTTCGATAAGAATCTTGGGAAGAAGCCTTGTAAATACTTAAATACTGTTCTAGGTTTGGAACACGAAACGTGATGTCATCGAGATGAATCAGCCCTATATCCGATTCCGAAACTCCTGCAAAATCAGGTAAAGAATCAATACTTCCGAATTCAACACTCAGACCATCTTTTTGGAATTCATGCTCATGAATATCTATTAAGGCGTAGCCTAAGTCTTTCATCACTTTCATTATCTTGTCCCAGTCATAAATTCTGAGATGATCAGGTGCTTCCCAACCTCTAGGGTCACCAGGCACATGAATGTCAATGTCAGACGGCCCCCATTCTTCATTTGAACGGTATTCAAACCCCAAAGAGCCCATGAGAGTCGGAGTGATCCCGACTTGGTTTAAATGAGAACAAATTGTTCGAAATTCATCAAATAGAGAATTCATTCCTCCCCCAATCGTTGATATAAAACTCGATTTCGCAGTGAAGGATAAACTAATTTTTACCTTCTACTCTTTCGGTTTTGAAAATACTTCTACTCGCTGAGCTAGGACTTTGATTTCTACAGGTAAGTTATCGGATTTATCGCCGTCAACATCTGACTCCAATTCACTATCTGAAGAGATCTTAATATTACGCGCTCTGATATACTCAATATTATCATTGCCGACAACATCTCCTTTTAGTAAATCAGGAATGACGGATAATTTAGAGAATATTGAAGCATCTTTCAGAATCAAAATATTGGCATAGCCGTCCTTGTTTTCTTCAAAGATTTTCTTATCAGCGAAGTAATTTGTCAAGAGAACCAAAACATGACTAGCTTCACCAACATAATTTCCATTTTCTGTCTCAATCTTAATGTTAAAGACCTGATCCGTCATGACAGACTTCATGGTATTAACAGCATAGGCTAAAATACCGAATTTTGTCTTGTCCTCGATTTCAACATTGTGAATCGCCTCAGGAAGTGAACCGATACTAAAGATATAACCAAAATAGTTATCATTCGCTTTACCGATATCAATCTTATTAGTTAAGTTAAAATCGAGTTCATCTATCGCGCCATCGATGTCTTGATTGATTTCCAAAAGCTTCGTAATGAGGTTGCCTGTACCGCCTGGGATAATACCCAACTTAGGAATGTAGTCTCTCTCAGCAATACCCGAAATCACTTCATTGACAGTCCCATCTCCACCGAACACAAGCACTGCATCGTACTGCTCACGAGAAGCTTCTTCAGCAAAATGTGTTGCATCTAAGGCTTTTTCAGTAATTTTGGTTTCCACGTGCTCAAAATAATATTTGGCTTTATCCTCCAGCTTGACCTTATAATCCAAAGCCTTTTCCCCACCAGAGGTCGGGTTGATAATCACCATTGCTTTTTTCATTAATAATACTCCTTTATTTTTAAATAGAAATGTTAGTGTAACTACATCAGTCATTACATATAATGCTATTATATAATGAAACCTCAGAAAAGAGAACCCTGACGTACTGGAGATTGATTTATTAAAACATAGACAAAGAGTTTACTAATAATTTCAAGCATATAAAACATAGGTTAAATAAAGATTAGCAGATAATATCAGACGATTGGCGCTAGAATATTAACGATTATCTAAAATAAAGAAAGCATTTTATTAATCTGTTTGCCATTAAATCCGGCTTGCGCGAAAATTTCTTTAAAAATTTCTTTTACCTCGTCCTCTTCCTTTTTCTTCCAATCCCCATGAAATTCATTCTCGATTCGGTAACTTCTTTGAATAATCACTTTTACATGATTGATTAAAAATTCTTTTGCTAATTTATGTTCATTTTCTTGAAGAAGTTTTAAATTGCTTGGTTTTAATGAATAAATGTTACCTCCATTAGGATATGAAATAATATTTTTTATGGTTAAACTATCCTTGTCAAAACAATCTTCAAAATAGAAATCAGTGATGAATTTGTTTAAATTTCCTCCCCAGCTTTCTTTAATCCAATCTCTCCAGTTTTGATGTGAACCAGCTTTATGACAATCCATTATTGTATCCATTTTTAGAAGCCAGTTATCTCCCCCATATCGTCCAGATCTAAAATTCCCAACTGTAGGCATCATATTTCCACACCAATAGTAAACAATGGCAAAAGCTTTTAAATAGGGCTCTAAACCATTTGGTATCTCTAAATCACCTTTTAATATCCCGTCTTTTATCTCTTTACCACATTTTAAGCTAGTTTCAACATTTGCAATTCTTTTATACGGAACAGTAATTGAAGTAAGGATGTCAGCCGTAAGTGCTATACCTTTCAATTTATTGACAAGTAAATGAGCTCCCTTATATTCTGATTCTGATTTTTCTTTATATGCTTCAATCTCATCATAATTTTTATCATTCTTTAAATCATTATAATGATTAACTGAGTTTTGAAACTTAATAATCTCCCAATCATCTTCCTCATAAAAAGGATACTTCTTATAAAAATCCATTGCCTTTTTACGTACTTCAAATTCACAATTGACATTATCACTATCTGTAATATCTACTTTATTAATAAAATCAGTTACTTGTATCATAAAATATCCTTCATATTTTTTTATTATATAAATCCGTTTAAAAAGACAAATAGATGTGTGTAAATTTACACTAGCTCACTACTTACTCCGTCTTCAGAAAAAATATCCTTGACTTGCTCAAATTTGCTTAAAATGATTGTCGCTTACTTTAAAATTAGAGACTGCTTTAATTCAACTAAGCCAACAGTAATCAAATCAAAAATATCAAAGGCAGGTTTTAAAGCCTCTAAATCATAAATCAAGACATGTATAATAGCTAGTTTAAAATTCAGATTATCAAAATCAAGTCACTTCTATTTAACTACCTCGCCATACTCTTTTACTTTATCAGCATATTCAGTCAAAAGTTTTTTTGAATAAATTTTTTCATTACTTGAATTTCTAACTTCTTTCCAAAGAATAGAAGCTACTTTTAGCTTATTCGAGTAATTATGACTATTTTTGTCTGCACAGAAATCCTTTAAAAATTGATTCCATTGACAAACCGAATGGTCATACTTGGCATAATCTGAATTTCCATAATAAACTTTTAGCATATCTTGGATTGTAAAACTCAAATCATGTTCTCTTTTGACTTTTCTCCAAGCAGTAGCCATATCAGCAGTAAATTTGAAGGGTGAAACCTCTGTTAAAGTTGAGAAATATTCTCTAAAGCGTGCACTAAAGGCGAATCCACATTCAAGTAAGGGCATGTCTAAAGTAACGACTTCTACTCGTTTCTTTTTTCTTTTTACTGATGATTTTTTAATCAAATTCCCCTTAAAGTACTGCTCAATAATATCATTGAGTTCTTGTTTTGTACCTCTATTTTCAAGCCCTAATGACTTGCATATATGTGAAATTTCATCACGATACCAATAGTATTTATTAAACTCATCAAAGGATGTGATTTTATCAAACTCAGGTCTGCTTTCTATCAATATTTTACCTCCTTAAAAACAGTTTAGGTTTTCATCTCAAAATAATGGAATTTTGGTTTCTTTATTTTTAGGATTAGCAACGTTTCACTAACAAACTCACACACTCAGCGGTTCGGACTTATCGTATCATCCGTGAAAAAACAATCCTCACAAAATAAAGGAAAATCATTCGTTTTGATATTGTTCCATTCGTAAACTGAACCTACAATGTCTCCAACTATTGCTCCTAGCATCCGTTTCCTCCTTATGGCATATCAGATTCGTTACACATTTCTAATGAGTCACTCTTTAAAAATGGCACCACCAAATCAATCCACTCATAAGGTAGGTAAGCTGATAAATAGCCGTGGTTATAGCCCTTTGCTTCATACAAAATTGTATTTGAATGTAGCTGATGAAATAATTTCGCTGATTCTTTCACACAGTTCAATTCTTTTTCACCATAGATATACAGAACCTGAGCTTTGCTAGCAGAAATCATATCTTTCAGCTTGTAACATCCCATATAGTTTTTGTAAATGGTCACCAATGTTTTGATAGGCGTCCTTGGTAAATCCTCCAAATAATAAGCTTTTATTTCCTCTGGATAAGCCAGTTTAGGATAGAGTTTATTCATCATGCTTAACTGAAGTTTGCAAGAGAATTTATTGAACATCAGTTTACCAAATAGAGACACTAGAAAGATGCTGATTTTAGCTAGCCTTGGTTGAGGAATACAGAGGCTTCCATCTATGATGGCCTTCTCAGCAATTTCACTGTCTAAAGACAAAAGCTCCATGGCAATTTGACCACCAAGTGAAACACCACCGATTGCAAACAATTTCCCACCACAGTTTGCTTTGATATAGTCTAGAATCTCCAAAGCAGAATCTTCAGTAGAAACATAATCAAGTTGATATTCCTCGCCGTGGCCATTCAAAGTGGGTAGAATAACACGGTATTCTTCTGACAAGATTCGTGCTTGACGAAGATAATTCCACCAAGAACTGCCACCACCGTGTATCAGTAAGATAGGAGGCAAATTCTTATCCCCAAATTCATGGAATTTCATGATTAAACTCCTTACTTTAGGACCTTCACTAGCTACATCCTTGTTTAATTGGCTCGTACAAGCAAAGCTACACACTCAACGTGCGAAGATAGTCATCAAACTTCGAACTTTCCCGTGCAAGTCGGCTTTGCCTAATATTTTCAAGAATCCGCTCTTTATCAAAGGGCTTCTCTGCCACTCTCACTACATCATCCGCAAGTTTGCTTGAGAAGTGCATCACCTCACGTAGAGTCTTACTCTCAACGCTGAAGGTAGGCATGGTTCCCATACCTCCCGCAAAGGCAACTGCCTCTTTACGAATGTCAACTGGGATTCGAGTGTCTAATAATTTCTCCCCAAATTTCCCAATGACATTATTGCTCTTCGCTAGGATATTGTCAACCTTTGATCCCCATTTTTCGACATTTGCGAGAATTCTTGCCTTGGTACTGTTCTTGGCTAACTGAATCATCTCAGCTGCCTTAGCTCCGAGTTTCGTGCCCTTAGCCATCTTACCTACAGCTGCTGGACCGACAAAAAGACTGGCAATCTCAAAGGTCAAGCCTCCTGCATCATAGGCATCCATATGGGTGACCTTATCCCAGAGGGCTTTTCCTGTCTGCTGAGCACGATAAGCAGCCTTATCCGCATAACTAGCATTAGAGTCTTAACCGCGCATAGCCGCTCCTGGATCCGTCAGAGCAGTGTAAGTTCCCACTCCTAACTCCGCAAGGCTAGACAGGTTATCTGCCGTTCCTTGCAAGTCCCGCTTCATCCACTCTGGAGTTCGACCTCCTGTTAAGCGATTGACGCCATCAATACTAGCAATGCCAATGATCTGAGTCAAATCTACAGCTCCGATGGCAGTATCTGAAACCATACTTCCAGCTGAACCAATAAAACCTTCCGCAAACAGGAGTGTATCTTTCAAGTCCTGTGGAATAGGCAGATTTCGTGTTCCCTCAACAACATCGCCCCACCAGGAACCAATCCCATTCGAGCGATCCTTCAGCCAGGCTTGGACGGGGTGATGACGGCGATAAGAAGCTTCTCGCTCAGCGGCTTCTTGTTCTGCCTTGCGTTTAGCAGCCTCAATCGCTTCTGCCTTGGCTTTCGCATACTGCTGATCCATCTCATAAATCGCTTTACCGAGATCTTCATGCGCCACAAAGTCGGTCAAAATAGGATCACTATAACTCAGACTCTTCACTCTTCCAGCAGCTGCCATCTGGCTACTTAAAGCACTAAAAAGTTGCTCCGTACTGCTGGTTGTCGTCATCTTATCAAAGGCATTGACCTTATTCTTCGTATCTTGAACATACTTCCGGGCTGTCTGGGTATTGGTATAGAAGGTGCTGCTTAAGGGAGCACTCAGACGATAGAGACTCGAAATCCCATCATAGATACTCTTGAAATTGGTATCCATCACCTTATGCTTTTCATCGGCTTCATTTAGCTTCTTGACCGCATCATCCAAAGTTTCTTCTGCTAAAACTGCTGTTGCAGAGGTTTCGCCAACAAGATTCTGAAAATCCGTGATCGTCTTGGAAAACTCAGAACCTAGAAATTCTAAGCTATTCTTTAAGCCAACAATCACGGGGTTATGAACATTATTGATTTCATATATATATATGACTTAATATAACTTAGAATAATATGATTGTAAAAATTACTTTAATCATTCAATCACAGTCAATTGATTTATGAACTCCTCAAAAGAGTTAGCTATAAAATAAGTATTTCCATCATCGTCCGAACCCTCTAAGTTATAAGCATGATCATAATAGTACACCCCTTTATCTTCTCCTTTACAAACTAAAATAAAGAACCCCATCAGTACATCATCTCCAATAATAAGAGTGTTTTCAGGTAAATCTTCTTTGTATTCTTGAGTCCATTCAAGAATGTTACAATTCTCGGTTTCTGTATCAATTCCATATAGAATATCTATGGCTATTACTTCTTGATTCAAAGGAAGTGCTATACCAAGCTCACCTTCTGCGCACATCCCATTATTCGATAGAATAAAATCCTTATAATCTAAAGGGAATGAGATATTTAAAGTATTTTCAACTCGAGTAATTTGCTCCTCATTTATTTTTTTAAAACCTTCTAGAATCATCTTATTTTCCTTTCTTTAGGGAAACTCCTCCGCGATGGGTAAACTCTGCGTGAATGCTCTTATTCACTTCTTGTAATGTCTTTAAGTCCTCATGATGGTGCCATGTGCTACTTCGTAGTTTTTTTCCAAGAGGAGCTGTCATATTTGCTTTCTTAAAATCAATAGCATAATTCTTGAATTCACCAATTTCCACTTCCTGCCTTACTAGACCAGCTTCTTTAAAATCAGGAAATCCATCAATATATTTTATTGTAATACCCTCAGAATTTGTATATACCCAAGTACCGTCTTCAAGTATTTCAATTTTCCCTCCTTTATCCATCCATTTTTGTGGTGTCGGAGAGTTTTTAGGTTTAGTTTGTAATAATTCTTTTGTTATATTCTCTGCAGTCAGTTCACCTTTAAAAGTGGCCGTAGCTTTCCCAGAACCACCTACACCTCTCACTGCATCATCCATATGTTTGCTTGAGAAGTGCATCACATCACGTAGTGTCTTACTCTCAACGCTGAAGGTAGGCATGGTTCTCATACCTCCCGCAAAGGCAACTGCCTCTTTACGAATGCCAACTGGGATTCGAGTGTCTAATAATTTCTCCCCAAATTTCCCAATGACATTATTGCTCTTCGCTAGGATATTGTCAACCTTTGATC
>CAUSRF010000047.1:0-9246 GCA_963534275.1 uncultured Streptococcus sp.
CCTCATTTTTCCCGAGGTCAAAATTCAGAGCCCCCCAACCATAGTTATGAGCCTTATTATGGTCTTGGTATTCAAAAGTTGGTGTTCCGTCATAATACGCCAAGGCATCATCATTAATAGTGAAGTGACCAGGAACCCAGTCTACAATGACACCGATGTTATTTAAATGGCATTCTTCAACGAAATCTTGGAATTCCTCTGGTCGCCCATAAGAATGCTCCATGGCAAAGTAACCCATAAGTTGGTAGCCCCAGCTCAATCCAAGCGGGTGAGCCATTAAAGGCATAAACTCGATGTGAGTGTAGTTCATCTCAACAAGATAAGGAATCAGCTCCTCCTTAAGTTGTGCAAAACTGTATGGACTGCCATCTGGATTTCTCTTCCAAGATCCAGCGTGGGCTTCATAAATATTGACTGGTCTCTCAAAAAATCCCAGACGCTTGCGACGCGCTAGCCAAAGCCCGTCTTTCCATTTCTTGTCTGGTATGTCAGTCAGGATAGCTCCCGTCTCTGGACGAGCCTCAAAACGGACTGCCAATGGGTCAATCTTCATAATCTGATGACCATTTGCACGCGTGATATGATATTTATAAATCTGACCTTCCTGAGCTTGGCTCGTAAAGACTTCCCAAACACCCGACTCATTCCGTACCATAGGAATTTGGTGCTCTGTCCAGTTAGTGAAATCACCAACTAAGTGCACAGCCTGAGCGTTAGGCGCCCAAACACGGAAAGTAAAACCAATTTCTCCGTCTTTTTCCTCTTTATGTGCTCCTAGATAGTGCTGAAGATGAAAATTTTCTCCAGTAGTAAAGGTTCTCAATGCTTCTTGATTATTCATCCAATCCCCTTTCTCAATGTAAGCGTTTTCTATATGTCTATTATACTATCTTTTAAAAGAACTTTCAAGCAGTTTACGGAATTTCTTAAAAAATATCCTGAAAATTTTGGAAAAATTATCTTAACCTTGTATGAAGCTTTCATTTGTTTTACAAAACAGAATAATTTACATATATTTTTTTATTATGATAACAAAACATTCGGTATTTTTCAATTTCCAACTGATTTTTTGGTGAAAATAAAATCAGGAAAAACTTTTCCTGATTTTGTAGATTATTTATTTTGGCGTTTAAATACAACATTTTTTAGTAAGGTCAGATTTGCAGCTTCCCGACTATCCACACTTGATAGGTCAATCATCAATTCATCTCCAGAAATTTTGTAGGGAACTTCTGTGCCTCCTGTAGCTGGTTGGAGTGTCTTTTTAGCTTGGTTTACCTTTAAATCATAGTTCTGATTATTTTTAACACCTGCAACATTGCTTTCGAATGTTAAAACACCCTTATCACCATCAATTGTCAATAAAAGAGAAAGTTTAAAATCGTCTCCAAGCAAGGATACAAAATTTTCTTTAGAAAGACCTGATCCTGTAACTAATTTGCTAATTTCTTCTTTCGTTGGTTCATAAAGATAAGTACCATTATCCTTATTAGCAGAACATGCTACTAGGACAACTGATAGAAATGCCAAAAATAAAGGTAGGATTATATTCTTCATCTTTTTCATATGCAATCCCCTTTTTATCAATTTCATATTTTCTTATAAAACAGTTAAAATCGCAACACTAATATCATCAATGACATTTTCTTGTTTCGAACGACTATTGGTCACAAGCATTTCTAGATTTCCTGCATTTTCAAAGTAGAAGGAAGTTCCCTTGGCATTGAATACGACCAATAGATGTTCTAATCCACCATGAATCTCGTAAACGATCCATCCGCTATTTTCTGCAGCTGTATGGACAAAGACATGACGGTAAACTTCTTCATATGTAGGATAAGAAAAGGCGCTAGTTTTGGTCTTCAGCCGAATAATCTGACGGACAAAGTCAATGCTGTCTTGTCTTTCATTGATCAAATCCCAGTTTATTTGGTTGACACTGTCAGGAGCGTTGTAACTATTCATAGCACGTTCTCGGTCTGCTGGAGTGAGTTCTCCATGTTCGCCTGTCGGAATTAACTTGGTTCGACCAAATTCTTGACCAATTTCCATAAAGGACATCCCTTGCATAAGAAGGTTCATAGCTGTCGCTGTCTCAACCTTGCGCATAATCTGGTCGGCACTCTGATCAGGATGAAGGGTTACTAACAAATCATGCAAGTTGTAATTATCATGGGCTTCCACGTAGTTAAGGACTTGATTTGGACTAAGATAGGAACCCAATTCTCGGCTACCAAGAATGGCCTTGGCAATGATTGGTTCGGTGGCTGCGCCACTTACAAATCCTGACTTGATTGCACCATAAACTTCTCCTCCTTTGACCGCATCACGCTGATCATCATTGAAGAATCCGATATTTGGCATCTGGTAGGCATTGTCCTTCTTGGCCTTGTCATAAGGAGCAAGACCTGTTCCCATATCCCAGCCTTCTCCATAGGTGATAATACGGGGATCAATCTCATCTAGCGCCCAGCGAATCGCTTGCATGGTTTTGAC
Source organism: uncultured Streptococcus sp. (assembly GCA_963534275.1). Lineage (GTDB taxonomy): Bacteria > Bacillota > Bacilli > Lactobacillales > Streptococcaceae > Streptococcus. The sequence goes on from CAUSRF010000047.1 coordinate 2,497, forward strand.
ATCATGAATACCCATTAAGTCGAAACGGAAACCATCAATATTGTATTCTTTCACCCAGTATAGGAGGGAGTCAATCATGTACTTACGGAACATCTCGTGTTCACTTGCAGTTTCATTTCCTACACCTGTACCATTTTGGAAGGTTCCATCTGGGTTCATTCGATAGTAATAATCGGGAACAGTTGTCTGGAATGGCGCATCAAGCGTTGAGAAGGTATGGTTATAAACCACGTCCATGATGACACCAATTCCTGCATCATGATAGGCCTGAATCATGGTCTTCAAATCTCGAATAACCTGTCCAGGATCATTTGGATTACTAGAGAAGCTTGGTTCTGGTGCATTATAGTTTTGAGGATCATAACCCCAGTTATAGGTTACATTTCCCTCCTCATCATATTCCTTATGACGATCAAAGATTGGTTGAAGTTGAACATAGTTGCAGCCAAGGTCTTTAATATAGTCAAAGGCGGTTGCTTGGCCGTACTGGTTAACTGTTCCAGTCTGCGCAGCACCAAGAAAGGTTCCACGGAGATGCTTTGCCACTCCAGATGTTGGAGATTTTGTAAAATCACGAATATGCATCTCACAGATAACTGCTTTACAAGGATTTTCCAAACGCCAAGGAGCTTTCGTACCATGTTTGACCTCAAATCCTTCTACTTGTCTTTCTTCATGAGATAGAATTACAGAACGTTTTCCGTCAGGACTTGTTGCGATAGTGTAAGGGTCTCGTGTCAAAGTCTGGTGGTGAGGAAATTCAATCTGATACTGATAAGCTTTACCTGCAAGATTTTCATCCAGATCTAGACTCCAAACACCAATGGTATTGTACTTATGACTGTATGAATAGCTATTCCCACGCTCAAGATTAAAGGTTTTCCAAATCGGCGCGTCGTTGCTGGTATTTTCATAGACAACCACCTGTACAGCTATAGCCGTCGGAGCCCAGAGTTTAAAGCTTGTCTGGTAGTCTGAGATACTATAACCCAACTCTCCCTGGTATCCCCAATGATGGTCAAAACTAGCGCTGTGGATAGCTTTATCAAAAGCAAAAGGATTTTGGTCTTTGTAGTAAGGACTTGCGATAGCTGGATTTTCAGAATAGTAAACCGTATCGTCTCCTTCTAAGATCCAAACTTCCGTCAAAAGTGGATAATGGTTGAAACGGACGAGATACTCCTTGGGCTTTTCGTCTATCTCAACAGAAAAAGTCAAAGACTCCAGTTTTTCAACACTTTCGACTGTAAAGGAGAACTGTGCTCCAAAATAGTTATTCTCATAATCTAAACTTTCTTTACTGTCTGCCTGTTTTTTACTAAATGAACAAGCAGCATAATCTCCATTTTTTCGATGAAAATGGATGACTACAGGGTAATTATACATTTCTTTTCCTAATTTCTAATTTAATTTTTTATTCAAACTATCTGACACCTAGTTTTCTACTATCATTACATACTTTCCAGCCAGGCTTCATCTCGAACTTCTATACCAAGTTCTTGGGCTTTTTGGAGTTTACTACCCGCATCGGCTCCTGCTACGACAAGATCCGTTTTCTTGGATACACTGCCGGTTACCTTAGCTCCCAGACTTTCGAGTTTGCTTTTTGCTTCTGAGCGTTTGAGACGTTCCAATTTCCCCGTCAGAACAACTGTCAAACCTGACAAAGCTGCATCTGCCACTACTGTCTGTCCTTTGTAGTCCAGATTGACTCCAGCTTCTTTCAGCTCATCTAAGAGAATTTTAGATCCTTCGGTAGCAAAAAAGGTCTGAAGACTTTTGGCGATTACGCTTCCCAAGCTTTCGATACTTGCCACTTCTTCTGGATCAGCTTGAGCCAAGTTTTCAATAGAGTGGAAATGTTGGAGCAAGAGCTGACTAGCCTTACTTCCGACATGGCGAATTCCCAAGCCAAACAAGAGCTTTTCAGCAGAGTTTTCCTTAGACGCTTGAATAGCCTGATACAGTTTTGAGGCTGACTTTTCCTTGACGCCCTCTAAAAGGAGGAAATCTTCTTCTTTCAAACGGTAAATATCTGCCACATCCTTGACTAGATTTGCAGCAAAAAGCTTTTCAACGATAGATGGACCAAGCCCTGTAATATTCATGGCATCTCGAGAAGCAAAGTGAATCAAGCCTTCCATGATTTGGGCAGGGCAGCGAGGATTGATACAACGGAGGGCCACTTCATCTTCAAAATGAAGCAACTGACTGTCACAACTTGGGCAATTTGATGGAATCTCTAGTTTCTCTTCAGAAAGACGCTTGGACTCTACCACACGCAAGACAGCAGGAATGATGTCCCCAGCCTTATAGACGATAACTGTATCGTCTTTGCGGATATCTTTTTCAGCAATATAATCTACGTTGTGCAGCGTTGCACGGCTCACGGTTGTACCAGCAAGTTGAACAGGTGTCAGATTTGCAGTTGGAGTCACAACACCCGTACGGCCTACTGTCCAGTCAACTGACAGGAGTTGAGCTTCTTTTTCCTCAGCAGGGAACTTATAGGCTACTGCCCACTTAGGCGCTTTAACTGTAAAACCAAGTTCTTCTTGACCTGCTAAGTCATTGACCTTAATTACCACCCCATCGATATCATAAGGGAGATTCTCCCGTTCCTGTCCTACTTCTTGGATAAAATCCCAGATTTCATCTATGTTTTCAGCCAAGATTCGCTTAGGATTAACTACAAAGCCAAGCTGTTCAAGATGCTTCAAGACTTTTTCTTGACTATCTCGAGTAGAAGGACTAGCTTCTTGATAGAGAAAAGTTGCAAGATTGCGCTTAGCAACTACTGCTGTATCCAGCTGACGCAAAGTTCCAGCCGCCGCATTACGAGGATTGGCAAATTCAGGCTCCCCATTTTCTTGACGAGTTTGGTTGACTTGGTCAAACGAAGCGCGTGGCATATAACACTCTCCACGAACGGTAATATCTAGTTCTTCTGGCAGGGTTAAAGGAATGTCCTTGACACGCTTGAGGTTTTCTGTGATATTTTCACCAACAGAACCATCCCCACGTGTGGCACCAACAACCAAAATCCCCTTTTCATAGGTTAGCGAGATAGACAAACCATCGATTTTTAGCTCACAGATGTAAGTGGGATGGGCTAACTCCTTACGAACACGCGCATCAAAAGCTTCTAACTCTTCACGTGAAAAAGCATCCTGCAAACTATAAAGAGGATACTGATGACTGTATTTTTCAAAACCATCTAAAACCTTTCCACCAACACGATGGGTTGGACTGTCTGCTAAAACTTGATCTGGATAGGCAGCTTCCAACTCGACCAACTCTCGGTAGAGGCGATCGTACTCGCTATCTGAAACCGAGGGATTGTCACTCGTATAGTACTCGCTCGCATAGCGGTTGAGTAAGGCAACTAACTCATTCATTCTTTTATTCATAAAACCATTTTACCACAAACAAAGCCCTCCTCACAATGGAGAAGGACTGAAAAATAATTAATAGTGAAATATTTTTTTAAGGCAAGGAGATTTATACCTTTTTTTCAAAATGATTTCGAACATAAATGAGAGATATACAAGACAAGAAGACAACTCCACTTCCGATTATCAGGAAAGAAGAAAGATGTACACTTGGCAGCACTGTCATAAGGCTTTTTGCAATTGGCATAAAGAGAATAGCTAAAGTAAAAATAGTACTCAATACCCTGCCCAAATATTCACTTTCAACCTTGGTTTGAACCTGAGTAAAAAAGTGAATATTAAAAATCGTCATAAACAGTTCACAAACTAAATTTCCGGAAAAAGAAAGAAAAGTTGGCAGTGGTAACCCCATCATAAAAACTCCTACTCCAGTCAAAGCCAATAGAATCAAAAGATTATAAACATTTGCCTTTATTTTACTAGCTAGAAGAGCTCCCACAATGGAACCAACTGCGCCCATAGTCAAAATACTTGCATAAGCTCCTTCTACTCCATAAAGCTGATTTGAAAAGGGGAGGAGAAATTCAAAAGCTGCAAAAAAGAAATTGACACTGGAAGCTACTAACAAAAGGAAGAAAATCTCTTTTTGATGCCAAATATAGTGTAGTCCAGCCTTCATATCAACAAAGATGTCTTTCCAACTAAAACTCTTTTTCTCATGTACTTGGATTTCTTTTTGGGGAAGGAGAGCCACTAGACCAAACGCGATGAAAAAACTAATGGCATCTAAGACAAGCGTCATATGGAGACTTGCAAATTGTAAAACGATGAAGGAGAGTACAGGAGAACTTACAGCAACAACCTGCAAGACTAACTCTAAACGAGCATTATAGGTCACAATCTCATCTTTCTCAACAACCTCAGTTATAATGGCTTTATTAGCTGTACGAGAAAATGCAAAGGCAACCGCCTGAACAATATTGGCAAAAATCAAGGCAGCAATCATCAAGCTATCATTTCTGATGAAAGAAATAGCTAAACAGAGAATGCCGCAAATCAAGTCTGTCGTCATCAAAATCTTGCGACGCGAAAAGCGGTCTGAAATCACTCCGCCAAAAGGATTTACGAGAATAGATGTGACGAGTTCAGAAATCTGATACATTCCTAAAACTGTCTGTCCGATAGTCCCCATGGAAGCCAACCAGACACTATTTCCATAATCATAGAGCATATTCCCTATCTTGTTAACAGCACCACGACTAATCAACTGGATTGCATGTCGATTCATATAAAAAGCTCCTCTCAAATTTTGAAACTATTGTATCAAAACTGGAAGGAGTTACTCTATTATTCCCTTATTTGGGAAAACTAATCTTTTATAAATTTTTCATAATGTTCCTGATAATAAGCTACTTGCTCTGGAAGTTCAAGCACTTCAAAAATATGCATAACTTCCTGCATCTGGCTACAGCCTTCTTCTTTCTGACCTCTCTGGTAGAGGGCAAAACCCTTGAGATAATGGAAGATATTGCGCTCATAAAGCTTGATACCATTTCCAATTAACTTCTCCACATAGCCCTTAAAATAGTCTGCGTCCATAAAGGACTGGTTTTCCAAACAATGCTGGTAACAGTTAAGAGCTAAAATCAAAACAAGTTTTCGATGCCGACCAATTTCTTTGTAGTAGTCTTCTCGCTCCATGACTTCTCTGCCAATCCGAGCCACATAGTCCACATTGTAGAAAGTATAGAGATTCCCGAAAAGAATCAACTCATACATAGTCCATTCTTCTGTTCGGAAAAGATAATCCGCCACCTTATCCAAATCACTCTGTTCCATACTGTAACTAACATCTCTTTGACAAATAAGGCCTTGTAGCAGAATCCAATTCAGCTCAAAATAGAGGGCATTGGTCGAACTCTTCGCTTTCTGTAGTTGTTCTTTTTGAAGCTCTTGAAAACCTGCAATGTCATTTGAATAGTAAAGCGGAATAATCTGCGCCATCAAGGCAACGTGTTCATGATTTTGAAAATCCCTAGCCTTGTCCATAAAATTTTCAATAGTCACATGAATATTATCCAAAATCTCAAAGAAACGAGAAACTGCTAGATCAGACTCACCAAGCTCGAAGCGAGATAACTGAGAGGTCGAGCAAGACTCCCCCGCCGCTTCCTTTAAAGAATACTTTCCACTAGTTCGAAATTCACGAAATACCTTTCCGAGATGATTCATTTTACACCTGCTCCGATAATTCTTCCCATTCAAGCATATCCTCTTCCTGACGATGGCTGATTTTGTCCAGTTCAGTCTGTAATTCCATCAGTTTTTCGGCATCGTTGGTTTCCAACATTTGTTCAGAAATGGCTTGACTTTGACTTTCTAGCTCTTCGATTTCAGCTTCTAAACTTTCGATTTGTCGCATGAGTTTGCGAGCTTCTTTTTGACTTTCTTTTTGTGCCTGATAATCATTGACTGGACTTGCTTCTTTTGCTTGATTGCTAGTTGAAGCTTCCTCTGTCTGACTCGCTTCTACTTCTCCTTTCTTTTCAACATAGTAGTCATAGTCTCCTAGATAGAGGGTCGAACCATTTTCGGACAATTCCAAAACATGAGTAGCCACACGGTTAATAAAGTAACGGTCGTGGCTGACGAAAAGAAGAGTTCCGTCAAAGTCAATCAAGGCATTTTCTAGCACTTCCTTACTGTCAATATCCAAGTGGTTAGTCGGCTCATCAAGTATCAGGAAGTTGTTGTTTTCCATAGACAGTTTAGCAAGTAACAAACGAGCGCGTTCACCACCTGACAGCATGCCAACTGATTTTTTAACATCATCCCCTGAGAAGAGGAAGGCACCTAGGCGATTACGGATTTCAACCTCTGGTGTCAATTTAAAATCATTCCAAAGTTCATCCAGAACAGTATTACTTGGTGTTAGCTTACTTTGAGTCTGATCATAGTATCCAATCTCAACATTGGCACCAAAACGCTTCTCTCCTTTGATAAAAGGAATCTGATCCACGATAGACTTGATAAAGGTTGACTTGCCAATACCGTTTGGTCCTACGATGGCAACAGCACTCATCTTACGAAGATCCAGATTGATAGGTTCTGACAATATTTCCCCATCATAACCAATGGCCGCATTTTCAACAGTCAGGACAAGATTACCCGACGTCTTCTCAGACTGAAAGGTCATATTAGCTGATTTCTTTCCAGCTTCCGGCTTGTCCAAACGCTCCATTTTTTCCAGTTGCTTACGACGAGATTGGGCACGTTTGGTTGTCGAAGCTCGTACTAGATTGCGATTGACGAAATCTTCCAGAGCAGCGATTTCCTTCTGTTGCTTTTCATAGTTTTT
>CAUSRF010000048.1:0-9176 GCA_963534275.1 uncultured Streptococcus sp.
TTCTTGACCATGGTAAAGGAAGGTTTGCTTGTTTTGAGCTGCATAGATGGCATTAAACATGACCCCAAGGTTCCCAGATGTTGGATTTTTCATCCCAACTGGAGCATCAATCCCAGACGCCACAAAACGGTGCTCTTGGTCTTCCACTGAACGAGCTCCAACTGCATGATAGCTGACCAAATCATCAACCAAAACGAGATTTGACGGATAAAGCATCTCATCAGCCGTCGTTAAGCCCGTTTCGGTAATCACACGGTAGTGCAGCTGACGAACTGCCTGCAAACCATTGATGAGACTAGGCGCCTCGCTAGCATTTGGCTGATGAATCATACCCTTATAGCCATCTCCATTAGTACGAGGCTTGGCAGTATAAACACGCATGACGATAAAGATTTTATCCGCAACTTTTTTCTGCAAGTCTGCTAAGCGACGAGCATATTCCAAAACAGCCTCTTCATTATCAGAAGAACAAGGCCCCATCACCAAAAGGATTCGGTCATCCTCACCTGAGATGATGGCTGCCAATTCTCGATCACGATCTTCTTTTTTTCGCAAGGCTTCAGGTAACAGCTGGGTCGCAGCCTTAATTGCTTCAATATCTATTTCTTGACCTTTTTCGATAAATGCCATCTTATTCTCCTAGCGTTTGGTAAATTTCACGAACAAGTGTTTCTGTATTGTCCCAGCCTAGACAAGGGTCCGTGATAGACTTGCCAAAAATTTCAGGTTCATTTTGACGTCCATCTTCCAGATAGGATTCAATCATAAAACCACGAACGTATTTTTTGATTTTCTCATTCCAGTCACGGTTGATCAAGGTCTGGCGAACGATACGGATTTGATCCATGTACTGCTTGCCCGAATTGTCATGATTGGTATCGATGATGATAAAAGGATTTTCCAAGCCCATCTTTTCATACTGGGCTATGGTATCCATTAAATTGTCATAGTAGTAGTTGGGAATATTTTTCCCATATTCATTCAAGGCACCGCGAAGAATGGCATGAGACAATGGATTCCCAGTCGTTTCCACCTCTTTACCGAGGAAGAGGAAACTCTGCTTGTTTTGCGCTGCGTAAATCCCGTTAAACATAACATTGAGATTTCCAGATGTTGGATTTTTAAATCCTGTTGAAAAGTCTGCTCCACTCGCTACAAAACGGTGTTGCTGGTCCTCGACTGAACGAGCTCCAACAGCCATATAAGAAATCAAATCATCCACCAGCGGAAGATTTTCAGGATAAAGCATCTCATCAGCTGTTGTCATACCAGTCTCGGTAATCACACGGTAGTGTAGCTGACGAACAGCCTTGATCCCATTGATCAAGCTAGGAGCTTCTGTCGCATTCGGTTGATGAATCAAGCCCTTATAGCCATCTCCATTGGTACGAGGTTTAGCTGTATAAACACGCATGACCATAAAAATACGGTCTTTGACCTCTTCTTGTAAAGCAGATAGACGCTGGGCATACTCGAGGACTGCCTCTTCATTATCAGATGAACATGGTCCAATGACCAAGAGAATACGCTGGTCTTCCCCACGGATGATGGCTTCCAATTCCTGATCACGCTGGTATTTTTTTTCATAAGCCAAACCATCTAGTTTTGACAAGGCGCGAACTTCTTCAATATTAATTTTAGGACTTTTAGCTGTAAATACCATGATTCATCTCCTTATAAAGCAAACGGACACCAAGTAAAAATGTATTTTCACCAGGTATCCGCCTGTTCTTATGTCTTATTAGTTTCGTCTTCCATGACAATTCTTAAATTTCTTACCTGAACCACATGGACAAAGTTCATTACGCCCAATTCGGCTCAAGTCCACATCTGCTGGAAGATTTGCACGCTGGGCTGCGATATTACGAGTAGCCGTTGTGCTAATATTAATCTCCGTCTGTGGTCTTTCTTGTTCATGGATTTGCGCTTTCATCATCAAACGAGTGACGTCAAATTCAATTGACCCAATCATGTCGTTAAACATGCGGAAACCTTCTGCTTGATACTCTACGACTGGGTTGTTCTGAGCATATCCACGGAGACCAACAGCATTACGCAACTGGTCAAGGGCATCGATATGGTCAGTCCATTTATTGTCAACCACACGTAGGATCAATACCTTCTGGAATTCCTTGACTGCGTCCTCATCACGTAATTTTGAGATTTGACTATCGTATACCTTCAAAGCACGTTGGAAGAGTTCATCTTTTATTTCACGATCTGACAAACCAGCTAAATCTTCCTCAGAAATAGAAGCCTCTGGTAGCAGATTGTACTTAGCAAAATTCAAAATAGCTTCGATTTTTTCTTCTTCCTTAGAACGTGAATGAGCATCCACAACTCGTCCAATTGTACGTTTAATCATAGCGTGAATCTCAGGAGCCAAGTCACGGTCAGCAGTGATGACATCATAACGCTGCGCATAGATAATCTCACGTTGTTCGCGCATGACATCATCGTATTGAAGGACTTGTTTACGAGTATCGTAGTTGTTTCCTTCAACACGTTTTTGAGCTGCTTCAACCTGACGCGTTAACATACGTGATTCAATGGCCTCATCAGACATATTGAGACGTTCAAAGACACCTTTCAGACGTTCTGAACCGAAACGTTTCATCAAATCATCTTCAAGAGACAAGTAAAATTGTGACTCACCTGGATCACCTTGACGTCCGGAACGTCCACGAAGCTGGTTGTCAATACGACGACTCTCGTGGCGCTCAGTACCGATGACACAAAGTCCACCCAACTCACGAACCCCTTCACCGAGCTTGATGTCGGTACCACGACCAGCCATATTAGTTGCAATTGTAACTGCGCCACGTTGACCAGCATTCATGATGATTTGTGCTTCTTTGTAGTGGTTCTTCGCATTCAAAACTTCGTGGGGAATCCCTGCTGCCACTAATTTTTTGGAAATATAATCACTGGTTTCAACGGCAACTGTACCAACTAAAACTGGCTGTCCTTTTTGGTAACGAACTTTGACATCCTCAACAACGGCATTAAATTTTGCTTCGATGCTAGCATAGAGAAGGTCTGGATGGTCAATACGCTGAACAGGGCGGTTAGTTGGGATTGGAATCACGCGAATGTTATAAATCTCACGGAATTCTTCTTCTTCAGTCTTACCAGTACCAGTCATACCAGACAACTTTTTATACATACGGAAGAGGTTTTGGTAGGTGATAGAAGCTGAAGTCTTGGTTTCATCTTGAATCGGCACGCCTTCCTTGGCTTCGATGGCTTGGTGCAAGCCATCAGAATAACGACGACCTTCCATAGTACGACCTGTAAATTGATCGACAATCAAGATTTCCTGCTCTTCGCTGACCACATAGTCAATATCAAGAAGCATGATATAGTTAGCACGGAGGGCATTGTCGATAAAGTGAGTAAGAGCCACATTTTCAATATCGTAGAGATTTTCCAGTTTGAAGTAGTCTTCAGCCTTGTCAATCCCTGAATCAGACAAACCAATAGTCTTAGACTGAATGTCAATGATATAATCATCTTTGTCCAAAGATTTGACAAAGTGATCCGCCATATGATACAGCTGACTTGTTTCGACAGCATTGGCTCCTGAAACGATCAAAGGTGTACGCGCTTCGTCAATCAAAATCGAGTCTACCTCGTCAACCAAGGCATAGTTAAGTGGACGTTGTACCATATTTTCAGCTCGAACGACCATGTTATCGCGAAGGTAGTCAAATCCAATCTCTGAGTTGGTTGAGTAGGTGATATCACATGCATAAGCTTCTCTTTTTTCCATCGGAGACTTAGCTGCTAAGTTAATCCCTACTGATAAACCAAGCCATGAATAGAGTTCACCCATTTCAGTCGCATCACGCTCAGATAGGTATTCATTGACCGTTACTACGTGAACTCCTTTTCCAGACAAGGCATTCAGATATACCGGCATAGTCGCTGTCAAGGTTTTTCCTTCCCCTGTACGCATCTCAGGTACATCTCCGTGGTGAAGAACGATCCCTCCCATGACCTGGACCTTATAAGGGAAGAGTCCAAGAACACGTTTAGCCCCTTCACGGACAACCGCAAATGCTTCGTACAAGAGTTGATCTAGCGTTTCACCATTTGCATAGCGTTCCTTAAATTCAACCGTTTTTGCTTGCAGTTCTTCATCGGTCAAGGCTGCCATTTGTTCTTCATAGGACATGACCTTGTCTGCCATTTTTTCTAATTTTCTTATTTCACCTTTATCATTTTCGATGATTTTTTTTAAAATATTAGCCATTATTTTCCTTACTTTTAATTCTGAAGATTTTAGAATGTTCTTTTAATTGTAGCATATTTGCTCTCATTTTTCAAGAAAGAATCCTTACTTTACAAAGGAAAAAGACATCTCTAAAATCCACTTTTTTCAATCTTCTGTCGGCATTTTTTTGTTCGTGATGCATGCTTGATGATCCAGGCACAACTGGGACTTACATCCTCCTTCTGCCAGATTTGAAGAATCCTTTCAAACTTATCAGGAGCTTCCTTATATAAATCATTTAGATTGTTCGCTACGCTTTTTTGAATGGACTTGTCACTATCATCCTTTAGATTGGTCAGAATAGTGGTGAAATCCTCAAGATAATCTAACACCACGGTTTGTCTCTTAGCCCAAGGCAGACGGATACGCATGCACTCGCTGGCAAGTCTACGAACGCGCAAATTTTCATCCTGACTCCATTCTATCAGCAAGGTCATTGTAGCCTTAGGATAGCGAGCCAGTGAGGGCCTCATGGAAAATTCTCCCGTAAATCGCTTGGTGAGTTCCTTACTAAAGGCCGCGCTCAATTCAAATTCCTTGTCTCCATATAGCTCTACATATTTGCCAATTGGCCAAAGCCAGTAACCTTCTGAAAACATGCCTAGACCACCCTCTAACTCAGGACCTAAAATTTTCTCAAAAACCTTGAGAGAGTCCTGATAAGATAGGGGGAGGCATTCTTTGATACTTTTAGCCAAGAGTTCTTGACGCTGGCTAAACTCTAACTCTTCCAAATCTTTTTCTAGCAACAAGCTAAATTTTTGTCCATCAAAGGCGGGGGACGCTGCTTGCAACCGTCGACTCAAATCTTTAGCATAAGCCAGGTCATAATAGTCCTTTACCTTTTTCGCCATTTTTAAATCCCTTAATCTTCTGTTTACGGAACTTATTATATCATACAGATAGCTCGTCAACCAAATCATTTTCACTTCTCAAACTATTTTGACAAGAAAATAAAAAGGGCTAGAAGCTAGTCTAGCCCATCAATTTTTAGTGTTTAATTTCCAAAAAATGCTGGTAATAAGCCAAAGTACAAAAAGAGATTGATCCAGAAGGCCATGCAAAATAGCACTCCAAAGATAAAGAGACTGATTTTTTTAATCAGTATGGAGTATAGGATGGATAAAACACCAAAGACCACGAAGAGTTTTTTCATAACGAAATAATAAATTGAAACTCCTCCTATTTGCCGATCCCAAGGAAGAAAGAACATGAGGAACCAGAGAAAGCAAATCGTAAGAATATAGATTTTGTAATAGCTATACATAAACTGCCTTACCTTTGACATCTTAAACCTCCTCTAAAAATTAGCTATTCTGTGATGAGCCTCTGTTATTGATCTGTCTCAGCTTGAACATTCTCTTCAGGCAGACATAGACTTTCCAGTCATTCACAAGAGACAAGAAGACTAAAATAATCCATATCCCCCATCTTGTTAGATCCATGGGATTTTTCAAGATAAAATTGAAAATCAACAAAGAAAAAATTGTAAAAGCGATACTGAATAAAGCCCAAAAAGGGAGATAAATCCAATAAAAGTAATAGAAAAACACGAAATATTTACTATCTTTATCCGCCTTCTCAATCCAATGAAAAAAATAAAAGTATGGTGACAAGACCAAGAGTTGAAAAAGTCTTCCTAGCATAGCTTTCTCCAAGATTTCTTTTTATTTTATTATACCAAAAAAACCTGGAAAAGGCTTTCCAGGTTTGAGTTTAAAATCACTAGTCATACTAGAGAAATCCCTTTATTCATAGTCGATTCACTTTATTGACTTGATGAAGATGTTCCGAAATCGACCTTAGGAACTGTCTTGGCTTCTTCTGTTTCTTTGAAGGTTTCAGCTTCTTTAAAGTTCATCATATTCGCAAAGAGTACGGTTGGGAAACTTCTCAACTTTTGATTGTACTCGGCTGCGACCTTGTTATAATCCTTACGTGCTACAAAGATACGATTTTCACTTCCTGAAAGTTCCACCATCAGTTGCTCAACATTTTGATTGCTCTTGAGTTCAGGGTAGTTCTCCGTCAAGGAAATCAAACGGGAAAGAGCAGAGCTCAACTCTCCCTGAGCCTTTTGGTTTTCTTCCGATGTTACTGAGCTACTGCCGATTTTAGCTCTGGCATCAGCAATTTTAGTAAAGACTTCTGTTTCATGATTCATTTGTCCTTTAACGGACTCCACCAAATTACCAATCAAGTCTGAACGACGTTGGAGGGCTGTTGAGACATCGGCCTGAGCCTGCTCCACTTTAGTCTGTTCACCGATCAGACCATTATAGGTCGTCACTGCGGAACAACTTCCCAAAACTAGTAGTCCAAAGAAAATCGCCACTATAGAGAGAATTACTTTATTTTGTTTCATATCAAAACCCTAACACTTTCTTTTATCAACTTTTCTGAGATAGGACTCAGATTTTAAATCAATTTTCCAATCTTTGTTTTTTTATTCTAAATTAAGGAGTGAACTTTTGCAAAGGAATTGCCTTACTGCTTTGAGGAATCGGTTTGAGATTTATATAGGATCACTCACCAGTCATCAGAAGAACCGCCACCATCAAAGCCACCGCCGTCCCAGCCTCCAGATGAGTCGGAGCCTGAGTCTGACCAAGAGGATCCTGAATCTGATGAGTCACCGCCCCACCAGCCTCCGCCAGAATCATCTCCACTAGAACCACCACGACCTCCAGATATAAATCCGATGATCATCACGATGAAGTAAATGAGAATTCCAAATCCGATAACTCCGTCGCTCGAACTGCTTTTTCGATGCCGTTTCGAAGATTGGCTCTCACTGGTATACTTTTCAATTTCTCTTAGACGACTAGAATTAGTAGCATAGTCGTAACTACTTTTAGAACTTGAAGAAGGTGTACTCGAACCACTATAGAACAAGTAGTTGAGATTGTTTACTATAGAGAGAACTCCCTTGTTGTAGTCACCATTTTGAAAGTAGGGGCGTGCTGTTGTCAAGAACCTGTGAGTCTGATAATCTGTGATCTTACTGGCCACATTATTGCTGGTTTCAATCCGTGATTTTCTATCTTGAACTGCTACCACAATCAAGACACCGTGATTATCTCCCGAATAGCCAATCTTCCAAGCTCTAGCTGTTTCATTGGCAACTGTTTCGATTGTTTCTCCCTCTAGGCTTTTCACAACGTAAACGCCCATTTGGAATTTTTCTGCTTTTTTACTATTGACATTATTCAATTCCCGAATCTGACTAATTGTCGCGTCAGTCAGATAGTGATCCGGGTCATAGATCCCGTACTTAAGTTTTTCAGGTGCAGTGAATGCTGACAAGAAGAGAAAGACCATCAGCAATCCAAGTAAGCGAACCAACAAACTATTTTTAAATAATCTGCTTCTTTTCATAATAACCTCCCTGATAAAGGAAAATTGATTTAAGGAATTATAGCATTTTGATTTTTACAAAAAAGTGCATTTTCATTACAAATAGGTTACAAAAACTAGGAAAATGATTGAATTTTGATGACAGATTCTTTCACCTATTTTATAGAAAAAAGAAGACCTCCCAGTCTTCTTTTAAGTTATTTATATTGGAAAACAAGCACAATTTACTTGCGTTTTCTTGCGATTAAATGAATCGGGGTTCCTTCAAAGACAAAGGCCTTGCGGATTTGATTTTCTAAGAAACGTAGGTAAGAGAAGTGCATGAGTTCTTCTTCGTTGACAAAGATAACAAAGGTTGGTGGTTTGGTTGCCACTTGGGTCGCGTAGAAGATTTTGAGACGTTTCCCTTTGTCTGTCGGTGTTGGATTGATAGCAATGGCATCCATAATCACATCGTTCAAGACAGCTGATGGGATACGTGTGTTTTGACTTTCACTGATTTGCTTAATCATCTCAGGCAATTTGTGGAGACGTTGCTTGGTCAGAGCTGAAACAAAGACAATAGGAGCATAAGGCAGGTATTGGAACTGCTCACGGATGTCTTCTTCCCAGTTTTTCATGGTGTGGTTGTCTTTTTCAAGGGTATCCCACTTATTGACTACGATGATCATTCCTTTACCAGCTTCATGGGCGAAACCTGCGATACGCTTGTCGTACTCACGAATCCCTTCTTCGGCATTGAGGACCATCAAGACCACGTCTGAACGGTCAATGGCACGCATGGCACGCATGACAGAGTATTTTTCAGTATTTTCGTAGACTTTACCAGACTTACGCATACCTGCTGTATCAATCATGGTAAACTCTTGTCCATCCGCATCTGTAAAATGGGTATCAATGGCATCGCGCGTTGTTCCAGCTACTGGACTAGCAATCACACGGTCTTCTCCCAAAATGGCGTTGATCAAACTTGATTTTCCAACGTTTGGACGACCAATTAAGCTGAATTTAATGACATCTGGATTTTCTTCTTCGACTTCATGTGGTAGATTTTCCACGATGGCATCCAGTACATCACCCGTACCGATACCGTGGACAGACGAAATTGGCAGTGGTTCACCCAAACCTAGCGCATAGAAATCAAAAATATCATTTCGCATCTCAGGATTGTCAACCTTGTTAACTGCTAAGATAACAGGCTTATGGGTTTTATAGAGTTTGCGAGCTACGTACTCGTCCGCATCTGTAATCCCTTCTTTCCCAGACACCACAAAGACGATGACATCTGCCTCTTCCATGGCAATTTCTGCCTGGTGTTTGATTTGCTCCATGAAGGGAGCATCGACGTCGTCAATCCCTCCAGTATCAATCATACTGAAAGAACGGTTGAGCCACTCACCCGTTGCATAGATACGGTCACGTGTCACACCCTCGACATCTTCTACGATTGAGATTCGCTCACCAGCGATTCGGTTAAATAGGGTTGATTTCCCAACATTGGGACGTCCTACAATGGCAACAGTTGGTAAGGCCATGTTTTCTC
>CAUSRF010000049.1:0-8866 GCA_963534275.1 uncultured Streptococcus sp.
CACCATTACCAGCCTTGACCTTAATCTTGGCTGTATCTAAAAACATACTCATATTTTCTTCTCACTTTAAAAAGGACTGGAAAATCCAGTCACTAAACAATCCTGATTTATTGCATTTTATAGATTACTCAACGCACCTATTGCTGTTGCAAAAATACCAAGCAAACTTGCAAGCAACATGACAATAACAATCAATAATGTTAATTTTTCAAACATTGTTTTTTTACGTTTTCCTTCATCTCCGAAAGCCATGTGGTCTCCTTTTCAATTTATTTTTATTTTTTAAATTATAGCTTAATAGTCTGTAGAGACTGGCGCAATTATCCATAGGATTATGTAAGCAAGTACCCCTGCCCCATAACAAAAGGCAAGAACTCCCCAAATCACACGGACAATGGTAGGGTCAATATCAAAATAATGGGCTACACCTGCGCAAACACCTCCAATTTTTTGATCTCTACCACTTCTCATAAATTTTTTTGCCATATTTTATTCTCCTATATTTTTACTAATCTCTCCAGTAATCCCGGATGCTAGACAACTGCTTTTTAGAAGCCTTTAATATTCGTTTGGATTCTTTAACTGGAGCTGAAACAGCCTGCTGAGGTAGATAAAGAACCGTCTTCAGGAATCGCTGTGTCATGGGTTCGTCGCCACGTAGCTCCTGCTTAAATTTATTTGAAATAATGGCATCGAGATAAAACTCATGGACTCGTTTCCCAAAATTCTCAGCCGAAATCTCATACAACTTGTCAGCCAACTTCTGCTCATCCATATCCGGAGTGGCAATCAAAGCCTCCAAGATGGCACCTGCAAGTTCCTGTTCTCCATAGTAGAGGGTTCCAAACATCTTGTCACTAATCAGATTATCCAGATAAGGATTGCCATGAGCGATGACAGGCGTTCCACTGGCTAGACTCTCTAGATAAGTCAAACCTTGGGTTTCACTAGTGGATGCAGAGATAAAGAAATCTGCCGCCTTATAGTATAAGGCTGTTTCACTTGGGGCGATCATACCAGTAAAAATCACTTGATTTTGAATTTGCAACTGGACTGCTTGTTCTTTCAGACTGTCCAGATAAGGACCGTCACCAGCAACAACCAGCTTCACCTTGTTTTCTTCTTTCAAAACCTGCGCAAAGGCGGCTAGGACTGCTTGGATATTCTTCTCATAGGAGATACGAGAAAGACTCAATAACATTTTCTCATCTCCTTGAATCCCAAGTTTAGATCGAAGGGTAGCTAAATTCTCTTCTTTAATCTCAGGTCGTTCAAATTTAGCTAGCTCAATACCAGTTGGGATAACACGTTTTTCAACCTTGACTTTGTACTTAGATAGAAGATCCCGAACAATCTCACTAGGACAAATCACTCCATCCACATCGTGAAGAAAGCCCCGTACCAGATATTTTACCATACTTGGACGAATCAACATACCCTTAGCAATATAATGCACATAATCTTCGTACTGGGTATGGTAGGTATGAATAACAGGAATTTTCAATTCTCTTGCAATCCAAATCCCTAGTAAACCTAGTGAAAACTCTGTTTGCGTATGAATGATATCTAGCTGATACTGTTTAGCAATTTCAAGTGCCTTTGTAAATCCACGATAAGCAAAACGTCGATCCTTAAATGCAAAGAAGGGAACACTCGGAATTCGAATGATTTGCCAATCCTCGTAGCGGTTCACGTCTTTATCAGTGGTTGTAAAGATAAAAACCGCATGTCCCTGCTTTTCAAGCTCTGTCTTTAAGGTTCGAATACTAGTCGCAACCCCAGAAACCTGAGGAAAATAGGTGTCTGTAAATAAACCAATTCGCATAAACTACCTCACTTTTTGCCCAAAGCAGCCTGTTCTCGATAGAATTTTAGCCAAATTTCCAACAAGTGCTCCTCGGAGTACTCTTTGGAGATCTCGCGAGCTTTTTCTTTCAAGTCTTTCAACTTTTCAGGATGATTTTTGTATTCGAGAATGGCTTCTCTCATCTCGGAAACATCACTTGTAGCACGATAATTCCCTTCGAGAATGACCTTGTATAGATCTAAATCCCTTAGCATAATCGGCGCCTCGCAACTAGCTGCCTCTAAGATGGTCATAGGGAATAGTTCATTGTAACTTGGTAGCAAGAAGAGATCAGCCAAAGCGTAGAGCTCTCGCATTCGCTCTGGAGGAACTATACCTGGGAAAATTAGATTTTTAGGTGGATTGTCCATGATTTTTTTATAGCGTTCATAACCATCTGTCATCCCGCCAAATGAAAAACCACCGGCCCAGATAAAAGTAATTTCTGGCAATTCCTCCGCAAGACGGATAAAGTCATCAATTCCTTTACGCTTCTGAACCTGACCTGCACCGACAACAACAAACTGATCTTCAGCTAAATCCATTTCCTTACGAAGTTTTGCTACTTGGTCAGCTGGCAGCGGATGCCATTTTTCTTTGTTTACAAAATTTGGAATATACGTTACTTTTTCACGTGGAATACCAGCTGCCACCAAATCTTCGATAAACATGGGATTGACCACCACCAAGTGTTCCATTCGGTTGTAAAAAGAGAAAACATAGCGTTTGATAATTCCCTTTAAGAAAAATGGAATTTTCAAACTTCCCTCAAGTGTATCAGGCAAAAAATGTACATAGCCAATTTTTCTCCCAGAGCGTTTCTTTTGGAAAGTAGATAAATAATAAGGGAAATCAATGGTATGAAAGTGAGTTACATCCGCCTCTACAGGAAGATTTTCCGTAACAATTAACTGGTCTTTGGCGTCACGATGTAGGAGACGGACCAACTCACGGTAGGCTCCTGATACTCCTTGACCAGCCACTTTTTCACTTGAGCTTAGCATATTAATACGCAATTTTTCGTTTTCCATACCATTCATTATACCATTTTATTTCTAGAAAATCAGCAAAAGAAAGAAGAGACTAGAGGAAAAAGAAGAATTTATCCTATTTTCCAATCGTCTCTTCTATTTTTTACTGTTTATTTAATTCCTAGGGCGATACGTGCATAGCGACTCATTTTTTCAACAGTCCAAGCTGGATACCAGACCAATTTAACTTCGGTATTGGTTACCTCAGGCACATCTGTCATCGCATCGTGTATCTGGTCTGTTAAGAGGTCAGCCAGTGGGCAGCCCATAGTTGTTAAGGTCATATCAATTTCAGTGTGGCCAGTTTCACCATCAAAACGAATTTCATAAATCAAACCTAGGTTGACAATATCAATTCCCAACTCAGGGTCAATTACTTCTTCCAAGGCTGTTAAAATCCGTGTTTTGATATTTTCAATTTGCTCTTCTGTATAAGCCATGTTCATCCTCACTCTAATCTTCAATAAAATCACGAAGCGGTTTGCTGCGACTTGGTTGACGCAATTTTCTCAAAGCCTTGGCCTCAATCTGACGGATACGTTCACGAGTTACGTTAAAGACTTTACCAACATCTTCAAGAGTACGCATTTTCCCATCGTCCAAACCAAAACGAAGGCGCAAAACGTTCTCTTCACGGTCAGTCAAAGTGTCTAACACTTCATCCAATTGTTCACGCAAAACGATACGCGTTGTGTAGTCCACTGGATTTTCAATCACTTCGTCTTCGATAAAGTCCCCAAGATGGCTATCGTCTTCTTCACCAATCGGTGTTTCAAGAGATACTGGTTCTTGGGCGATTTTCAAGATTTCACGGACCTTGTCAGGTGTCATATCCATACGCTCAGCGATTTGTTCAGGTGTCGGATCTTGGCCCAATTCTTGAAGGAGATTACGCTGTTCACGGACAAGCTTGTTAATCGTTTCAACCATGTGAACAGGAATACGAATGGTACGAGCCTGATCAGCAATAGCACGAGTGATCGCCTGACGAATCCACCAAGTTGCATAAGTAGAAAACTTAAAACCTTTTGAATAGTCAAACTTGTCAACTGCTTTCATCAAGCCCATGTTTCCTTCTTGAATCAAATCAAGAAACTGCATACCACGACCTACATATCGCTTAGCAATCGAAACTACCAAACGTAGGTTGGCTTCTGCAAGACGCTGTTTGGCTTCGATATCACCAGCTTCAACAGCTAGGGCCAATTCTTTTTCCTCTTCATTGGTCAAGAGAGGAACAACCCCAATCTCTTTCAAATACATACGGACAGGGTCATTAACCTTGGCAGAGGTTGAGCCAATCAAGTCCTCATCACTGAGTTCAGGCTCTTCTTCTGTACTAAGGACACGTGCACTTGGATTTCCTTCGTTATCTGTGATAGAAATTCCAGCATCCTGAATCCGTTGCAAAAGATCCTCAATGCCGTCTGCATCAAGAGTAAAAGGAATCACCAGACTTGAGTTGATTTCATCATCTGTTGCTGTTCCTGTTTTTTTGTGGTTACGGATAAAGTCTGCTACTTGCACATCAAATGTGGTTACTTCTTTTTGTTTTGTTGCCATTATTACTCCATTCTTCTCTTTTGGGAAATCAATCGTTGCAATTCTTCCAAGGCTGTGTCTGTATCTCCTACATGACTAGCTTCCTGCACTTTCTTTTTAATTCTTAAGTTGTCCTTGCTGAGGAGGGCACGGTTACGAGTCGCTTCGACTTCAGAAAGTTCTTGAGGAGACATCTCAGCTGGCAAATCTAGACTAAGCACATGGTACCAAGCATTTTCAACCTCAGGAGTCTGATGAGACAGTTCCTCTGATCCGATTTCTCCCTCTACACTTAATAATTCGTAAAGAATCTGAAATTCTGGGGTATCAAAGAAAAAATCTTCTCTTAATCGGTAGTCATTTAACACAACTGGATTTTCAGCCATCCTATAAAGGAGATGAGCCTCTGCTCTCATGACTGCTGTCAGTTGCCGGGTCACAGGTAAACTAATCCCTACTGGCCTAGGATGCTCCTTGACCCTCTCCTGTCTTTGAACAATCCGACTTTCATTTACAATCTGTTCTACTTGCTGGTAATCAAAGGAAGGTAGGTTATCCGCCAAAATGTGGATGTAAGAATTCTGGGCAGTGATAGACTTTTCTTTGGCGATTAAGGGCGCAATCTTTTCAATGAACTCGATTTGCGCTTGCAAGTTATCACTATTCTCAGGTTTGAGTTGGTGAATATAGAACTCTATGGGACTGATACGTGTCTTGGTTAAGAGGTAGGCCAAATCTTCAGGAGAATTCTTTTGTAAATACTCATCTGGGTCCATGGCATCAGGTACTCGGACAACCTCCACTGAGAAATCTTTTAATTCTTCCAGAGCTTTGGCTGTCGCTGCCTGTCCTGCCTTGTCACCATCATAGCTGAGAACTATCTTTTTGGTGAAGCGTTTGAGGTGGTCAACATGCTCCTTGCTCAGAGCTGTCCCCATGGAAGCTACAGCATTTTCTATACCAGCACGGTAGGCCGCGATAACATCCATGAAACCTTCCATCAGATAGAGTTCTGCTATCTTTCCAGTTGCTTTTTTAGCCTTGTCCAAATGATACAATTCGTAACTCTTGTTAAAAATTGCAGTGGAACGACTATTTTTGTATTTGGCAGTCTGATTATCTGCTTCTTGCCAGATACGACCTGAAAAAGCAATGACCTGTCCCTTGTCGTTAGTCAAAGGAAAGACAATACGTCCGAAAAAGGTATCAAAAAACTGATTGTCATCTGACAAATAAAACAAACCAGAATCCAACAAATCCTTTTCTTCAAACTTGCCAGATAAACGTTGGTAAAGATAGTTTCTTTCTGCTGGAGCCAATCCAATTTGGAAGTGCTTCAAAACCTCATCCGTCAATCCGCGTTTGTAGAGATAAGTCCTTGCTTCTTCTCCCATCTTGGTCGTCATGAGGATTGCATGGTAAAAGCGTGCAGCTTCTTCATGCATGTCATATAGAGCTTGATGGGGCGAAGCCTGTTGAGGACGAGACTGGACAGGCATTGCTAGTTGAACACCAACCCGCTCCCCTAAGAGCTGAACGGCTTCCATAAAGGACACACCTTGGTATTCTTCGATGAACTTAAAGACATCTCCTGAGCGCCCACAACCGAAACAATGGTAAAACTGCTTGTCTTCAACAACGTTGAAAGAGGGAGTCTTTTCACCATGAAAAGGACAGAGCCCTAAATAGTTCCGTCCAGCCTTTTGTAAAGAAATCACGTCACCTATGACTTCCACAATGTTGGCATTGTTTTTGATTTCTTCAATGACTTGCTTGTCAACCATACACAATACCTCCATCTTATCATAGTTTCACGTTAACTAGTATAGCTTATTTCTGAAAAAAAGTAAACCATTTCATACGCTTTCCGTAATTCTCTTTGCTTTATTTATCTAGATAGAAAGAGGAGATAAAAAACTCAGAAACACTTCTAGGCTTCTAAGTTTTTCTTCACTATTTTTTGATGAAAATAGAACTCATCTATTCAAATAATTGATAGTAGTCTGAGATTTTCATCTTAGCTTTTTCTTCTTTATTGAGGTCTTGGATGATACGGCCTTCCTTCATGACAATCAGACGATTTCCATACTTCAGCGCATCCTCCATATGGTGGGTAATCATGAGGGCAGTCAGCTTATCTTTTGTGACAAACTCATCCGTTAATGCCATCAAAGCCACGCTGGTCTTTGGGTCGAGAGCTGCTGTGTGTTCATCCAACAAGAGCAACTCTGGTCGCTTTAATGTTGCCATCAAGAGACTTAGGGCTTGTCGTTGACCGCCTGAAAGAAATTCAATCGGAGTGTCCAGATGTTTTTCAAGGCCATTTCCCACTTTTTCAATGGTAGCCTGAAACTCTTCTCTATGGCTTGATAGCCTTCTAGGAAGGAGTCCTCTCTTCTCACCACGAAACTTGGCAATCAAGAGATTTTCCGCTACCGTCATACGGGGTGCCGTACCCATTTTGGGATCCTGAAAGACACGGGACAAGTACTTAGCCCGCTTCTCAGGTGAAAAAAGCGTCACATCCTCGCCCATGATACGGATACTTCCACTTGTTAAAGGTAGGGTACCTGCAATAGTGTTAAAAAGTGTTGACTTCCCAGCTCCATTTCCACCTAGGATGGTAATGAAATCATGTTCGAAAATTTCAAGAGAAACATCATTAAGAATGATTTTTTCCTCGTCAAAGCCATTCGTGATGACTTTGGTAGCATTTTTTAATTCTACAATTGCTGTCATTTGCTAAACTTGACTCCTTTCAGGTATTTGCTTTTAAAGGTAGGAATCATAAGGCAAACTGCCAAAATTAAGGCGCTGTACAAACGAAGATAACTTGTATTAAATCCAAGAGCAATCACTCCCCAAACGAGGAACTGATAAGCGATAGAGCCTACAACGATGGTCATAAGTCGCTCTGCCAAGGTCAAACTTTTGAATAAAACCTCACCAATAATCAAGCTAGCAAGCCCTACGACGATTACTCCAATTCCTCGTGAAACATCCGCGTATCCTTCTTGTTGAGCAATTAAGGCCCCTGCAAGCGCGATAATTCCATTTGAGAGAACCAAGCCCATGAGTTCCATACGTCCCGTATTGATACCAAAGCTACGAGCCATATCAGGATTATCACCTGTAGCGATGTAGGCTTGACCTAGTTTAGTATCAAGGAAAAAGAGCATAAGGCCAATAACAAGAGCTACAAAGATTAGTCCAGTCAGGAGTTGGTTAAGGTCCGAATCAAAAGGTAAGACATCCTGAATTTGCTTGGTTCCAAGAAGCCCCAGATTGGCACGCCCCATAATCATGAGCATGATGGAATGGCAAGAAGTCATGACCAGAATCCCTGACAAGAGGGTTGGGATTTTTCCTTTAGTATACAAAAGACCCGTCGCCATTCCAGCTAGACAGCCCGCTCCTACTGCGGCTAGGGTTGCTAAAAATGGGTTGACTCCCTGTGTTATCAAGGTTACAGCTACTGCTCCCCCAAGAGGAAAAGAACCTTCAGTAGTCATATCTGGAAAATTCAAAATTCGGAAAGTCATAAAGATTCCCAAACCTAGAATCGCCCAGACCATCCCCTGTGAAATAATGGATACTATCATAATCTTTCACTCATTTCTTTCTTTAGTAAAAATGGGAGGAGATGTCCCCAACTCCTCCTTTATCTTTATTCAATCACTTGTCCTGCTGCTTTTAGAACGGACTCAGGAATGGTGATACCAAGTTCCTGCGCTAGTTTTTTGTTAATCACTGACTTACCAGTTGAAAAGACATTAACTGGCGTATCAGCTGGTTTTTCACCTTTCAAAACTTTGGCAATCATTTTACCAGTAGCCACTCCAAGATCGTGTTGGTCAACTACTACAGATGCTAATCCACCTGCTTCTACCATAGCAGTGGCACTTGGGTAGATTGGCTTTTTAGCTGTTTGGTTACTTGAAACAACTGTTGAGAATGCTGATGCGATGGTGTTGTCAATTGGAACCCAGATCGCATCGACCTTGCTTGTCATAACATTGACTGTTGAAGCAATTTCATTGGTTGATGGAACGGCAAATGTTTCGACTGTCAAACCTGCTTTTTCAGCATAAGCCTTGAATTCTTCTACCTGTGTTTTTGAGTTATCTTCGCTACTTGAGTAGAGGGCACCGATTGTTTTAACATTTGGTGTGAGAGTTTTAATCAACTCTACTTGTTGTTCAGCTGGGTTGTGGTCTGATACCCCTGTGATGTTGCCACCTGGTTTTTTCAGATCTTTGACCAAGTTAGCACCGATTGGG
Organism: uncultured Streptococcus sp.; assembly: GCA_963534275.1. Classification (GTDB taxonomy): domain Bacteria; phylum Bacillota; class Bacilli; order Lactobacillales; family Streptococcaceae; genus Streptococcus. Next base: position 8,700 of record CAUSRF010000049.1, read on the forward strand.
TCTGTAATAGCAGCCATGATAACTGGTAGGTCTTTTGTGGCGCTAGCCAAACCTTGAGCAGCTGGTGTTGCAATACCAACCACAAGGTCATTCCCATTTGCTACCAATTGTTTACTCATTGTCGCAACCTTACTTTGGTCACCTTCTGAGTTCATAAAGTCGATTTT
>CAUSRF010000050.1:0-8333 GCA_963534275.1 uncultured Streptococcus sp.
AGCTTTACCAAATCCAATAACGATTAAATCATATGTTAACATTTATAGTCCTCCTATTCGATTTTCATTCTAGCATAAGAAAACACTTTTTGCACAAATCTGCTACGGGAAAGACAGAAAAAGATAAAAACGCTTTCCAGACAAAAAACTAGTAATTTTTTGACAAGCTTGATAAACTAAAATCCTATCTATTTTTATATAAAATAGAATAAATGTTCGAAAATAGGAGGTTTTATGAAATCGAATCGTTATATTATTGCCTTTGCTGGGGTCATTTTACACTTAATGCTGGGTTCGACTTATGCTTGGAGTGTTTATCGCAACCCTATTATTGAAAAAACGGGATGGGATCAGGCTTCTGTTGCCTTTGCCTTTAGTCTAGCAATCTTTTGTTTGGGATTATCGGCTGCATTTATGGGGCGTTTGGTAGAAAAATTTGGTCCGAGAGTCATGGGGAGTATATCTGCTTTTCTATACGCAGGTGGAAATATCTTAACAGGATTTGCAATAGACCGTCAGGAGCTGTGGTTGTTGTATCTCGCTTATGGCATTTTAGGTGGGCTTGGTTTGGGAGCAGGCTATATTACCCCTGTGTCAACGATTATAAAATGGTTTCCTGATAAACGTGGTCTCGCAACAGGTTTAGCGATTATGGGATTTGGTTTTGCTTCTTTATTGACTAGTCCCATAGCGCAACATCTCATCGCAGGGGTAGGGCTTGTAGAAACTTTTTATATTTTAGGTGCAAGTTACTTTATTATCATGCTCCTAGCTTCACAATTCATTAAGCGTCCAAATGAGCAAGAGCTTGCAATTTTATCTGTTTCAGGGAAAGAAAAAACAGCCTTTTTGACCCAAGGAATGGCTGCGAATCAGGCTCTGAAAAGCAATCGATTTTATATACTTTGGATTATTTTCTTTATCAACATAGCTTGTGGATTAGGTTTAATTTCAGCGGCATCGCCAATGGCACAGGAGATGGCTGGCTTGTCTACAAGTCATGCAGCAGTAATGGTGGGCGTTTTAGGGATTTTCAATGGGTTTGGTCGTTTGCTCTGGGCGAGTTTATCTGACTATATCGGTCGCCCTCTAACCTTTAGTATATTACTGCTTGTCAATCTTTTCTTTTCTCTCTCACTTTGGCTCTTTACAGATTCCGTTTTATTTGTAGTCGCTATGTCTATTTTGATGACTTGCTATGGAGCTGGTTTTTCATTGATTCCGGCTTATCTCAGTGATATTTTTGGAACCAAGGAATTGGCTGCTCTGCATGGTTATATTTTAACAGCTTGGGCAATGGCAGGTTTAGCAGGACCTATTTTATTAGCAGAGACCTATAAAATGGCTCATTCTTACACACAAACCTTGTTCGTTTTTCTCATTTTATATAGTATAGCCTTGGCTTTGTCTTATTATTTAGGTCGTTCAATCAAAAAGGAAAGCCAAAAAGCGTTTACATGATTTTCTAGAGAAATTGGGCTATCTTTTGCCCCGCTCTTGTGTTATACTAGATAAGTTGCAAAGAAACTCGTACTTTTCTTTCGTGGAAAAGAAGCAACACGGTATCTCGTTTTTTAAGAAGATACGTCATGAAAAGAAAAGTATATACTAAGCGCTATAGGATGGCTTCGCACCATCTTTAGAAAGAAGAAAAACGTGAAATTTAATGAATTAAACTTGTCTGCTGATTTGCTAGCAGAGATTGAAAAAGCTGGATTTGTAGAAGCAAGTCCTATTCAAGAACAGACCATTCCATTGGCTCTTGAGGGGAAAGACGTTATCGGTCAAGCCCAGACTGGTACAGGGAAAACCGCGGCCTTTGGCTTGCCAACTCTTGAAAAAATCCGTACAGAAGAAGCAACTATCCAAGCCTTGGTCATCGCTCCAACTCGTGAACTCGCTGTTCAAAGTCAAGAAGAACTCTTCCGCTTTGGTCGTAGCAAGGGAGTGAAAGTTCGCTCAGTTTACGGTGGTTCAAGCATTGAAAAACAAATCAAAGCCCTTAAGTCTGGTGCCCATATTGTTGTAGGAACACCAGGCCGTCTCTTGGACTTGATCAAACGTAAGGCTTTGAAATTGCACGATATTGAAACCCTCATCCTTGATGAAGCAGACGAAATGCTCAACATGGGCTTTCTTGAAGACATCGAAGCTATTATCTCTCGTGTTCCTGAAAGTCGTCAAACCTTACTCTTTTCAGCAACCATGCCTGAAGCCATCAAACGTATCGGTGTTCAGTTTATGAAAGAGCCTGAGCATGTGAAGATTGCTGCTAAGGAATTGACAACAGAACTGGTGGACCAGTACTATATCCGTGTCAAGGAACAAGAAAAATTTGACACTATGACCCGTCTCATGGATGTGGAACAACCAGAACTCGCTATTGTATTTGGTCGTACCAAACGCCGTGTGGATGAATTGACTCGTGGACTTAAAATCCGTGGCTTCCGTGCCGAAGGTATTCATGGTGATTTGGACCAAAACAAACGTCTTCGTGTCCTCCGTGATTTTAAAAATGGGAATCTCGATGTTTTGGTTGCGACAGACGTAGCAGCGCGTGGCTTGGATATTTCAGGTGTGACTCATGTCTATAACTACGATATTCCACAAGATCCTGAAAGCTATGTTCACCGTATTGGTCGTACAGGTCGTGCTGGTAAGTCAGGTCAGTCCATTACCTTTGTTTCTCCAAATGAAATGGGTTATCTCCAAATCATCGAAAACTTGACCAAGAAGCGCATGAAAGGCTTGAAACCAGCGACAGCAGAAGAAGCCTTTCAAGCTAAAAAGCAAGTGGCGCTCAAGAAAATCGAACGAGACTTCGCAGACGAAGCCATTCGTGGGAATTTTAAGAAATTTGCTAAAGATGCTCGTAAGTTAGCTGCTGAATTTAGTCCAGAAGAATTGGCTATGTATATCTTGAGTCTGACAGTCCAAGATCCTGACAGCCTTCCAGAAGTTGAGATTGCACGTGAAAAACCACTGCCATTTAAACCATCAGGTAATGGCTTTGCTGGCAAAGCTAAGGGAGGTCGTGGAGGCCGTCGTGGGGACGACCGTCGAGACCGTGATCGCCGTGGCAATAGTCGTCATGATGAGTTCAAGAAAGGTAGTCGTGGGAACGATCGTTTTGATAAAGACAGACGTTATCGTAATAAAGACAATAAAAAACCTCGCAACACTTCAAGCGAAAAGAAAACAGGCTTTGTTATTCGTAACAAGGGAGATAAATAGGAAAAAGCGATTCACATTGTGAATCGCTTTTATATATAAGGAGACCAAGGGGAAAAGAAGATGGATAATAGTAAAGGAAAGGTGAGATGGGAAGGAATCCTTAATTCATCTTCTTATAATGTTATAATATCAAAAAGATGAAGTCTTGTCAATGAAAAATAATGATTTTTTCTAAAATATTTTTGCTTTTAAAAATTGCAATTCAATAAGCAATTTTCAGATAATTATTGAAATTTTAGGTTCTTTATGTTATAATGGTAGCGATTAAATGCGAGGTGAAAAATGGCACATTTATTAGAAAAGACAAGAAAAATTACATCAATTTTAAAACGCTCTGAAGAGCAAATGCAGGATGAACTTCCATACAATGCCATTACACGTCAACTAGCAGACATTATTGATTGCAATGCCTGTATTGTCAATAGCAAGGGACGACTTTTGGGCTATTTTATGCGCTATAAAACCAATACCGATCGCGTAGAGCAGTTTTTCCAAACCAAGACGTTTCCAGATGACTATGTACAAGGGGCAAACATGATCTACGACACGGAAGCCAATCTTCCTGTTGAACATGATTTGACCATTTTCCCTGTTGAGAGCCGTGCGGACTTTCCAGATGGTTTGACAACCATTGCTCCCATTCATGTATCAGGGATTCGTCTAGGTTCCTTGATTATTTGGCGTAATGATAAGAAATTTGAAGATGAGGATTTGATTCTCGTTGAGATTGCGAGCACGGTGGTAGGGATTCAACTTTTGAACTTCCAACGTGAAGAAGATGAGAAAAATATTCGTCGTCGTACGGCTGTTACCATGGCGGTCAATACCCTCTCCTATTCAGAACTTCGTGCCGTATCAGCTATTTTAGCTGAGTTGGATGGAAATGAAGGACAATTGACTGCATCTGTCATTGCTGACCGTATCGGAATCACGCGCTCAGTAATCGTCAATGCTCTCCGTAAGCTAGAGTCAGCGGGAATTATTGAGAGCCGCTCGCTCGGAATGAAGGGGACTTATCTTAAAGTTCTAATTGGTGATATTTTTGAGGAAGTGAAAAAGAGGGACTACTAATGGCAAAGGCTTTAATCTCGATTGACTATACAGAGGATTTCGTAGCAGACAACGGAAAGCTAACTGCTGGAGCACCTGCTCAAGCAATATCAGAGGCAATCAATCAGGTGACCAGACTGGCTTTTGATCGTGGAGACTATGTTTTCTTCACCATTGATGCTCATGAGAAAGGGGATGATTTTCATCCTGAGAGTAAACTCTTTCCACCGCACAACATCATTGGGACTAGTGGCCGTAACCTCTATGGCCCCCTAGCTGATTTCTATGCGGAAAATAAGGACGATAGTCGCGTCTTTTGGATGGACAAGCGTCACTATTCAGCATTTTCAGGAACGGACCTCGATATTCGCTTGCGAGAACGTCGGGTCGATACCGTCATCTTAACTGGTGTTTTGACGGATATTTGTGTTCTTCATACTGCTATTGATGCCTATAATCTAGGTTATAAAATCGAGGTTGTCAAACCTGCGGTTGCTTCTATCTGGCCAGAAAATCATCAGTTTGCTCTTGGGCATTTTAAGAACACTCTGGGAGCCAAATTATTGGATGAAAATCTTGATGAAATTAAAGAATGATTCCCTTGGAAAAATGAAAAAAATCTGAAAAAAGTGTTGACAAAGATTTTGAAAGTTGATATACTAGTAAAGTAATCGACGCGGGGATGGCGGAATTGGCAGACGCGCAGGACTAAGGATCCTGTGACCGCTTTAGGTCGTGAGGGTTCAAGTCCCTCTCTCCGCATAGGGTAAGAGTTAGCTTTGGCTAGCTCTTTTTGTTTTTCTAAAGAAGACTAGAGAAGGCATTTTGGATATCGAAAGCTATCGGCATCAAGAACTATCAATTATAGAATGGAGTCGATTTTTGATTGGTAAAACGTGTTCTAATATGAGGAAAGTTAGCTCTTGCTAGCTTTCTTCATTTTTTCAACAAATAAATCAAAAATTTTTTTCGATTTCATAAACATTTCATATTTGGATTTTATAATAGTCTTACAAATATGGAGGTGACAAATGAATCCAATCCAAAGAGCTTGGGCTTATGTCAGCAGAAAACGACTGAGAAGTTTTATTTTATTTCTGATTTTATTGGTCCTATTGGCCGGAATTTCAGCTTGTTTGACGCTGATGAAGTCCAACAAAACAGTGGAAACCAATCTTTACAAATCTCTCAATACATCATTTTCTATCAAAAAGATAGAAAATGGACAGACCTTCAAGTTGTCAGATCTAGCATCTGTGAGCAAGATTAAGGGACTGGAAAATGTCTCTCCTGAACTCGAGACGGTCGCAAAACTGAAAGACAAGGAAGCAGTGAGTGGTGAGCAGAGCGTAGAACGCGATGATTTGTCAGCTGCGGACAAGAACTTGGTTAGTTTAACGGCTCTTGAGGATTCATCCAAGGATGTCACCTTTACCAGTTCGGCTTTCAACCTAAAAGAGGGCCGACACCTTCAAAAAGGGGATGCTAAGAAAATCCTGATCCACGAAGAGTTGGCTAAGAAGAACAATCTTTCGCTTCATGACAAGATTCGCTTAGATGCTGGACAGTCAGAATCTGGAAAAGGGCAAACAGTAGAGTTTGAGATTGTCGGCATCTTTTCTGGTAAAAAACAAGAGAAATTCACAGGCTTGTCTTCTGACTTCAGTGAAAACCAAGTCTTTACAGACTATGAAAGTAGCCAAACTCTTCTGGGAAATAGTGAACCGCAAGTCAGTGCAGCCCGCTTCTATGTAGAAAATCCTAAGGAAATGGACGAACTCATGAAGCAGGTGGAAAACTTGGCCTTGGAAAATCAAGGATACCAAGTTGAGAAGGAAAACAAGGCCTTTGAACAGATTAAAGACTCAGTTGCAACCTTCCAAACCTTCCTAACCATCTTCCTTTATGGGATTATGATAGCTGGAGCTGGAGCCTTGATTTTGGTCTTGTCTCTCTGGTTGAGAGAACGGGTCTACGAAGTGGGGATTTTACTGGCACTTGGAAAAGGCAAGAGCTCGATCTTTCTACAGTTCTGTTTAGAGGTAATGTTGGTATCTCTTGGAGCTTTGCTTCCATCCTTTATCGCTGGAAATGCCATTACATCCTATCTACTCCAAACTGTACTAGCCAGTGGAGATCAGGCAAGCTTACAAGATACACTAGCCAAAGCAAGCGGTCTATCAACCAGTCTCCTATCCTTTGCAGAATCCTATGTCTTTCTGCTCTTGATTGGTTGCTTATCTGTAGCCCTTTGTTTCCTATTCTTATTTAGAAAATCGCCGAAAGAAATTTTATCATCTATTAGTTAAGAAGGAGAAATCATGACTTTATTACAATTACAAGATGTTACCTACCGTTATAAGAACACTGCTGAGGCAGTTTTATATCAGATCAAGTATAATTTTGAACCTGGGAAATTTTATAGTATCATTGGGGAATCAGGTGCAGGAAAATCCACTCTCTTGTCTCTTCTAGCTGGTCTAGATAGTCCTGTTGAAGGTTCGATCCTTTTCCAAGGTGAGGACATTCGAAATAAGGGATATTCTTATCATCGCATGCACCATATTTCTCTGGTCTTTCAAAATTATAACTTGATAGATTATCTTTCTCCACTGGAAAATATCCGCTTGGTCAACAAAAAGGCAAGCAAGGATACACTTCTTGAACTTGGTTTGGATGAAAGTCAGATCAAGCGGAACGTTCTCCAGTTATCAGGTGGTCAACAGCAACGTGTTGCTATTGCTCGCAGTTTGGTTTCAGAAGCTCCAGTTATTCTAGCTGATGAGCCAACAGGAAATCTGGACCCTAAAACTGCTGGAGATATTATCGAACTGCTCAAGTCACTTGCTGAGAAAACAGGTAAATGTGTAATCGTCGTTACGCACAGCAAAGAAGTGGCACAAGCGTCAGATATTACACTTGAGTTGAAGGACAAGAAACTGACTGAAACTCGCAATACTAGTAAATAATATAAGCTTGTTTTGATAGAATTATAAAATCAAATCTAGAAAGGGAACCTATGTTACACAACGCATTTGCCTATGTTACAAGGAAGTTTTTCAAATCGATTGTTATCTTCCTGATTATTCTCCTCATGGCGAGCTTGAGTTTGGTCGGCTTGTCGATCAAGGGAGCTACTGCCAAGGCTTCTCAGGAGACATTTAAAAATATCACCAACAGCTTCTCTATGCAAATCAATCGTCGCGTCAACCAAGGAACGCCTCGTGGTGCTGGAAATATCAAGGGTGAAGACATCAAAAAAATCACCGAAAACAAGGCCATCGAGTCTTATGTTAAACGCATCAACGCTATCGGAGATTTGACTGGATACGACCTCATTGAAACGCCAGAAACCAAGAAAAATCTCACTGCAGACCGTGCCAAACGGTTTGGAAGCAGTTTGATGATTACAGGTGTCAATGACTCCTCTAAAGAAGATAAGTTTGTCTCTGGCTCATATAAGCTGGTTGAAGGTGAGCACCTAACCAACGACGACAAAGACAAGATCCTCATGCACAAGGACTTGGCAGCCAAACACGGCTGGAAGGTAGGGGACAAGGTTAAACTGGACTCCAACATCTACGATGCAGATAATGAAAAGGGTGCCAAGGAAACAGTCGAAGTGACAATCAAGGGTCTCTTTGATGGTCACAATAAGTCGGCAGTTACCTACTCACAAGAGCTTTACGAAAACACAGCTATCACAGACATCCATACGGCGGCTAAACTATATGGTTATACAGAAGACACAGCCATTTATGGGGACGCAACCTTCTTTGTAACAGCAGACAAGAACTTGGATGATGTCATGAAAGAATTGAATGGTATCAGTGGAATCAACTGGAAAAGCTACACACTTGTGAAGAGTTCCTCTAACTACCCAGCTCTAGAGCAATCCATCTCTGGTATGTACAAGATGGCCAACCTCCTTTTTTGGGGTAGCTTGAGCTTCTCAGTCCTTCTCCTTGCCCTCTTACTCAGTCTTTGGATCAACGCCCGTCGCAAGGAAGTGGGAATTCTCCTCTCTATCGGTCTCAAGCAGGCAAGTA
>CAUSRF010000051.1:0-8073 GCA_963534275.1 uncultured Streptococcus sp.
GAATCCCCAAGGCTTTTTCAATCTTTTCTTTAATCGGTTGAAGGGTTTTCCAGTTTAGGTTGTAGGCACCGATAACAGTCCCTTTTTCACGATCAACCACACCAGGTGATCCCATTCCAATGCCTCGGAAATCCGTCGCTGACAATCCAAGCAAGTCCAAACGATGTTGAATAGACACAATCATATCATCTACAATATGGCTTCCTTCATCCAAAATATTGGTCTTAATAGACCATTTTTCTTGGATTTCTCCCTCTTGAGTTAAAATTGCAAACTTGATAGATGTTCCACCAAGGTCAATCCCAATAATCTTTTGACTCATCGTCTTCTCCTTTTTAATTGAAAATGCTTACAGATATAGTATAACAAAATCGTTAGATTTGTGCAAAGGTTTGCATTGTTTCCCTAGAATTTGTTTGCTTTATGGTTTCCACAAACCAGAAGCATCCACATAGTAGCGACCACCATCAACCCACTCATTCGTAGCCATCTTGCCATCTGACTTAAGGTAATAGCTACCTTGCCAAGCATTCCTAACTGCATGCCCATTTTCAGCAAAATAATACCAATAGCCGTCCTGTTTGACCCATCCGCTAACTGTGATACTGGATTGCGAACCCGACTGGCGTGGTTTAAAGACTCCCCGAGGTGCATTGGCACGTTCACAAGCTATCCCATCACCATCACGGTCTAGTTTTGAAGAGTAACCTGGTTCTCCTCTATGAATATCAGAGTAACCATTTTCCCATGCTTCCCTACAACTAGAAAAATGAATATTTTCCTCTGCAGTAACTGGTTGGGCAAATAGACCCCAAACTAAAAGGGCAGCAAAAGCCACTTTTAGCAAAACTGTTTTTTCCTTATTTTCTCCTTTTTTTAATATCGCTTTCACTTTTATTTTACCAGACTTATCCCAGCAATTCAAGAAAACTTCTAGTCTTTTCTGCAAACTCCTTCGGTTTGTCAGTATTCAGTGTATGAGGACCGTCAGGAATAATCTGCAACTTAGAATCTGACATCAATTGATGAAGATCTCTCATATAACTGAGGTTAGGCTTGTCTTGGCTACCACAAATTAACAAGGTTGGATAGTAACAATTCTGTGCTATTTGGGTTAAATCAAGTGTTTTCAATTCCTCAGAAACACCAACCATGAGAGCTTTGTCTGCTCCCTGCTTTTCAAAAAAACCTTTTGGAAGTAGTTTAAAAATCATCAACTGGATTTTAAACAAGATATTGCCTGCTAGTTTCACTGGACAGCCTGACAAAACCAAACCTTGAAGATTTGGCACATCGTAACTTGAAAGCTCTAGTGCAAGAGTAGCACCAAGGGATAAACCGATTAAAACAAAAGGTTTCTTCTCCTCTGATAGGTATTTAGCTATCCGTTTTTTGGCTTCCTGATAAGAACCAACTCCCGAAGGAAACAATTCAAGGGCCTCAGAAGGATGGTCGACAAGTAGATCCTGAACTTCCTTCCAGCTTGCGGCTGTCTGACCTAAGCCATGTAAAAATATCAATTTCATTTATTTCTCCTTCAATAACAACTCATACAAACCTCTAACCGCATTGCAGCCGTAGATAGCCTCCGCCTGGTTCAAGTCTGCCAAAGTCAGCACTTTTTCCTCTACCTGTCCTCTTTCCAGTAAATGCTGACGATAAATTCCTGGCAAAATTCCTAGGTTAGTAGGCGGTGTGTAGAGTTTTCCAGCAATTTTTAGAACTAGATTCCCGATAGAGGTTTCAAGCAATTCTCCTCTTTCATTATGGTAAATCTTCTCTTGTTCCCCTAGGTTCAAATGTGGTCGGTGAGTGGTTTTGAAGTAGGTAAATACTTGTTGCAAATCAGCTTCCTGAAGGCAAAGTTTGGCTTGGCAGAAGGTCGGACTAAGGGGTGTTAAGATTTGGCAACTGAGTTCAATCTCTCCAGACTTGCTGAGGCTTATTCGCAAACGGTAGTCTTGGTGGGAAGCACAAGCTCGACACTCTTCCTCTATCTTTTGTCTCAGGTCTTCTGGATCAAAAGGATAGGCAAAATAACGACTCGCCTTTGTCAGTCTTTCCAGATGTTGTTCTTCAAACAGTAAGTTCTTCTGACTGATTTTCCCAGTTGAAATCAGTTTGAAACGAGCTTGTTTACGATAGAGAACAGCCGCCTTTTGATGCACTTCACGGTATTCAGACTCCCAGGTACTATCCCAAGTAATCCCTCCGCCAACTCCATAGATGGCTTTCCCTAGATGCAGTTGGATAGTCCGAATGGCGACATTAAAAATTCGTCGCCCATTTGGAAGCAAGATACCAATCGTTCCGCAGTAAACTCCTCTGGGTTGTGGCTCCAAGTCCTTGATGATTTCCATAGTCGCAATTTTCGGAGCTCCCGTTATGGATCCACAAGGAAAGAGAGAGCGAAAAATGGCAACCAAGTTCACATCCGGTCGTAACTGACTCTTAATGGTCGAAGTCATTTGCCAAACGGTTGAATACTGCTCCACTTGGCACAGACGCTCCACGTGCTCACTCCCAACCTCAGAAATACGGTTCATATCATTGCGCAAGAGATCCACAATCATCATATTTTCAGAACGATTTTTGGAATCCTGCTCCAACCAGCTAGCCTGTTCTAAATCTTCTTGGTCAGTCAACCCACGCTTAGTCGTTCCCTTCATTGGTCGCGTAGTCAACTCACGGTCATTTTGCTCAAAAAAGAGCTCTGGGCTCATGGAAATCACCGCCATCTCGTCATGTTCAACATAGGCATTGTAGCCCGCCTCCTGTTCTACCACCATGCGATTGTAGATAGCAAAAGGATTGGCACTTAAGTCCTGCTTGAGTTGGACAGTGTAGTTGACCTGGTAGGTATCCCCCTGACGCAAATGATGGTGAATCTGGGCAATAGCTTTTTTATAGTCCTCTGCAGATGTTTCTTCCTGCCACTTTGAAGGTAGATCTACTTCCTCATAAGTCAGAGGAATAGGGGATGTTTCCACCCTATCATGAACTGTAAAATATAGCAAATACTCTGCCAGTAGGGGAGCCTTACGAACTGCTAATTTCTCCTCAAATGCAGGTGCAGCCTCATAGCTGACATACCCCACCACATAATAGCCTTGCTCTTGGTAGCTTTCTACTTGTGCCAGCAAATCTGCCACTTCTGCTAAATCTCTCGTTTTTAACTCTTTAATCGGCTGGGTAAAGGTGTATCTCTCACCCAAATCCCTAAAATCAATCACTGTTTTTCTATGCATACCTTTAGTATAGCATAAAAAAGCCGACCTAGAACAGCTAAATCAAGCTTTGTTTACTGATTCCTATAACGAAATATCTTCTCTAAGTTACTTTTTTCTACTTTTGGCAATTCTCTATCAGATGGCACTAGTTTTTCTAGTTAAAGAAGGCCTTATTTGGAACACTTTGCACAAAAATTCAACAAAAAAGAACAGAGGAAGTAATGGTTTCTATACCCTTACTCTCTCTGTCTTTTACTGTTCAGAAATTAAAAATTGATTTGAGGTTTTAATGATGCCTACCGTTTCTTTGACATCTAAATCATCCGTATACAGAAAATGACGTTTCTCACTATTCTTAGCTAAGAAGTCATTTCTTGCTTGGATTGATAAATCGCCTGTTCTCTCAATTTCTTTCCGAGAAGAATCCCTATCTTTCAAGGTTTCTTCTTCTGCTATTAGGACACAATATTTTAGCTTAATTTGTTTTTCTTTTAAGAAGGCTGCAATTTTCTTCAGTTGATCTTCAAATATGACATACTCTATCACGACAGTAATGCCACTGTTCAAGAAATTATTGGTCAGACTGATGATATTATCCCAGAACAAATCTATATAAAATCCATCATCTTCCCAAGGAGCTACGAGACCACTTTTTATCATTAAGTAAATCATATCCCCCTCTATAACTGCACTTTTGTCAAAAGAATAGGCCAACTCTTTGCTGACAGTGCTCTTTCCAACACCTGGGGGACCCGAAATAATATAAACACAATTTTCCACTTTAACCTCTATATACTTGTAATGTCTCTCTAACTTATGATCATTCTCCGCCCACTTATGACTTTCTTATGAAGTCTTCTGGATACTGTGCACGCGCACCTCCAATTAATTTTGGACGACTTGCGAGAGCCGTTACATGGGCGTGCCCAATCTCACGCAAAACTGGTCGGATCGGAACCTGCACATGCTTGACATGCATACCAATTGCAGTATCTCCGATATCCAATCCAGCATGGGCCTTGATAAATTCAACCTCAACTGGATCCTGCATAAACTTGAAGGCTGCCAACTGACCTGAACCTCCTGCATGAAGAGTAGGAAGGACACTGACGATTTCCAGACCAAACTGCTCCGCCACCTGACGTTCGACGACGAGGGCACGATTGACGTGTTCACAACCTTGAACAGCTAGATGAATTCCTTCCCCTCCCAGTATATCTAAAATCGTCTTCACAATGATTTCCCCAATTTCTTGGCTGGATTCCTTGCCAATCTGACCACCTATCACCTCACTAGAAGAAAGGCCCAAAACAAAAATAGCTCCTTGCTTCAGATTAGCTTTTTCTAATACATCTTTTACAATCTGGCTTGTTTCTCTTTGAATGTCTTTTTCCGTCATACTTGATACCTCTTTTGTCACTATCTATCATATCTTTTTTTACTGATTTTATCAAGGCGAACTGATCAATCTGATTTTTCAAAGTAAAACTCCCAGAATGAACTGGGAGTTAACTAGTTTCTATTCTATTTATGTATATTTCAACCGTCGTTCCTTTTTCGGGTGCAGAATTGATCTTCATCTGATAGTTTTCTCCAAAATGAAGTTTGAGGCGTTGATCAACGTTTTGCAAACCAACTCCCCCACGTTTGAGGTTACTCTGACTACTATCGCCCACAGCTTGGAAGCCAACTCCATCATCCTCAATGCGAATGACTAGTCCTGAATCCTTTTTCTGGACAGAAAGTTTAATATGGCCCTGACCGTCCTTTTCCTTGATGCCATGATAAAGAGCATTTTCTACTAGAGGTTGCAACACCAGCTTGGGTAAGACTAGGTTATCAAAGGCAGGATTTTCATCAATCTCATAGTCTAGCTTATCGCCATAGCGTTGTTTCTGGATAAAGAGGTACTGGCGGACATGATTGATTTCATCGGACAGGCAAATCAAGTCCTTCCCTTGATTGAGAGCCAAGCGGAAATAGGTCGCCAAGGACTTAGTCACCTGAACTACTCTCTGACTATCCTGAAATTCAGCCATCCAGATAATGGTGTCCAAGGTGTTATAGAGGAAATGGGGGTTAATCTGACTTGATAGGGCTCGAAGTTCATACTGACGGGTCGTTTCTTCCTGTCTGCGAACATCTGCCATCAGCTGATCAACCTGATCCAACATGGCATTAAATTGGCGAGTCACTTCTCTCAATTCATAGGCACCAGCTTCCTTGGCACGAAGATTCTGATTACCAGAAGCAATTTCCAGCATGGTATCTCTCAGGTCCTTCAAAGGGGCAATCCAACGCTTGAGACTGAACCATACCAAACAGAGACAGGCAAGAAGAGATGTGACACTAGCCCCAAACAAGGTCCACATGAGTTGACTCCGAACCTGGGCTAACTTTTCCAGTGAAGATACGCCAAGGACCGTCCAATCAGTTCCTGCAATCTTTTCCTGACTGACATAGGATTGGTGGTCTGGAGTATAACCCTTCCCTGTCTCAATATAGGGTTTCATGGCCTCCATTTCGCTAGATGAGCTATAAACTGTGTGTTGAGGATGGTAGACAAATTCATGGTTTTCATTGATGATAAAGGCAAAGCCTTGCTGACCCAACTGGAGTTGGTTGAGATAGGCTTCCAGAGTTTCGTAGGAAATGTCCAAACGAATCACTCCCAGATTGGCTCCCTTTGCATCAACAAGTTCTTGAGTGACAGAAATGACCCACTGGCTGTCTGATTTACGAGCTGGTGTCAAAATGGGCTTGGCCCCCTGATGAATGGCCTTTTGGTACCAATCCTCAGCCATCATATCTGAGGAGGTTTTCATCTGCACACTCTCATCTGTAGAAATGACCTGACCGGATTTAGTCACTAGCACAACAGTTTTCAAGTCCTGGTCTGCCTTTAAGATGGTCAAAAACAAATCTCGGATTCCCTTGACCTTGTCTGGACTGGGATTCTCAGCATAGGCTAGGACATCTGTCTGCTGGGTCAAACTGGTGGAGGTTGTTTCTAATTTTTTGATATAAGACTGGATAAAGTGACTAGCCTGACTGATAGTCGTTTGGCTATTGCCTTCAATGGTAGCCTCAATGGCTGAAGAACTAGAGTGATAGTAGAAAGTCCCAACCAAAGCTAGGAGAATGAGAAAGACCAGAAAAATGGAAATAACCATTTTGACTAGGAGAGAAGAACGCTTCATCGACCTTCTCCCTTCTTAAACTGACGAGGCGTCACACCTGCAATCTGTTTAAAGCGTTGGGTAAAGTAGTTCATATCTTCAAAACCAACCTTTTCTGCGATTTCATAAATCTTTAAATCCGTTGTCAAAAGCAAGAGCTTGGCTTGTTTGACACGTTCTCTCACCAGATAATCCTGAAAAGGCAAGCCCAACTCTTTCTTAATCAAAGAACTCAGATAAGTTGAACTAAAGCCCAAGTCACTGGCCAAGGTCTTTAAACTGAATTGGCTATCAGCTAGATGAGACTGGATTTTCTGGGCCATATTTCCTTCAAACTTGGCAGTCAATAAACCTTGTAACTGCTCTTCCTTTTCTTCCTTGTCGAGTTTTTGCTTGACTTTCCCCAACATTTCCTCAATATCCTGACGAGAAAAGGGTTTGAGCAGGTAGTCATCCACACCGAGTTTGACAGCAGATAAGGCATAATCAAAATCATCGTAACCTGTCAAAAAAACCAGATGAACCTGAGGATAGGTTTCTCGGACCAGACTGGCCAACTGGATGCCATTTAGCTGAGGCATGTTGATATCAGTTAAAATAATGTCCGGCACCTGCTTTTGAATCAGCTCCCAAGCCTGCCTTCCATTTTCAGCCTGACCGATGATTTCCATATCGTAGGCTGCTACATTAACCAGCTTGGTTAAACCTTGTCTTACCAGATATTCATCTTCTACGATTAAGATTGTGTAGGTCATGCTCTGCTCCTTTACAACTTACTAGTATCAGTATAGCAAAATTCTCCTCTAACTGCTTAGGAAAGACTTCTTAATCGACATAATCTAGTAAATAAGCATAGCCTTTTTCTGCCATTCGATCTTTGGGAATAAAGCGGATAGAGAGACTATTGATACAGTAGCGCAAGCCCCCCTTGTCCTGTGGACCGTCTGTAAAGACATGACCAAGATGAGAATCTCCAACTCGACTTCTCACTTCCATGCGTGTCATATTGTAGGACTTATCTTCCTTGTAAGTGGCAACATCTGGACTGATAGGCTGGGTAAAACTAGGCCAGCCACAACCAGACTCAAACTTGTCCTTTGATGAAAAGAGGGGTTCACCAGTTGCCACATCCACATAGATTCCAGATTCAAATTTATCCCAGTAGCGGTTTGAAAAAGCCCGTTCTGTTTGATTTTTCTGGGTGACTGCATACTCCTCAGCTGACAAGGTCTTTTTCAATTCCTCATCACTTGGTTTTGGATATTTGCTAGCATCGATAACGGGATAGGCAGCCTGATTAACATTGATATGGCAATAACCATTTGGATTTTTCTTGAGATAGTCTTGGTGATAGTCCTCAGCCACCACAAAATTCTTCAAGGCTTCCTTCTCAACTGCCAGAGGTTGGTCATATTTTTTAGCCACCTCATCAAAGACTTGGTTGATTACTTCCAAATCCTTGTCATCTGTGTAATAAACGCCGGTACGATACTGAGTCCCCACATCATTTCCTTGTTTATTTTTGCTGGTTGGATTGATAATACGGAAGTAATGAAGCAGGATTTCTTTGAGGGAAATTTGATTGGCGTCGTAAGTGACATGAACAGTCTCCGCATGTCCTGTTTGGTTAATCAATTCGTACTTGGTTGTTTCCCCTCTACCAT
>CAUSRF010000052.1:0-8020 GCA_963534275.1 uncultured Streptococcus sp.
GTCCATTTATCACTCACCACAATGCCCAAAACATTGACATGGTGCTTCGTATCGCAACTGAGCTTCACTTAAAACGTCTTATCGTTGGTGGTATGGAACGTGTCTATGAAATTGGCCGTATCTTCCGTAATGAAGGAATGGATGCTACTCATAACCCTGAATTCACTTCAATCGAAGTTTACCAAGCTTATGCAGATTTCCAAGATATTATGGACTTGACGGAAGGTATTATCCAACACGCTGCTAAATCAGTTAAGGGTGATGGTCCAGTCAACTACCAAGGAACTGAAATCAAAATCAACGAACCATTCAAACGTGTTCACATGGTGGATGCTATCAAAGAAATTACTGGTGTTGATTTCTGGCAAGACATGACTTTTGAAGAAGCAAAAGCTATCGCTGCTGAGAAGAAAGTTCCAGTTGAAAAACACTACACTGAAGTTGGTCACATTATCAACGCCTTCTTTGAAGAATTTGTTGAAGAAACCTTAATCCAACCAACCTTTGTCTACGGACATCCAGTAGCTGTCTCTCCACTCGCTAAGAAAAACCCTGAAGACGAACGCTTTACTGACCGCTTTGAGCTCTTCATCATGACCAAGGAATACGGTAATGCCTTTACCGAGTTGAACGACCCAATCGACCAACTTAGCCGTTTCGAAGCTCAAGCAAAAGCTAAAGAACTTGGGGACGATGAAGCAACGGGCATCGACTACGATTACATCGAGGCTCTTGAATACGGTATGCCACCAACTGGTGGTTTGGGAATCGGTATCGACCGTCTTTGCATGCTCCTCACAGATACAACTACTATCCGTGATGTATTGCTTTTCCCAACAATGAAATAAACTCTTATCCTCTGGCTCTTGCCAGAGGATTTTTTGATGCAAAAAGAGACTGAGGTAAACTCAATCTCTTTTTCTTATTCTTGATTTTTCACCTGACTGGTCGCTACATCTTCTCCAAACCATTTTTGGCTGATTTCTTGGAACTTTCCTTCTTTGTATAGTTCAACAAAGGCTTGGTTCAAAGTAGCTAACAAAGTTTTATCAGCAGGTCTAACACCGACTGCAAAAGCTTCACTTTCAAAACCAGCCGAAAAGACATTGTAGTCATTTAATATCCCTTCAGACTGGAGGTAGTAATTGGCATAGACACGGTCAATTAACAAGGCATCAATCCGATCATTTTTCAAATCAATCAAGGCTTCATTGAAACTCTGGTATTGATTGGCCTTCTGGTCTTTTACCTGATTTTTTAGCAAATCTGACTGCGCTTCAAAGTTCAAATAGCCAGAAGATCCTGCCTGAGCTCCCAAAACCTTGTTATTCATATCTTTGATTGACTGGATGTTCTGAGATTTTTTAGAAACTAAAACTTGTTGATTTTCCATATAAGGAATGGTAAAGGCAACCTTCTCTCTCCGTTCATCTGTCGCAGAATAACCATTCCAGATGGCATCAATGGTACCATTTTGTAGTTCGGTTTCTTTCATATCCCAGTCGATGGGTTGAAAATTCACCTGAATTCCAAGTTTTTCAGAGACAGCTTGAGCTAGATCAATATCAAAACCTGCATACTGGCCATTCTTTTCTTCGAATCCCATGGGAACGAAGGTATTGTCAAATCCAATGGTAATACTACCCTGTTCTTGGTATTTGGACCAATTATCCTGCTTCGGATCACTGACCTTTTGCGTACAAGCAGTCAGGAAGAAGCTAAAGAACAAAGCAAGTACTAGGGCAATTTTCTTTCTCTTCATAGGCACCTCCTACTTTGGCTCAACCTTAAGGATCTGATCAGCAATGTTTTCAGCAAACTGAAGGTCGTGCGTCACAACAATCTGGGTCATGCCACGCTCTTTATTTTGAAGGATAAGTTTTTCCACTTCTAATCGTAACTCGGGATCTAAAGCTGATGTAGGCTCATCATATCCGATAACTTCTGGATCAATCATCATGGCGCGCGCTAAAGCGACACGCTGCTTTTGCCCACCAGATAAGGAAAATGGAAAGGCATCAGCATGTCCTGCTAACCCAAGTTGTTCTAACAAACCACGCGCCTTCTTCTCAGCAGCTTCCTTATCCATATCCATGGTTTTAATAGGTGACAAGGTTAGGTTTTCTAGAACTGACAAATGCGGAAAGAGTTGAAAATCTTGGAAAACGAATCCTAGTAGATTACGCTTTTCTAGTTCGTCTATAGCTAGAGATTCGCCATTATAGTAAATCTCTCCAGAATCGATGGTCTCCAGTCCAGCCAGCATACGTAATAAGGTAGTTTTTCCACCTCCTGATGGACCTACGATTGCCAGGATTTGCTTTTCAGGAATTGATAGACTGAAATTAGTTAAGATTTGTTTGCCACCAAAGGCTTTGTTGATGTTTCGTAATTCTAACATGGCAACCTCCTATCTATAGTAACTGTACTTCTTCTCAACTTTTTTGGCAAGGATAGTCACAATACCAATCAAAATCAAGTAAATGGCTCCCGCCAAGAACATAGGAACCAGACTAGCATCACGGTTGGCTGCTGTACGACTAGCCAAAATCAAATCTGAAATCCCTAGAGCATAGACCAGAGAAGTATCCTTGACCAAACTCATAACTTCATTAAATACACTAGGAAGAACAATCTTGGTCACCTGTGGTAAGATAATATAGCGCACTGTGGCAAAAGGGCTAAACTTCAAGACCTTAGCAGCCTCATATTGCCCCTTAGGAATGGTATCAATCCCCCCACGGAAGATTTCAGCAAAGTAAGCCGCATAATTCAAAACAAAGGCAATAATAGCCGCAGGAAGGCGATCCAAACGAATTCCAATATTTGGGAGCACATAATAGATAAAGATCAATTGCAAGAGCAAGGGTGTTCCCCGCATGATCCAGATATAAATGTTGATCAGATAATGGAGGAGTTTCCAATGGACTTGCAAGGCAAAAGCAATCAAAACGCCCAAGGGAATAGAAAAAATCAAGACCAGTGCAAAGACCTGTAAAGTCATGCTTGCACCGCTCAATAAACTCGGTAATATCTCAAACAAATAAGACATACTGCACCTCCTAAAAATAATTGTTCCTATTATAGCATAAATAAACAATTTATCAAGAATTTTTTGTAAAAAAATTCTGTTTCTTTTTGAAAATGAAAACCGTATCCATCAAAATGACTAGATACAGTTTCGCTTTATAGAATATTTTTAAAGTGTTTCTAGCAGTTCTTGCATCTGAATATCATCTGGAATCAGTTTTAAATATGCTTCTGCTTGCCTCTTAGCTTCTTCGAAATACCCCAATTCCCGCAAGAGATAAGTATATTGCTCCAGAAACTCTGGGTTGTCCTTAAAGTCAGACGACAGTTTTTGATAGAGTTCGTAAGCCCTATCTAAATCCTCGATTTCCTGGTAAGAACGGGCAATCATCCACTTGGTCAGGAGGTTTTCAGGTTCTTGACTTTGGAGAGCGATAATATCCTCAAACCGCTCTTGTTCCATATAAATGGTCGCAAGGCGAAGGAAAATCTCCTCAAGGTCTTCTGCATCTTCTTTGGCAGTAAGGAGAAAGTCCTCCGCTGCCTTAGCATCATGCAATTCATAAGAAAACTGAGAGGCCGCTAACAAAAGACGAGTTTCAAATGGATTTTTCTCCAAACCTTGTTTAGCGATACGAAGAGCCTCTTCCACCTGATGTTCCTTGTGCAAGGCTTGACTATAACCATACTCATATCCTTCAAAATCAGGTGAAATGGTATCAATCTGCTTAAAGTAGAGAGTAGCTTTTTGATACTCTTCTTGGTCAAAGTATAGACTGGCCAACTCAAAAGCAGTTTGGTCATCGTATTCTAGTTCTAAGGTTTTTTCTAGGAATTCCGTTGCAGCCTCAAACTTGCCTAACTGGGCATAAGCGTAGCCAATTCGTTGGTAGGTTGATACACCTGTTTGTTCATAGATGGAGCGATTGTCTAATTGAGCATAGCCCTGAATGGCTTCCTGATAGTTTCCTAACTCACTATCTAACTCAGCCAAACCAAAAACTAATAAGGGATCATCTGAGTAGTTTAAGGCTTCCAGTAACTTTTCACGTGCTACATCTGTCAAACCCTCCAACTGATAGAGGTCGGCCTTCAAAGCCAAAGCTGACACATACCAGTCACTTTCAGGAGTGATTTCCTCTAGGTAGGCAAAGGCTTCTTCTACCTGTCCATCCTCGCTAGCAATGCTTGCTAAGTTCAGATTCACTTCTGGAAATTCTGACGCAATTTTTAGATAAATTTCCTTGGCTTGCGGATAAAAGCCAATTCCCTCAAGATAACTTGCTAGTTCGTAGAGAATTTCCGTCGAATCAGTTTCAAGTGCCTTATGAAAATACTGATCTGCTTTGTTTAGATCTTGTTCATCCAAAGCCTGGAGCATGCGTTGACTATTGTTCACTCTTGATTTCCTCCCCTTCTTCTTCATACAAACCACTGATCTTTTTGTACCAGTTAAAGATAGCAGAAATAACCACCTTAGCGGAGGCATAGACAGGGATTCCCAGTAAGACTCCCCAAATACCAAACATAGAACCTGAAGTCAGGAGAACAAAGAGGACATTGATGGGATGAATATTGAGCTGACTACCTAAAATAAGCGGAGATACGAAACGTCCTTCAATCGTTTGTTCAACAATAAAGACAATAATTACTTTCAAAAGCATAACAGGTCCTGCAATCAAGCCAAGAACCAGAGCAGGCAACATCGCTAGAAAACTTCCTAGATAAGGTACTAGATTGAGGATACCAGCCGTGATACCTAGAGTCACAGCATATCTGAGGCCAATAATCTTAAAGAAGATAATAAACATAATCGCTACAATAATAGCAACTGTAACCTGTCCTCTAACGTAGTTTGACAACTGTTTATTAACATCTGACAAAACTTGTCCGACAGGTTCTTTTAACTTGTTTGGGATGAATTTAGTGAGGTAATCCCGCAAGCCTTTCCCATCTCTCAAAAGATAAAAGAGCATAAAGGGTACGATAATAACTGCTACAATAACCTGAGATGCTCCGCTGATAAAAGAGCTGACCCAGTTAACAGCTTGAGAAGAGATTTTGCTGGCCCACATCGTCGCCTCACTAGAAACATTGGCAAGAACTTGCTCCAACTGCAGTCTAAAATCATCTGGCAAGCGTTTGGTTACAAGGTCATTGATAACCTTATCAGCATCCTTAAGATAAGTCGGTACATTCTTTGCAAAGTTTAAGATCTGACGTTGGAGATTTGGAATAGCGACTGCCAGCCCCCAAATGATAAAAAGTCCAATGATGATAAAAACAATACTGATAGCAAGAACACGATTGATCTTATGCTTTTCCATCCAGTCAACAATCGGATTGAGGAGGTAATAAAGTAAACCAGATAAAATAACTGGCAACATAACAACCCCTAAAAAATCTAAAACGGGTAAAAAGATAAAACTAATCTTACTTAGAATGAAAATGTTTAGCCCCAGTAACAAGGTTACTAAAAATACGGTGATAGCTTTGTTATCTAAAAACCACTTAAAAAACCAGGATAGGCTAAAATGTTTCTCTTTATGTTCCATAAATACATCCTTTCTGTCATTCTCTCATTATACCATTTTTAATCTAAAATAACTCTTATTAAAGTGCTTACATAGACTAAATGGACACTGCCTGACTGTCATTTTGTGGTATAATGAACTTATCATTATTAAGAGGTATGGACATGAAAGAAACTATTTATTTTGGAACTTATACTCGTCGCTCATCTAAAGGGATATACAAGGCAGATTTTGATACAGAAACAGGCCAGCTTGCAAATCTTGAGCTTTTTGCTACCGAACCAAGTCCGACCTACCTTGCCTTTGACCAACAGCAACACTTATACACCGTAGGGAGCAAGGATGGCTTTGGTGGCATCGCTGCATACAAGACAGATGGCACTTTGCTAAATCATGTAGTTGAAGAAGGCGCTCCCCATTGTTATGTGGCAGTGGATGAAAAGCGTAGTCTCGTTTACGGAGCCAATTATCATAAGGGGCAAGTTCTGGTTTATAAACGTCAAGCTGATGGTAGCCTCATCCAAACGGATCTGGAGCAGCATAGCGGACAAGGTCCTCATGAAAACCAAACTTCTCCACATGTACACTTTACAGATTTAACACCTGACCAGTATCTCGTCACATGTGATCTAGGTACTGATGAGGTGACGACCTATGATGTTAGCTCAGAAGGAAAACTAACTAAACTCTACACTTATCACAGCCAAGCCGGAGCAGGTGCTCGCCACATCGTTTTCCACCACCACTATAAGATTGCCTATCTCATCTGCGAACTTAATAGCACTATTGAGGTCTTGATTTATGATGGTGTTGGTGAATTTGAACGCATGCAAGTCATTTCAACCTTACCAGATGGATACAAAGGCTTCAATGCTACTGCTGCCATTCGTCTTTCAAAAGATGGCAACTACCTCTATGCATCCAACCGTGGTCATGATTCCATTGCAGTCTATACAATCCTCGCTGATGGTAGTTTGGAATTATTAGAGATTGTTCCAAGTCATGGTAAAACGCCACGTGATTTCGACCTAACTCCTGATCAGAAGTTTCTCATTGCTGTTCACCAAGATTCTGATAACGCAACCGTCTTTAAGCGTAATCCTGAAAGTGGGCGTCTTGCGGAGCTTTCTAACGACTTCCATGTTCCTGAAGCAGTTTGCATCAACTTCCCACATTAAAAAAAAATGAACTTGAGATTCAAGTTCATTTTTTGATTATAGTTTATTTCCGACATTGATACGGTTAATGGCACGTTGAAGAGCAATCTTAGCGCGTCGTTCTTGGTCGATTAAGTGCTTGTCTTGAGCTTCTTCGATTTCACGTTCAGCGCGAAGTTTCGCACGTTCTGCACGACTGATATCGATATCACGAGCGCGTTCTGCTGAGTCGGCTACGATGGTAATGATGTCATTGGCAATCTCGATAATCCCTCCGTTCACTGCAATCCAGTTCACATGAGTATCATCATCGATTCGTTTTACCTTTACTTCATCAACCGCTAAAACCGCAATCATATTTTCATGTCGTGGCAAGATCCCCATCTCACCATCCAGAGTTCGAACCGATACAAAGCTGGCATGGTGATCATAGACGAGGCCATCTGGTGTCACGATCTGGACAGTTAACTGAGCCATAGATCACCTCTTAAAATCCCATTTTCTCTGCCTTAGCAATGACGTCTTCGATTGAACCAACTCCACGGAAGGCATCTTCTGGCAAGTGGTCATGTTTACCATCAAGGATTTCCTTGAAACCACGAACTGTTTCTGCTACTGGTACATAAGAACCAGGTTGGCCAGTAAATTGCTCCGCAACGTTGAAGTTTTGTGACAAGAAGAACTGGATACGACGGGCACGTGCAACCAAGGTCTTTTCTTCATCAGAAAGCTCATCCATACCAAGGATGGCAATGATATCTTGCAATTCATGGTAACGTTGAAGGACACGTTTGACTTCAGCAGCAACTGCATAGTGCTCTTCTCCAACAATTTCAGGTGCCAAGGCACGTGAGCTTGAAGCAAGTGGGTCAACGGCTGGGTAGATTCCCAATTGTACCAACTTACGTTCCAAGTTAGTCGTTGAATCCAAGTGAGCGAAGGCTGTTGCTGGCGCTGGGTCAGTATAGTCATCCGCTGGCACATAGATAGCCTGGATAGAGGTTACAGAACCCTTCTTAGTTGACGTGATACGCTCTTGCAATTGACCCATTTCTGTAGCAAGTGTTGGTTGGTAACCAACGGCTGATGGCATCCGACCCAAAAGGGCAGATACTTCCGAACCAGCCTGAGTGAAACGGAAGATATTGTCGATAAAGAGAAGCACGTCTTGGCCTTCTACATCACGGAAGTATTCGGCGATTGTCAAGCCAGTAAGGGCAACACGCATACGTGCTCCCGGTGGTTCATTCATCTGACCAAATACCATGGCTGTTTTCTCGATAACACCTGATTCTTTCA
>CAUSRF010000053.1:0-8017 GCA_963534275.1 uncultured Streptococcus sp.
AGCGTGTCGTTGAGGCGGCTCGTAAAGCGATTTACTCACCACTTCTTGAAACAACCATTGACGGTGCTGAAGATGTCATCGTTAACGTTACGGGTGGTCTTGACTTGACATTGATTGAAGCAGAAGAAGCTTCAGAAATCGTCAACCAAGCAGCTGGTCAGGGAGTGAACATCTGGCTTGGAACATCAATCGATGAAAACATGAAAGATGAAATCCGTGTTACTGTTGTAGCAACAGGTGTTCGCCAAGATCGTGTAGAAAAAGTTGTTGGTTCTCCAGTTAAGCAAGCAGCTCGTAGAGAAGCTTCTAGAGCTCCGCATTCACACACATTTGATCGTCATTTTGACCTAGAAGATACAGCAGAATTACCAAAGCAAAGCCAACGACGCTTTGAAACAAGTCAATCTTCTGCTTTTGGTGATTGGGACTTGCGTCGTGAATCGATTGTTCGTCAAAGTGATTCAGTTGTATCTCCTGTAGAGCGATTTGAAGCACCTGTTTCTCAAGACGAAGATGAGTTGGATACACCTCCATTTTTCAAAAATCGTTAAAAAATGAATTTAAAAAACAATACGGAATTAATTTTTCAGCAGATTGCGGAGGCTAGTCAAAAAGCGAATCGTGATTTGGATTCAGTTTCAGTGATTGCTGTAACAAAATATGTAGATGTAGAAACGGCGGAAGCATTGCTTCCGCTTGGTGTTCATCATATTGGTGAAAATCGTGTTGATAAATTTTTAGAAAAATATCAGGCTCTGAAAGATCGACCTGTTACCTGGCATTTGATCGGAACGCTCCAGAGACGTAAGGTGAAGGATGTCATCTCTTTTGTTGACTATTTCCATGCTCTAGATTCTCTAAAGCTTGCTCAGGAAATTCAAAAAAGAACGGATCATGTTATCAAGTGTTTCCTACAGGTCAATATTTCTGGCGAGGAATCCAAACACGGCTTTTCCAAAGAAGCCTTGCTGGAGCAATTGGCTGATTTAGCTCAGTTAGATCAAATTGAATATGTTGGTCTAATGACAATGGCTCCTTTCGAGGCAGATACTGATGAATTGAGAACGATTTTCAAAAAAACGCAAGAACTGCAAGCAGAAATTAGAGAAAAACAAATCCCCAACATGCCTATGACAGAGTTGAGTATGGGAATGAGTCGCGATTATGAAGAGGCGATTCAGTTCGGCTCGACTTTTGTTCGAATTGGTACAGCTTTTTTTAAATAGGAGAGACTCATGTCTTTAAAAGATAAATTTGATAAATTTATAGATTATTTTACAGAAGATGGAGAAGAAACAACACCTTACTATGAATCTCAACAAGAGGAAGTAGTTGCTTCACCAATTTCAACTTCCAAGGAATTGCCAGTACAACCCCAAGCAAGCACATCAAAAGATGCCAATATCACTCGCTTGCATGAACGCCAAAAGGAACTAGCCATGCAAAATCACCGTAAAGATGGAAAAGTAATCATTGATGTTCGTTATCCTAGAAAGTATGAGGATGCAACAGTCATTGTAGACTTATTGACTGGAAACGAAAGCATTTTGATTGATTTTCAATATATGACAGAAGTTCAAGCACGTCGTTGCTTAGACTACCTTGATGGTGCCCGTCACGTTTTAGCGGGTAATATGAAAAAGGTTGCGAGTACGATGTATTTGTTGACACCTGTCAATGTCGTCGTAAATATCGAAGATATTAAATTACCAGATGATCCTCAAAATGCTGAATTTGGTTTTGATATCAAGCGAAATAGAGCAAGATAATGATTTTTTTAATCCGCTTAATCCAGAATGCTGTGAATATCTATTCCTTCATTCTACTAGCTTTTGCTTTACTTTCTTGGTTTCCCAATGCCTACAATAGTTCCCTAGGTCGTTTAATCATTAGCCTTGTTCGTCCAGTTATTGAGCCACTTCGTAAATTAAATTTACAATTTGGTGGCCTTGATTTTACTGTATGGGCGGCTCTTGTTCTGATTCAATTTATAGGAACTATCCTAACACGGTTAGTATTTTTTCTATGACAGAAGACCGAGTTTTTTATCAGCATTTTTCACAGGGCGATATTCCCTTTATTGATAAGGGGTTGGAGTGGATCAAGAGAGTGGAATATACTTATGCTCCTTTTCTCACTCCCTTTATTAATCCGCATCAGGAGTGGATACTTCATGTTTTGACTGGAACATATAGTTTAAATTGTATGAGTAGTGGACAATTTGTCCAAACAGAATATGTTCGTGTCCTCTTGTATCCAGACTATTTTAAACCTGAGATAGCAGATTTTGAGATAGCCTTATTGACTATTTCTTATCCGAGTAAGTTTGAACAGTTGTCTCACGCAAAAATTTTGGGAACAATTATCAATAGACTGGGAATTGATCGTAAACTTTTTGGTGATATCTTGGTAGATGAAAAGAGAGCACAGATTTTTGTCAATCGTGACTTTATTCCCCTTTTTCAGGATGGGATAAAAAAGATTGGCAGACTTCCTGTATCGCTGGAGGAGAGTCCTCTTATCGATAGAATAAATTCTGAAATCAATTATAAAGAACAAGAGATTCTGATTTCAAGCTTTCGACTGGATGCCCTCTTATCAAGTGCTTTGAAATTATCTAGAAAGCAAGCTAGTCAGCTTATAGAAAAAAAGTCTGTACAGGTAAATTATCAACCTGCTGAAAAAATTGATTATATAATAGCTGAGGGAGATTTGATTAGTGTGAGGAAGTTTGGTCGTCTGAAAGTTATCAAGAATAATGGCCAGACAAAAAAAGATAAGATAAAATTAACAGTGCAGTTACTATTAAGTAAGTGAGGAACAATATGTCGATTAGACCACAAGAGATTATTGATAAAGCTTTCTCGATTAAATTCAGAGGTTATAATAAGGAAGAAGTGGACGAATTTTTAGACAAGATTTATTTTGACTATGAAGAATTAATCCGCTACAAGGATGAAACTGAACTCTATATCAAAAAACTAGAAGAACGTCTTTCTTATTATACGAATGATATTCCTAAGAGAACAGTAACAAACAACCAAGAGCAAGAACCAGAGGCAATGAATGATTCTATTTTTTATTAAGTAAGTGAGGAAAAGTATGCCAATTACATCGTTAGAAATTAAAGATAAAACCTTTGGTACAAAATTTAGAGGTTTAGATCCAGAAGAAGTTAATGAATTCCTTGATATTGTTGTACGTGATTATGAGGAGTTAGTTCGTAGCAATCATGATAAGGAAAGACAGATTAAAAGTTTAGAAGAACGCTTATCTTACTTTGATGAGATGAAAAATTCTTTGAGTCAATCTGTTTTGATTGCTCAAGATACAGCTGAAAGGGTGAAACAGGCAGCTCAGGAACGTTCAAATAATATTATTAAACAAGCTGAACAAGATGCAGAGCGTCTTTTAGATGAGGCTAAGTATAGAGCTAATGAAATTTTACGCCAAGCAGCAGATAATGCTAAAAAAGTAGCTGTAGAGACAGAAGAATTGAAAAACAAGAGTCGTGTCTTCCATCAACGTCTCAAATCAACAATTGAAAGTCAGTTGGCAATTGTTGAATCACCGGATTGGGAAGATATTTTGAAGCCTACGGCAACTTACCTTCAAACAAGTGATGAAGCTTTCAAAGAAGTTGTGAGCGAAGTTTTAGGCGAAAAGCTTCCTTCTCAACCTGAAGAAGACCCAATTGATGTGACACGTCAATTTTCTCCTGAGGAAATGGCGGAATTGCAAGCTCGTATTGAAGCGAGCAGTAAAGAATTAGCTGGATTAGAGGAAGAACAAAAAGAGGATGTGGATGTTAGCACATCTTCTATAGAAGACTCTATAGAGGCAATTGTTGAAGCCAAGTCAAATTCTAAAGAAAAAAAATCAAAAAAAGAATCTATTTCGATTTTATAAGTTTAAAATGTGAGAACAAGATCGAACCAACTATATTTTCAGCGAGCGGGAGATGGTGTGAGTCCTGCAATCCCTAGTGGTTAGATTATCCTCTCTCTGTATCAAATCTGAAGAAAGTAAGATTTGACGTTTCCCACGTTACGGGAAAAGAGGAAAAGAGACTAGGTCTTTTTTCGAACAAAGGTGGTACCACGATTTTCGTCCTTTTTAGCGAGTCGTGGTTTTTATTTTGTCAATTTAAATTAAAGGAGTAACAATGAAACTTAAAGAAACTCTCAATCTAGGAAAAACAGACTTTCCTATGCGTGCTGGTCTTCCAACCAAAGAGCCAATCTGGCAAAAAGAATGGGAAGAAGCAAAACTTTACCAACGTCGTCAAGAATTGAACCAAGGAAAACCGCATTTCACCTTGCATGATGGACCTCCATATGCAAACGGAAATATCCACGTTGGACACGCTATGAACAAGATTTCCAAAGATATTATTGTTCGTTCTAAGTCTATGTCAGGTTTTTATGCGCCTTATATTCCAGGTTGGGATACACATGGTCTGCCAATCGAGCAAGTCTTGGCGAAACAAGGTGTCAAACGCAAAGAAATGGACTTGGTTGAGTACTTGAAACTTTGCCGTGACTATGCTCTTTCTCAAGTAGATAAGCAACGGGAAGACTTTAAACGTTTAGGTGTTTCTGGTGACTGGGAAAATCCTTATGTGACCTTGACCCCAGACTATGAAGCGGCTCAAATCCGTGTCTTTGGTGAAATGGCTAAGAAAGGCTATATCTACCGTGGTGCTAAGCCAGTTTACTGGTCATGGTCATCTGAGTCAGCCCTTGCCGAAGCGGAAATTGAATATCATGACTTACTTTCAACTTCCCTTTACTATGCTAACCGCGTCAAAGACGGAAAAGGTGTGCTAGATACAGATACCTACATCGTTGTTTGGACAACAACTCCATTCACCATCACGGCTTCTCGTGGATTGACAGTTGGAGCGGATATTGATTATGTATTGGTACAACCAGCTGGTGAAGCTCGTAAGTTTGTGGTTGCTGCAGAATTGTTGAACACCCTGTCTGAGAAATTTAGCTGGGCTGATGTTCAAGTTTTGGCGACTTATCGTGGTCAAGAATTGAACCACATTGTGACAAAGCACCCGTGGGATACAGCTATAGATGAGCTGGTAATCCTTGGTGACCACGTTACGACTGACTCAGGTACTGGTATCGTCCATACAGCCCCTGGTTTTGGTGAGGACGACTACAATGTCGGTGTTGCCAATGGTCTTGAAGTTGCAGTAACGGTTAATGAACGCGGAATTATGATGGCCAATGCTGGTGCTGAGTTTGAAGGTCAATTCTACGACAAGGTGGTACCAACTGTTATCGAGAAACTTGGTAATCTTCTCCTTGCCCAAGAAGAAATCTCTCACTCATATCCATTTGACTGGCGTACCAAGAAACCAATCATCTGGCGTGCAGTGCCACAATGGTTTGCTTCTGTATCAAAATTCCGCCAAGAAATCTTGGCTGAAATTGAAAAAGTGAAGTTCCATTCAGAATGGGGTAAAGTGCGTCTTTACAACATGATCCGTGACCGTGGTGACTGGGTTATCTCTCGTCAACGTGCTTGGGGAGTTCCTCTTCCTATCTTCTACGCTGAAGACGGAACACCAATTATGACAGCTGAAACTATCGAGCATGTGGCTCAACTCTTTGAAGAGCACGGTTCTATTGTATGGTGGGAACGTGATGCCAAGGATCTCTTGCCAGAAGGATTTACCCATCCAGGTTCACCAAATGGCGAGTTCAAGAAAGAAACAGATATCATGGACGTTTGGTTTGACTCAGGTTCATCATGGAATGGAGTAGTGGTAAACCGTCCAGAACTCAAATACCCAGCAGATCTTTACCTAGAAGGTTCTGACCAGTACCGTGGTTGGTTCAACTCATCACTCATCACATCTGTTGCCAACCATGGCGTAGCACCTTACAAACAAATCTTGTCACAAGGTTTTGCCCTTGATGGTAAAGGTGAGAAGATGTCTAAATCTCTTGGAAATACCATTGCTCCAAGCGATGTTGAAAAACAATTTGGTGCGGAAATCTTGCGTCTCTGGGTAACAAGTGTTGACTCAAGCAACGACGTGCGTATCTCTATGGATATCTTGAGTCAAGTCTCTGAAACTTACCGTAAGATCCGTAACACTCTTCGTTTCTTGATTGCTAACACATCTGACTTTAACCCAGCTGAGGATGCAGTCGCTTACGAAGAACTTCGTTCTGTTGATAAGTACATGACTATTCGCTTTAACCAGCTTGTTAAGACGATTCGTGACGCTTATGCAAACTTCGAATTCTTGACAATCTACAAGGCCTTGGTGAACTTTATCAATGTTGATCTGTCAGCCTTCTACCTTGATTTTGCCAAAGATGTTGTCTATATCGAGGGTGCTAAATCACTGGAACGTCGTCAAATGCAGACTGTTTTTTATGACATCCTTGTGAAAATCACGAAACTCTTGACACCAATCCTTCCTCACACAGCGGAAGAAATCTGGTCATATCTTGAGTTTGAAGCTGAAGACTTCGTTCAATTGTCAGAATTACCAGAAGCGGAAACTTTTACGAACCAAGAAGAAATCTTGGATACATGGGCTGCCTTCATGGACTTCCGTGGACAAGCTCAAAAAGCCTTAGAAGAAGCTCGTAATGCAAAAGTAATCGGTAAATCACTTGAAGCACACTTGACAGTTTATCCAAATGAAGTGGTGAAAACTCTGCTCGAAGCAGTAAACAGCAATGTAGCCCAACTTTTGATCGTGTCAGAATTAACCATCGCAGAAGGTGCAGCTCCAGAGAGTGCAGTTAGCTTTGAGGATGTTGCCTTTACAGTTGAACGTGCAGCAGGTGAAGTATGTGACCGTTGCCGTCGTATCGATCCAACTACTGCAGAACGTAGTTACCACGCAGTTATCTGTGACCACTGTGCAAGCATCGTAGAAGAAAACTTTGCGGATGCAGTTGCCGAAGGATTTGAAGCGAAATAATTTACCAAAAATACAGGAGGTTCTCCTGTATTTTTTTAAAAAATAAAAAACTTTGGTAAAAATATGGTATAATATACCTTATTAACATAAAAGGAGATATTTATGAAGACAAAAACACTAGCGCAAGTAGATGGCTTTATTGGTGTTATTGCAGGAGCTTTTTTAGCTTTATCACCTATTTTTATGCTTGTTCTTATAACTATTTCTCGAGATGAAGATGTTGTAGGATTTGTATTAGGCGTTATTTTCATTGTGTTTTCTTTAGTGAAAATTGCAACCCTTATTCTTGGAATCCTCTCGCTTGTCTATTATAAGGACGATAATCGTATTTCATTAGCGCCATCCATTCTATTTATTGTTGGATCTGTAGTTGGCTTGATTCCTTTGCTTGGATGGATTGGTGGAATCGTCCTTGTCATCGGAGGAGCTTTGTACCTGTCAAGTTTGAAACAGTTCAAAATTGAAGGATAAGAGATATTTTAGGGGGAAGAGTCAGAGAGCCCTTCTCTTTTTCGTTGATTTTAACTAGCTTTTTTGTGAAAAATTGTGTAAAATAGAATAGATAAACGAGGGCAACCTCGAAAAATTAAAGGAGAATCCATCTAATGGTAAAATTGGTTTTTGCTCGCCACGGTGAGTCTGAATGGAACAAAGCTAACCTTTTCACTGGTTGGGCTGATGTTGATTTGTCTGAAAAAGGAACACAACAAGCGATTGACGCTGGTAAATTGATCAAAGAAGCTGGTATCGAATTTGACCAAGCTTACACTTCAGTATTGAAACGTGCGATCAAAACAACAAACTTGGCTCTTGAAGCTTCTGACCAATTGTGGGTTCCAGTTGAAAAATCATGGCGCTTGAACGAACGTCACTACGGTGGTTTGACTGGTAAAAACAAAGCTGAAGCTGCTGAACAATTTGGTGATGAGCAAGTTCACATCTGGCGTCGTTCATACGATGTATTGCCTCCTGCAATGCCTCATGATGACGAATACTCAGCACATACTGACCGTCGTTACGCTTCACTTGACGACTCAGTCATTCCAGATGCTGAAAACT
>CAUSRF010000054.1:0-7950 GCA_963534275.1 uncultured Streptococcus sp.
CACCAACCTTGCCTTCTTGGACAACTTTTCGAGTGCCCTTAGGCAACTGTGGATTCTCACGCTCGATAGTCTTGAAGGCAACTTCTTCAGTTACCACATCCAAGCGTGGCTGCTCAAATACAGGTACTTGAACGCCTTCAGCTGGTGTCGTCTTGTGAACTGGTGGTGTTGGTTGACTTAGATCCGCAACTTTTTTAACTAATTGGATACGGTATTCTTTAATGGTTTGACCATCTTCCGTCACCACACGAACAAGACTTGGAAGCTCATCTCTCTCAGATTGAACTACTGTCACAGTTGCATTGTTTGTTGCAGTAGCTTCAATCCTTGGCCTTGCACCCTGATACTCCAGACGGTAATCTGTCTTATCTGCTGCAAAATCAAACAAGGTTTGACCGTTGACAGTAATGCTTGTTGTTGTCGTTGACTGAAGCGACTCTGTTGGAGTAACTGCAGAGAATTCTACTAGAGCAATTCCGTTAGTAGTATCCTTGCGCGTCATGCGAGCACGTATAGCTTTTGTTTTAACAGCATCAAAGTTGAAATGAATCATCTTGCCAGCTTTGATTTCACTGTCTGCTGTATAGTTCAAC
The DNA here is from genome assembly GCA_963534275.1 of uncultured Streptococcus sp. GTDB lineage: Bacteria > Bacillota > Bacilli > Lactobacillales > Streptococcaceae > Streptococcus. The sequence goes on from CAUSRF010000054.1 coordinate 594, forward strand.
TGCTTCCAATTATTTGGATCGTTGAACGGATGGTCAGCCTGCTCAGAATAGCGTGAAGCCGGATTTGGTTCAGCAAAATCTGGTCCAGCATAATATTCTAAAACTAGTTTTTGTGGTGCATCTGTTCCACCATCTCTGAAGAATTGCATACCTACTTGCGTCACTGTTTCAGTAGCAATTTTACCTTGTTTTTTGAAGAGCACACCAACAGACACTTCTTTACTTGGAGCCTGTCTTGACCAGTTGGTCCAGCGATTGCTTTCGTTAGTCGAACCATCATTGACATAGTGAACCTTGTCTTTTGAAGCTGGATCTGTATCATTTGTTATTGAGGCAAAAGCCAGAGAATCTTGATCATCGTGATTTTGGTTCAAAGCAGCATTACGTCCAGTTTGCTCGCTTACTCGTACTTTAAGCTGGGCTTGCAAATCTGTCCCCTGAATCGTTCCTGTCAGTGTAAAGTTACCTTTGGTTTGAAGCAGACTCTCATCAACTGGATTCCAAGTAACAGCTAAATCTTTCTTCGTCCACTCTGTACCATTTGGATAATAAACAGGTACAGTTGATGGCAAATTGAGTTTATCTCCAACATTCACGACCGTTGATAATGTTTCAGCTGCCACCGGCTTGCCTACTTGCTTACTTTCTTTAACAAAGCGAATGCGGTACTCATCTATGATTTGACCATTTTCAGCCTTGATGAGGACACGAACAGGATCCTTTTCAGTTGCGGCTGGAATGACTGTCGCCAAACCATTATCGCTAACTTCTGCGGTCACTTGATTGCCTGTTTCTTTCTTGACAATCTCATATTCCTTGATAGCACTGTTAAATCCTGGGATAGCTTGTCCATCCACCATAAGCTTAGCTTTTGCGCTTGTCGCCTCTTCAACACTGTTACCCATAACGGTCAGCTCGGTTAAACCAACACCTGAAGTGTTCGCTTTCTTCTTCATACGAATACGGATAGCCGGTGTTTCTACCTTATCAAAGCGGAAAACATTTTCAGAATTAGCACTCAGAGTCTGAGGCGCACGAAGACCGGTTACAGGCTTCCAATTACTTGCTTGGTTGAATGGATGCTGCGCTTCTTTGCGGACATGGTTGACATCTTTTGGTAATTCTGGAAGATCTTTGCCAGCGTAGTATTCAATGACATAGTCCTCTGGTAGGCCAATAGCACCGTCTGTATAAAAATCTGCTTTTAGATTGTCAACGAAGCGTTTGGTCAAGTCGCCTGCATCTCCAAATAGAATACCTGCATAATCTTCTTCATTACCAGTACGCCAGTTGGTCCAACGGTTCTTGGCTCCACTTGGGGTTCTTGAAACATGGGTATCATTTAAAGCGCTAGCACTGTCATCCCCACCAGTATCCGATACAAAGGCTGCTGGAAGTTCTGACCCTGTCCATTGTTTAGAGATATTTTTGTTTTGGACCGTTTGCTCAGACACTCGGATGTGAGCCTTGGTTCTCAAATTGAGTCCCTGTACTGTACCTGTAACTTCTACTTTCCCAGCTTGAGCTGTAGCATCTGCAGCAACAGCATCCCATGCCACTTCTTTATACTGGACACTGCCGTCAGAGTGGTAAGTACGGACTGTTGCAGGAAGTTTAATCTTCTCACCTTTTGGTACAGCCAATGACACTTCTTCAGCTGTCAAGAAGCCTTCAACAGTCACATGAGCTTGCGCTTCAATGTCAGTACCTGCTACTCGCCCCTTAACGGTAAAGCTATGATAGCGATCAACCTTTTCTTGGGAAATCGGCTCCCAAGTAACAGCTACCTTACGTGGCAAACCTTGATTATAAACTGCTAGAACTTCTTGCGGAAGACTTGGCAACTTATGCAAGTCTGTTGATAGCTTAATCGGCCGAAGTTCTGTAATGGTTTTTTCTTGCGCATTTTCAACAATATTTAAGGTCAACTCTTTCGAAGTCAGGGTTTTGTCTCCCTTGGTAAGACGAGCTGAGATATGAGCTGTTCCTTTACGGTAGAGCAAAAGCCTGCCATTTTCGGCTTTTACTTCTGCTCCATCTCCAGACTTAATCGTGAGTTCTACATCATTTTCCGACAGAAGCGCTCTTGTGCCATCCTCATAAACACCTTTGACCTTATATGGTATAGCTTGATCTTCAACCAGATTTTCTGTCTTATCCACTTCAAGTTCGATACCAGTCAAGGCCGGGCTAGCCTCAACAAACTGCAAGCGGTAAACTCGAGTTAGGCGGCCAGACTCATCTGTTACAAAAATAGAAGTTAACTTATCATTACCAGCACCAGCCTGCTGAATGGTTGCTGTCGCTCCACCGCTTGTGGTTGCTGAAACAGTCGGAATAGTTGCTCCATAAGCAAGCGGAATACGATAGTAAGTCTTGTCTGCACTAAAGTCTGCCAGACTCTTGCCAGCAATCTGAATGCCTGTCACAGAACCTTCTGGCACCTCCTCATCGGATGCTTTAAATCTTGCTGGAATTGAGATATCGGTGTCTTCAATCTTACCTGTAGCCTTTGTTTCACCTTTTTCAGTCTTCAGGGCTTCTGGATCTTCCAAAGTCCATGATCTGACTTCTGTATCCGAGGTCGAGCCATCAGAGAATACCGCAGTAACCGTCTTATCCAAGTCTTCTGTATCAGTATTGACTGGTACCGTCTGTTTTTTCGGTAACCAGGCAACCAAATCTAGTACCTTCACCATCAAGCGAGCTGGCTGATTCGTCCCTTCTACGCTTCCTGTAACCTCTTTGACACCATGGGTCTTAGTCAGGTCAGCCGGAGCCTGCCAAGTCACGGACTTATCTTCTGTACTGCCATCGCTATAGACAGCTTTGACTGTCTGTGGAAGTTGTACTTCGTCACCAACCATAGCTGTCGCTTTTGCAGGAAGGAAACCGACTAATTCCTTGACCGATTGGTCTTTTTTCACTGTATAAACAGTTGCAGAATCAGAGCCCAAACCTTCTGAATCAGCGAAGAGGGTAAACTTTCCTGCTGTTTCAGTTGACTTAACGACGACGACACCCTTACCATTAAAGGCTCTTCTCTTCCAGGTTCCATCTGCTTGAGCTTTATAACGTTCACGACTAGCCTGCTCACCATTATCCACACCAACAATCTCACCTTGACCATGAAGATTGAAATGCACAAGGTTATTGGCAGTTGGTACGAGATTACCATTAGCATCTACGATTTCATAATGGATATAGGTCAAGTCTTTTCCATCCGCTCCGATAACATGCTCTTCTTTGACAAGGCGAACATTGCTTGCTTGCTCAGCAGTTGTCACGGTATCACGGGCAATCTCTTTGCCAGACTCATCTCGAGCAACTGCTACAAGTGTACCCGGTTTATAAGCAACCTTCCACTCCAGATAGAGTTGACCATTTTCACCTTCTTGGTAACTTCTGCCATCAGCAGTCTGTTTCTTAACGAAGGTCTTCTTACCAAGTGATTCATTGTTCAAATAAAGTTCAACGCTAGCTACATTTGAGAATACGCGAACAGGTACTTTGCCATCAACCAGCATCTTTCTATCTCGCAAGCTTTGCTCGTCCCAATTCCAGTGTGGAAGCATATGAACCATTGGCTTATCTTTGACTGAGCGCCATTGGCTTTGGTAAAGATAGAAGTCATTCTTAGGCAAACCTGCTGTGTCAATAATACCAAAGAAGGAGCTCTTTACTGGTGTTCGGTCCATATTATGCCAAGGAGTTGGTTCACCGATATAGTCAATACCAGTCCATATAAATTGACCTGCATAACCGGCACGATCACGATCAAAGGTCCATGATTGAGTCGCTGTTCGTCCCCAAGCCACCTTGTCATTTCCATAGTCAGACTGCTCGTAGTGACGACCAGCGCTGTGGTCATGGTTTAAAATCCGTGATGGGTCATAGTAAGAACCACGAGTTCGAGTTGCAGAAGAAGTTTCGGATCCATAGATCTTCCAGTCTGGATGAGCTCTACGCACGGCTTCATAGTTGTGCTCCCCATAGTTCATTCCGACAACGTCCATGATTTTAGCGATTTCTAGAAAATCTCCAGAAGAACGTTGACTAAATTTGTTTTCACCCATAGTGACATAGCGCTCTTTGTCAATTGCTTTGATAACAGCCTTCAGGCGCTTAGCAGTCGCAATAGAGCGCTCATCACCATTGGCTTCTTCTACTTCATTTCCGAGAGACCACATGATGATGGATGGATTGTTCTTGTCCTTTTCAACCATCATTCTCAAATCAAAGTCAGACCACTTCTCACCCGGTTTAGCATCTGGATGGGTTGCTTCTTGATCAAAGAAGCGGCCGTAGTCATAGGTCTTTTTACTATGATACCAAGTATCAAATGCTTCTTCTTGTACTAAGAATCCAAGTTCAGCCGCAGCATTCAACAATTGTTCGCTGGCTGGGTTGTGGGAAGTACGAATAGCGTTGACTCCCATCTCCTTGAGTAATTTTAGTTTGCGATAGATAGCCTTAGCATTTTCTTCCGAACCTAAGGCTCCATTGTCCTGGTGAATACATACGCCATGGAATTTCATGCGCTCACCATTTAGTGAAAATCCTTCTGCTGCAGTCCAATCAAAGTAGCGATAGCCAAAGGTATCTTCGGTCACATCAACCAACTGATTGTCCTTATAAACCTTAGTCTTCATGACATAGAGCTGAGGTTTATCTGATTTAGTCGTCCATAGAGTAGGACGGTTGACCTGAAGGGTCTGGTCAAATTGTAGCTCCTGATTGGCTCCAAGTTCTTTTATAACAGAACGAACAGCAGCTGAGACAGCCTGGCCTTCTTTGGTAAAGACTTGGTGTTCAACATAAACCTGATGTGCCTTGCTATCTGTATTGACAACTTTGCTTGCAATAACCGTATCAACATCACCCTTTTGTTGCTCCTTTAACTTCGGTGTTGTAATAGTATTGCCGTGCTTGCTGACATGTAGCTTATCTGTCATCTCCAGATGAACATCTCGATAAATACCACTTCCTGAGTACCAACGACTACTTGGTTGTTTATTGGTGACCTGAACTGCAATCGTATTTTTACGACCATCTTTGTAGAGGTAATCTGTAATATCATAAGAAAATTGATTATAGCCGTTTGGATAGTGTCCAACATGTTTCCCATTGACATAGACATGCGAATCCATATAAACCCCATCAAAGGTCAAACGGACATTCTTGTCTTTATTTTCTTCCTCCAGTGTGAAGGTCTTGCGATACCAGGCTACTCCACCGTTTAGCTGACCACCTTCGTTGCGAGCTGGAGACGAGTGATCAAAGTCAAAGAAAATACTCCAGTCATGTGGGAGATTGAGCTTTTTCCAGTCCTTCATATCAATATTTTCTTTAGATTGATCTCCGGTAGGGTTGAGCTTAAAGTACCAGTCTTTATTAAAGTTTTGCTTACGAGCCTCAAGTAAGGCTTTCTCTTCTTCGGTAACTGGAGATGTTGTTATCGGTTGTACCTGATTTTGTTCCTTTGAAATCAGCGGTGCTGGCTTTTCTTGTTCTACAGTTCTTAGAGACTGAGATTGGTGTGAGACTTGTTCTGAATTTATCGTATTTTTGTCTTTCTGACTAAAAGAAGAATCTGGCAGAACTGATTCTGAACTTTCTGCCTTTCCATTTTCATTCTTTTTAGAAGGAGTGGGTGTGTCTTCATCTGCCTTCGCTTTGACGAACTGAGCAGTTTCTTCAGTTGCCAAGTTTGTCTTTCCTTCAAGTTGCTCGACCTCACCAGTTTCAGTTCCCCCCCTGTCTGAAACTTCCCCTCTAGCTGTTGCTGGACTAGGTGCCTGTACTTCATCAGCCGATGCCAACGATGTACCGAATAATAGTGCTCCAATCATGACAGAGCAAGCACCGATAGCGTATTTTCTAATACTATACTTACATTTCTTTTCCATAAAGAAACCTTCCTATCTGACGCTTTTCGTAAGCGTTTACAACTTTATCCAAAAAATATATTTTGCTTTAAATTTTAAAAATAGAATCATAATAAAACAGACGGAACATACCACACATTAAATTCTTTATGGGGTTATGTTCCGCCCTCAAATCCTAGTTGCAAAGACTAATTTCTATGCATTAGGAATTACGTTGAAAACTACCAACTTTTACTCTTCCCTCTTTTTGATCAGGAACAATCCTGTCAAGGCGGTTAAAAGACCAAGTAAGAAGGCGGAATCTGTTGCTGTTCCAGTATTTGGTAAGACTGCAGTCTCAGTCTGTAGCGGTACATCCGGTTTAGCTTCTTGATTCTGAGGAGAATCAGGCTTGTTAGTTTGATCTTGTGAAGGAATTTCTGGTTTTTCTTCCTGCACTTGGCTCGTACTAGTCTTGTACACAACTGCATAAACACTCAGTTGATCTGTCATGAATTCGACATAGCGACCTTTTTGTTGGAAAACAAGACTATCCACTTGCTGAGCACTTTTAACAGTATAGACAGCTTCAACTTCTTTGTTCGCAGCTAGAGGCAGACTGACAAATACCTTGCCTTTAGGCTGGATTGGCTGACCATCTTGATCTTCCAGAGTAATATCGTAGGCATCATAAGTCTTGCCTTCCAAGTTTTGTGCTTTCACTTTCTTGACTTTCAGACTAACAACTTTATCCAGTGTAGCCTTGGTACCAATGACTTGAACCTTGGTAGCTTTATCAGTCAGAATACGCAAATCACTTTCCGGTTTAGATGGTACTGGTGGAGTGCTTGGTTTTTCTTCCTTACTTCCAATCTCCACGATCTGATCCACTGGAACTTTGGAAACGAAGCTATCTCGAGTCACTCGGCCGCTTTCCTTGCCATTCTCAATCGTCACTTCAACAAGCGTGGTCTTCTCACCAACCTTGCCTTCTTGGACAACTTTTCGAGTGCCCTTAGGCAATTGCGGATTTTCGCGTTCGACGGTCTTGAAGCCAACTTCTTCAGTTACGACATCCAAGCGTGGCTGTTCAACTACAGGGGCTTGAACGCCTTCAGCTGGTGTTACTTGCTCGACTGGTTTACCGATTTCCACGATTTGATCCACTGGTGCTTTGGAAACGAAGCTATCTCGAGTCACTCGGCTGCTTTCCTTACCATTTTCAATCGTTACTTCAACAAGCGTGGTCTTCTCACCAACCTTGCCTTCTTGGACAACTTTTCGGGTGCCCTTAGGCAATTGCGGATTTTCGCGTTCGACGGTCTTGAAGCCAACTTCTTCAGTTACGACATCCAAGCGTGGCTGTTCAACTACAGGGGCTTGAACGCCTTCAGCTGGTGTTACTTGCTCGACTGGTTTACCGATTTCCACGATTTGATCCACTGGTGCTTTGGAAACGAAGCTATCTCGAGTCACTCGGCCGCTTTCCT
>CAUSRF010000055.1:0-7912 GCA_963534275.1 uncultured Streptococcus sp.
TTCGTGCATCTTATTATTTCTATGGAAGTCTTTTAGGTCGCTTTGGTGAAGCTACGGTTGGACTTCCTGGCGGATGTGATCTGGGACCCCGTCCGATTGATCTTCATCTCAAAGCTTTCGAAGCTATGGGAGCTAAGGTGAGTTATGAGGGAGACAATATGAATTTGTCTGCTCAAGGAATGGGTCTTCATGGTGCAAGTATCTACATGGATACAGTCAGTGTTGGTGCGACGATTAATACCATGATTGCGGCTGTTAAAGCTAAGGGACGTACTGTCATTGAAAATGCAGCTCGTGAACCAGAAATCATAGATGTGGCTACCCTTTTGAATAATATGGGGGCCCACATTCGTGGTGCAGGGACTGATATTATCATTATTGATGGTGTCGAGAAACTTCATGGAACGCGCCACCAGGTCATTCCAGACCGCATTGAAGCTGGAACCTATATTTCACTTGCTGCAGCGGTTGGTACAGGAATCCGTATTAACAATGTTCTTTATGAACACTTAGAAGGATTTATCGCCAAACTAGAGGAAATGGGCGTTCGTATGACGGTCTCTGAAGATAGTATCTTCGTTGAAGAACAATCTGATTTGAAGGCTATCAATATCAAAACAGCTCCCTATCCTGGTTTTGCAACGGATTTGCAACAGCCTATCACACCGCTTTTGCTGACAGCTCAAGGTCGTGGTACTATTATTGACACGATTTATGAGAAACGTGTCAATCATGTCTTTGAGTTAGCGAAAATGGATGCAGATATTATGACTACAAATGACCATATTTTCTACACTGGTGGACGTGTTCTGCATGGTGCCAAGGTGAAAGCTACAGACTTGCGAGCTGGTGCTGCACTTGTCATCGCTGGCTTGATGGCTCAAGGTCAGACTGAAATTACAAATATTGAGTTTATCCTTCGTGGTTACTCAGATATTATTGAAAAATTACGCAGTCTCGGAGCAGATATTACACTTGTTGAAGACTAAACCGTTGAGGTGATTATGAATATTTGGACCAAATTAGCAATGTTTTCTTTCTTTGAAACGGAGCGCTTGTATTTGCGTCCTTTCTTTTTTAGTGATAGCAAAGCCTTTTATGAAATTGCTTCTAATCCTGAAAATCTACAATTTATTTTTCCTAGTCAAGCAAGTTTGGAAGAGAGTCAATACGCACTTGCCAACTATTTTATGAAGGCTCCTCTAGGTGTCTGGGCAATTTGTAGCCAAGACAATGAGGAAATGATTGGCTCCATTAAATTTGAAAAGATCGATGAAATCAAGAAAGAGGCAGAAATTGGTTATTTCTTAAAAAAGGATTCTTGGTCTCAAGGTTTTATGACAGAAGTAGTTACCAAGCTATGTCAGCTTTCATTTGAAGAATTTGGTTTAAAACAATTATCCATCATCACTCATCTGGAGAATCAAGCTAGTCAGAAAGTTGCCTTAAAATCGGGATTTAGTCTCTTCCGACAGTTTAAGGGGAGCGATCGCTATACACGAAAAATGAGGGACTACCTTGAATTTCGATACATAAAAGGAGAGTTCAGTGAGTAAACACCAAGAAATCTTAAGTTATCTGGAAGAGTTACCAATAGGAAAACGTGTCAGTGTTCGTAGCATTTCCAATCACTTGGGTGTCAGTGATGGGACGGCTTATCGTGCCATTAAAGAAGCTGAAAACCGTGGAATTGTAGAAACTCGACCTCGTAGTGGAACCATTCGTGTCAAATCTCAGAAAGTGGCGATTGAAAAACTGACCTATGCAGAGATTGCAGAAGTAACCTCATCTGAAGTCTTGGCTGGTCAGGAAGGGTTGGACAAGGAATTCAGCAAATTTTCAATCGGGGCTATGACCGAGCGGAATATCTTATCCTATCTGAATGATGGTGGTTTGTTAATCGTCGGAGACCGTACTCGTATTCAGCTTTTGGCGCTGGAAAATGAAAATGCAGTTCTGGTGACGGGTGGTTTTCATGTGCATGAGGATGTACTGGAACTTGCCAATCAGAAAGGAATCCCTGTTTTACGAAGCAAGCATGATACCTTTACAGTTGCAACCATGATCAATAGAGCTTTGTCAAATGTGCAGATTAAGACAGACATTTTAACAGTTGAAAAAATCTATCGTCCTAGCCATGAGTATGGCTTTTTGAGGGAAACGGACACAGTGAAAGACTATTTGGACTTGGTACGTAAGAACAGAAGTAGTCGTTTCCCAGTCATTAACCAACATCAAGTGGTTGTGGGAGTGATTACCATGCGTGATGCAGGGGACAAATCCCCTAGCACGACGATTGATAAGGTGATGACGCGCAGCATTTTCGTAACAGGCTTAGCGACTAATATTGCCAATGTCAGTCAACGGATGATCGCAGAAGACTTTGAGATGGTTCCCGTTGTCAGAAGTAACCAAACCTTGCTCGGGGTGATTACAAGACGAGATGTCATGGATAAGATGAGTCGTTCTCAGGTTTCAGCCTTGCCGACTTTTTCAGAGCAAATTGGTCAGAAGTTGTCTTATCATCACGACGAAGTTGTGATTACAGTTGAGCCCTTTATGCTTGAAAAGAACGGAGTTTTGGCAAATGGTGTTCTTGCTGAAATTTTAACTCATATGACACAGGATTTGGTGGCAAATAGCAGACGCAATCTCATCATTGAGCAGATGCTAATTTACTTCTTGCAGGCTGTACAGATAGATGATACTTTGCGGATTCAGGCTCGTATTATTCACCACACGAGACGCTCAGCTATTATTGATTATGATATTTATCATGGTCATCAGATTGTTTCAAAAGCAAATGTTACAGTTAAAATTAATTAGAATCTAGGAGAAAAAATGATAACTTTAAAATCAGCACGTGAAATCGAAGCCATGGACAAGGCAGGTGATTTCCTCGCTAGTATCCATATCGGCTTACGTGATTTGATTAAGCCAGGCGTGGATATGTGGGAAGTAGAAGAGTATGTTCGTCGCCGTTGCAAAGAGGAGAATTTCCTTCCTCTACAGATTGGCGTGGATGGTGCTGTCATGGATTACCCCTATGCCACTTGTTGCTCTCTCAACGACGAAGTAGCTCACGCTTTTCCACGTCATTACATCTTGAAAGATGGCGATTTACTCAAGGTTGACATGGTTCTAGGTGGTCCGATTGCCAAATCCGACCTCAATGTGTCAAAACTCAACTTTAATAATGTTGAGCAAATGAAAAAATACACCCAAAGTTATACTGGTGGTCTAGCAGACTCGTGCTGGGCTTATGCTGTTGGTACCCCCTCTGAAGAAGTGAAAAACTTGATGGATGTGACCAAGGAAGCTATGTATATAGGGATTGAGCAAGCAGTTGTTGGAAACCGTATCGGAGATATCGGTGCAGCCATTCAAGAATACGCTGAAAGTCGCGGTTATGGTGTAGTGCGTGATTTGGTTGGTCACGGAGTTGGTCCAACTATGCACGAGGAGCCAATGGTCCCTAACTACGGTGTTGCAGGTCGTGGTCTTCGTCTCCGTGAAGGAATGGTGCTGACTATTGAACCCATGATTAATACTGGAGATTGGGAAATTGATACAGATATGAAGACTGGCTGGGCTCATAAAACCATCGATGGCGGCCTGTCTTGCCAATATGAACACCAGTTCGTAATTACCAAAGACGGTCCTGTAATCTTGACTAGTCAAGGTGAAGAAGGAACTTATTAAAATGAAGGGAGCTTAGCTCCTTTTTTTATATTCAGTTTAGATAAAACAGACAAGCGTAGCAAAGTTGTCACAAATTTTTTCTTTTGTAGTAAAATAAGATTAGAATTTTGTGAAAGTAGGTAATTCGTTGGAGTCTATTATATTTTTAGTATCAGTTTTTTTAGCCGGCATACTGTCTTTCTTTTCACCCTGCATCTTCCCTTTGCTACCAGTCTATGCTGGTATTTTACTGGATGATCAGGGAAATTCGAAAAGCTTTCGCTTTTTCGGAAGAGACGTTGCATGGTCGGGCTTAATTCGGACCTTGTGCTTTATTGCTGGAATCTCCCTTATTTTCTTTATTTTGGGATTTGGAGCTGGATTCTTAGGGCACATGCTCTATGCTGACTGGTTTCGTTATGTAATGGGAGTAGTCATTATCCTTTTGGGCCTTCACCAGATGGAAATCTTACATTTCAATAAACTGGAAGTTCAAAAGGCAGTCACCTTCAAACAATCAAAGTCGAATCACTATTTGTCAGCCTTTTTACTTGGGATAACCTTTAGTTTTGGATGGACCCCTTGTATCGGACCAGTTTTAAGTTCGGTCTTGGCTCTGGCGGCTTCAGGAGGGAATGGTGCTTGGCAAGGAGCATTACTAACCTTAGTGTACACATTGGGAATGGCTCTACCTTTCATCATTTTGGCCTTGGCTTCGGGTTGGATTATGCCCTACTTTAGTAAACTAAAACCCCATATGATCCTACTAAAGAAAATTGGGGGAGCTTTGATTATTTTGATGGGATTATTATTAATGCTAGGGCAGTTAAATGCCTTGTCAGGAATTCTTGGATAAAAGGAGAAAAAGATGAAAAAAATGATTTTTGCGGGATTGAGTCTCATGTCTTTATTTTTGTTGATTGCCTGTGGCGAAAAAGAAACCAAACAAACGAGCAGTCCCAAACAACCTACTGTACAACAAATCGCAGTAGGAAAGGATGCGCCAGACTTCACCTTGCAGTCTATGGATGGCAAAGAAGTGAAATTATCAGACTATAAAGGGAAAAAGGTCTATTTGAAATTCTGGGCCTCTTGGTGTGGACCATGTAAAAAAAGCATGCCTGAGCTAATGGAATTAGCTGCCAAACAAGATCGAGACTTTGAAATCTTGAGTGTCATTGCACCTGGCCTACAAGGTGAAAAAACAGTTCAAGATTTTCCAAAATGGTACCAAGATCAAGGCTATAAGGACATACCAGTTCTATATGATACCCAAGCAACTACCTTCCAAGCCTACCAAATTCGTAGTATTCCAACAGAATACTTGATTGATAGCCAAGGAAAAATCGGGAAAATCCAATTTGGTGCTATTAGCAATGCTGATGCGGAAGCAGCTTTTAAAGAGATGAAATAAAATAAAGAAAAAATCGCGATTCTACGCGATTTTTTTATAGTTTCTCATTGATAAAGCGGATAAATTGATTCCACCAAACCTTCAAAAAGAAGGCTTTTTCAACTTTCTTTTCAGAAACCATTTCAAAAGATGGTTTGTCGGAAGTGAGGTAGCCTTGACCAACCAAATCTTGATCATCATAGGTTAGATGACCAACAACAGTTTCAGCTTCTAGTGGCGCTGTCTCGGCCTTGTTTTTTGGAGTGAACTGCAGGCTTGATGATGCTCGACTTCCCAATCGTTGAATGACAGTGATATCAGATTTAGCAACAGCAGTTACGGTATCTTCCTTCCCATCAAGTACAGAAACTTTGCTATCTTTGTAGGCCTCTCCTTTCTGGACAATTGTTTTGAGAGCATAATTAGATGTTATATAGTCCAAAAGAGAAGAAGTAGCAGTAAAGCGAGCGTAAGGATTACTGTTTTGCTGGTCAGCGTTTAAGACAACTGTGATGATTCGCATCCCTTTTTCGGTAGTTGTTCCAACGAAAGAAGCTCCCGCCTTGTCTGTTGTACCAGTTTTGAGCCCATCTACTCCACCTCGATATGCTGGCATTCCTTCCAACATATAGTTAGTAGAGTGGATTTCCATACCAGCAAATGTTGATGAAGATTTCTTGGTGATTTCTAAAACTTGAGGATAATCTCGGATGAGGTTTCGAGCGATGATTGCAACATCGTAAGCGCTTAGTTTGTTTTCCTCATCTTTTTTAGAGCCAGGATAGATATTATTTCCAAGTGTTTCGTTATTAAGTCCAGTAGTATTGACAATAGTAGCATCTTGGATACCCCATTCAAGAAGTTTCGCTCTCATCTTGTCAACGAAGTCTTTCTCTGAACCAGCAATTTTTTCAGCAAGAGCAATTGCTGCACTATTGGCACTTGATACTAGAGTCGCTTCCAGTAATTGTTCCACTGTGTACTTACGTGCTTCCATAGGAACATTACTAGCCTCAGAATTGGTTGTGAGTTGGTATGGATAGTCAGAGATATCAACTGGGGTAGATAGACTAATGGTCCCTTGCTCCAAGGCTTCATAGACTAGGTAAACAGTGAGAATCTTGGTAATAGAGGCAATTTCAACAGCTTGAGTAGCATCTTTTTCGTAGAGAATTTTCCCAGTGTTTACTTCAACAGCAATGGCATGCTTGGCAGCAACATCAAAATCTTGCGCAGATACAGTAGGAATGGCTGTACCAAAAATGATAAGAGTTAGTAAGGATAAAATTATTTTCTTCATAGTAGTTTTATTCTATCACAAAGCGAAAAAATATTCTTGTTTTTATAACAAAGCGACTCAATCTTTTTGAAGAATTATGGTAAAATAGAAAGAAGGAGGCTCCTATGTTCCGTAGAAACAAGTTATTTTTTTGGACAGCTGAAATTTTACTACTAACTCTTATTTTATATCTTTGGAGAGAGATGGGAGCGATTGTCACACCTTTTGTGATGGTTGCCAATACCATTATGATTCCATTTTTGCTCGGAGGATTTTTCTATTACCTGACAAATCCCATCGTAACATTTTTAGAAAAGAAATGTAAAATCAATCGTTTGATAGGTGTGCTCATCACTCTTTGTGCCTTGATTGGTACAATAGTAGTAGGAGTAGTCTACTTGCTACCGATTTTGATCAATCAGTTGACAAGCTTGATTATTTCTAGCCAGAATATCTATAGCCGCTTGCAAGATTTGATATATGATTTATCAATGAATCCAATCTTTCAAAATATTGATATTCAAAAAACCATTCAACAGTTGAATTTATCTTACGTTGATATTTTACAAAACATTCTCAACAGTGTGAGCAATAGTTTAGGCAGCGTTCTTTCAGCCTTGTTTAGTACTGTTTTGATTCTTATTATGACACCAGTCTTTTTGATTTATTTCTTGCTTGATGGACATAAGTTCCTCCCGATGTTGGAACGAACAGTCCTAAAACATGATAAATTAAATTTCTCCAGTCTCTTGAAGAATTTGAACGCTACTGTAGCACGTTATATCAGTGGAATTGCGATTGATGCGGTCATAATCGGATGTTTGGCCTATGTTGGTTACAGTGTTATTGGCTTGAAGTACGCCTTAGTCTTTGCTATTTTTTCTGGCATTGCCAATCTGATTCCCTATGTTGGACCAAGTATCGGTCTGATTCCTATGATTATCGCCAATGTCTTTACTGATCCGCACAGAGTTCTCATTGCAGTAATTTATATGCTGATTATCCAACAGGTGGATGGGAATATCCTCTACCCTCGTATCGTCGGAGGGGTTATGAAGGTTCATCCAATCACCATTCTGGTCCTTCTCTTACTTTCTAGCAATATTTATGGTGTTATCGGAATGATTGTAGCAGTGCCAACTTATTCTATCCTAAAAGAAATTACTAAGTTCTTGGCGAAATTATATGAAAATCATAAAGAAGCCCAAGAAAAAGAACTGGAAAAATCAGAATCAATCTAAAAATCAGGGAGACCTGATTTTTTTTATAAAAAGACTTGAGGTTAGTCTGGTCAAAAGTGTTTAAAATGAATCCGTTGGAGAAGGAAAAGAATAGGAAATTATAAGATTTAGAATAATTCACAAAATGTGTGTAAAACACTTGCAATTTAGCTGAAATTTGATAAAATAGTAAGGAAAGTTAGACTGTATTGCCTACTGTCTATCTATAAAATATATTTTATTGGAGGCTTTTACTCAAATGGCAAAAGAAAAATACGATCGTAGTAAACCACACGTTAACATTGGTACTATCGGACACGTTGACCACGGTAAAACTAC
>CAUSRF010000056.1:0-7760 GCA_963534275.1 uncultured Streptococcus sp.
TGAAAATAAAAAGAGAAGATAAAATTTGTCTTCTCTACATGAAAATATTGTATGGAATCAAAGCAAAAGTAACTGGCTTTACACTATTTGTAAAGATGTAATTTGATTCAAAAAGAAAAGATAGATTTAAAATGTGGGACAAATGATGGGGTAAATCAGTTATAGACAAGCAAAAAAGCCTTGTAAATCAAGGCTTTTCCTGTTGTATTTAGATGCCCCCTACAGGGATCGAACCTGTGACCCACGGATTAAGAGTCCGCTGCTCTGCCAGCTGAGCTAAGGAGGCAAAGAAAAAAGCTGTATTGGTGCCGAAACTTCACGGTTTGTATTGAACCCGCGCAATTAAGCAGGTGGGCAACTCGCTCTAACTGAAGCTGTTTCCGTGTGAGACGGCCTACATGCTGTTAGAAGACTTTTGTTTCCCTAATAATACAAAAAATAGTCGGTCAACACTTAAGTGTGAAGTCGTACACCACAGCGTTTCTATGTTTATATAATACCACTTTTTCAAAAAAAATCAAGAGGAAAGTGCAATTTTTTGAAAAGGATTTCAGATTTTTCGCAAACGGTCGATAGCTTCCTTTCTTTGAGCCAAAGCCCGTTCATATTTACCAGTATCTTCTGCTTGGAAATAGTGATGATTACGAATTTTTTCTGGTAGATAGTCTTGCTTGACCCAATTTCCAGGATAGTTGTGTGGATAGAGATAGTCTTGGGCATTCCCCAGTTCCTTGCTTCCACTGTAGTGCCCATCACGCAGGTGTCGCGGAATAGGCAAGTGCCCTGATGTTTTGAGGTCGGCAAGAGCCTTATTCATAGCTACATAGGCTGAGTTGGATTTTGGAGAAAGGGCCAAATCAATGACGACATTGGCAATGAGAATGCGGGCTTCGGGGAAACCAATCCTTTGTGCAGCATCCAGAGCAGTCACGGTGTGAATTTGGGCTTCAGGATTGGCTAAGCCGATATCTTCATAGGCTATAACGGTCAAACGACGAGCTAGACTAGGCAGATCCCCAGCTTCAATCAAGCGAGCTGCGTAGTGGAGACTGGCATCGACATCCGAGCCACGGATGGACTTTTGTAAAGCAGAGAGAACATCATAATGTCCATCTCCATCCTTGTCCATAGTAATATAGCTCCGCTGGAGGCTATTTTCCATAATATCAAGCGTGATATGGCGGATACCATTGTCATTCTCAGGGGTAGAGAGAACAGCCAAATCTAGTGAATTAAAGGCAGAACGGAGGTCTCCATTGGTAGAGGTTGCGATGAAATCCAGCGCATCTCCATCTAGCTCAACTGGGAAGTCAAAACCACGCTCAGGGTCAGTTAGAGCGATTTGAATCGCCTCTTTGACGTCTTGATTGGACAAGGGTTCTAATTCAAAAATCTGAACACGGCTACGAATGGCAGGAGTGACAGAAAAGAAGGGATTTTCAGTCGTTGCGCCAATCATGACAACCAGACCACTTTCCAAGAGTGGCAGAAGAAAGTCTTGCTTTGTTTTATCCAGACGATGAATCTCGTCCAGTAACAGGACTAATCCTCCAGAGAATTTAGCTTCTTCAGCGATTTCTTGGAGACGTTTTTTACTATCAATAGTGGCATTGAAGGTCCGAAAGGCATACTTGGTGGTTCCGGCGATGGCAGAGGCGATACTGGTCTTTCCGATACCCGGAGGTCCGTAGAGAATCATGGAGGACAGGCGGTTGGCCTCCACCATGCGGCGGATGATTTTTCCTGGTCCGACCAGATGCTCCTGACCGATGACCTGGTCGATAGTTTTTGGGCGCATGCGAAGCGCGAGATTATCAGGCATAGCAGTCCTTTCTAACATGGATTTTCTGATGTATATGTGGTAAGATGGTAGTATCTATTTTAGCATATTTCCGAGCAATCGGGGCGATTTAAGAGTCGCATAGAAAGAGGACAAAATGGCAACATACGGATTTTTAGATGTTTTAGAGGAAGAATTGGACAAGAACTTTCCCTTTGACTTTGAGATTAGCTGGGACAAGCGCAATCATGCAGTTGAAGTGAGTTTTTTATTGGAAGTACAAAATGCTGCGGGAGTAGAGATGCTGGACGAGGACGGAGAGGTGTCATCAGACGACATTCTCTTTGAAGAAGCAGTCATTTTCTACAACCCTGCTAAGTCAACTGTCAATGAGGAAGACTATTTGACAGTTATCCCTTACCTACCTAAAAAAGGTTTTTCTCGTGAATTTTTAAACTATTTTGCGCTATTCCTCAAAGACACTGCAGAGGTTGGGCTGGATGCGCTCATGGACTTTTTGGAAGACCCAGAAGCAGAAGAATTCGTCATGGAATGGAACCAAGAAGTCTTTGAAGAGGGAAAGGTTGGCTTGGAAGAAGGGGAGTTTTATCCGTATCCGAGATACTAGGAGTTGGTTGGAGGTTTTATGAAAAAAATTGGGACTTATTTGGTTTATGTGCTAGCCTTTGTCTTTATTATGCTAGCTTTTGCTTGTGGAACTATCGCATTTGCAGAGTTGGGGTATTCCGCAGTTTTAGCCTTTACTTTTGGTTATTCCTTTGCTCTTCTAAGCATGTATTTAATCTTTATTCTTCATGAGCTGGGTCATGCTTTTTGTGGCTACTTGACAGGCTATCGGCTGGTGGCTTTTGGATTAGGACATTTTCTTTTGACCAAAAAGTCAGGCAGGTTTTATCTTAGTCGAACAGCCGTTCTGAAAAATGTTGGTGCTCAGTACATTGGATTGAAAGAAGATGAAAGTGATCAAAGAATCATCCTGATGCTTGCAGGAGGCTTGATGGTTCATCTTAGCTTGATATTATTGGCGATATTGTTTGGATGTTTGACAAGAAGCTGGTATTTTGCTGGTACTTGGATTTTTCTGAATTTATCTTTCTTCCTAAACAACGCTTTGCCAGTCGGTATCACCGATGGAGCAAAAATTTGGGAATTGCTACAACACCCTGAAAATACCAAATACGCCTACCTAGGCTTGAGGCATTCTGCCCAAACTTTGCTGGCTCCCCAAGAATATGACTTGAAAGACTTTACCATGCCTGTTCATGAACAGGCGAGAGGGAGTTTTGCAGAAAGTATTGAAACTCTTCGGGGAGTGGTTTTCATATTGGCTGGTCATTTAGAGACAGCGAAAAAGCTATTTCAATCTTTACTAGAGAGAACAGAACACTCGCTGTCTGAAACTTTTTGCCAGCTATACCTTCTTCAAATCGCCTTGCTGGAAGGGAATAATGAGAAAGCAGAGGAATATGCAAGTATTCGAAGCGTTAAATCCTTTTTATCTCTAAAAATGGCAGACATGCAGATGATTCAAGCCTGGTATCAATTTAAGGTAAAGAAAGATGTAGCTCAAACTCGCAAGGCTATGAAGATTGCTAGACAGAAAATGAATAGCAGCCGGATGTTACGGGATGAGAAATGTTATTATGAAAACTGGTTAGCAGAGTTGGAGAAAGAATTATCCGAAGGAGTCTGACATGAAAATCGAAATTTCTGATTTCACAGGCTGCAAAATTGCTCTTTTTTGTGAGGATAAGCTACTGACCATCTTGCGTGATGACAAACCAACCATTCCTTGGCCCAATATGTGGGAATTGCCAGGTGGTGGTCGTGAAGGAGACGAAAGCTCTTTTGAGTGTGTGGCGCGTGAAGTTTATGAGGAACTAGGCATTCATCTGACTGAAGATTGCCTGCTTTGGAGTAAGGTCTATCCCAGCATGCTCTTTGAAGGACGGCAGTCTGTCTTTATGGTTGGTCAGCTAAGTCAAGAGCAGTTTGACAATATTAGCTTTGGAGACGAGGGGCAGGGATACCAACTGATGCCTATTGAGGAATTTCTCAATTCTAAACAGGCAGTACCTCAGTTGCAGGACAGAGTGAGAGATTATTTGGAGGAAGTAAAATGATTTTTGCAGTTGCAACAACGACACTAAATAAGGAAGTTAAACGCAAACTAAAAGCTGGACAATACTCTAGGGAAGAAGCTACATTCATTTATATAGAATATTTAAAGTTAAAAAAACAAAGGGAAAGTGGCATTAAAGTAGCAGGAATTTCTATGGCTGTTATCTGGGGGTTACTGTATGTTCTGTCTTTACAAGGTGAGAATACTCAACCACTTTCATTTTCAGTATATTTTTTATTTTTGATACTGTTTGCAGGAATTGTTCTATTTGTTTATTATCTTATGTTTGGTATTTTTAAACAGCAGATTCATAGCGCAATGCAAGAA
Organism: uncultured Streptococcus sp.; assembly: GCA_963534275.1. GTDB lineage: Bacteria > Bacillota > Bacilli > Lactobacillales > Streptococcaceae > Streptococcus. Next base: position 4,251 of record CAUSRF010000056.1, read on the forward strand.
CACTACACGGATGTGATTGAAGAATTTGAGGGTCAGTAAAACAGCGTGTGGAAGAGCATAGGAAGCGAGTTGAGAGAGTGAATTTGGGGGTATTAGTATGATTCAGATTATCCGAGCAGGAGCAGAGGATTTAGAAACCGTAATTGCAATTCAAAGAGCTAGCTTTAAGGCTGTCTATGAAAAATATCAAGATGAGTATGATCCTTATCTCGAGGATCGTGAACGAATCAAGTGGAAATTGGTTGAGCGTCCCAATAGCTATTACTACTTTGTGAAAGAAAAGGGAGAAAATATCGGATTTTTACGAGTTCAGACCAATGAAGAGTTGACGGAGGCTTGGTTGGGAACGGCAGCGATTTTACCCCAGTGTCAAGGAAAAGGTTATGGTTCTGAGGGACTAAGCTTGCTGGAAAAGGAATTTCCGACGATTAAGCAGTGGGATTTGTGTACGGTATTACAGGATGCGGGGATGGTCGCCTTTTATGAGAAAAATGGCTACCGTCAAACTCATATCGAGCCTGAAAAAGAAGGCATGGATATGGTATACATGAAAAAATGCATAGAGAAATAGAAAGGATAGTTCAGTTACATTTCTAAACTGAACTTGCCCTAAACACTGTGCCAAAAAGATAAACTTCTCTTAGATCCAAGCGTCTTCAGAGAATTTCCTATTTTGGCTTTGTGTTTTACGGGCTTGGTATCTTAATTATGGAAACATGGCAAGAGTTAAAAGTAACGGTTAAGCGTGAGGGAGAGGAATTGGTCTCCAATCTCTTGATTGAGTTAGGTGCCCAAGGTGTTGCGATCGAAGACAGCATGGACTATGTGGGGAATGTCGACCGTTTTGGTGAGATTTTCCCTGAGGTGGAACAGCAAGAAGAAATCGTGGTGACAGCCTACTATCCTGATACGGTTGATGTAGCAACGGTTGAGGCAGACTTGCAGGCTCGCTTGGCAGACTTGACAGATTTTATGGATTTGGGTGAGGTCAAGATGGGGACGACTGCCTTGGCTGAGGAAGACTGGGCAGACAACTGGAAGAAATACTATGAGCCAGCTCGTATCACTCATGACTTGACCATCGTGCCATCTTGGACAGACTATGAGGCGACTACGGGAGAAAAGATTATCAAGCTAGATCCTGGTATGGCCTTCGGGACAGGAACCCATCCGACGACCAAGATGAGTCTCTTTGCCTTGGAGCAGGTTCTCCGTGGTGGCGAAACGGTGCTGGATGTGGGGACAGGTTCAGGTGTCCTCTCCATTGCCAGCTCGTTGCTTGGTGCCAAGGAAATCTTCGCCTACGACCTAGATGATGTGGCAGTTCGTGTGGCTCAGGAAAATATTGAGCTCAACCATGGTATGGAAAACATCCATGTAGCGGCAGGTGATTTGCTCAAGGGGGTAGAGATGGAGGCAGATGTCATCGTGGCTAATATCTTGGCGGATATTCTCATTCATCTGACAGAGGATGCTTATCACTTGGTCAAGGATGAAGGCTACCTGATCATGAGTGGCATTATCAAGGACAAGTGGGACATGGTGCGCGAGTCGGCTGAGTCAGCTGGATTTTTCCTTGAAACCCACATGATTCAAGGGGAATGGAATGCCTGTGTCTTTAAGAAAACCAAGGATATTTCAGGTGTGATTGGAGGCTAGCATGCAGCAGTATTTTGTCAAGGGTAATGCTACCTCGCCAGTCACCATTGAGGACAAGGAAACCAGCAAGCATATGTTTCAGGTCATGCGCCTGAAAGAAGGTGATGAGGTTGTTTTGGTCTTTGATGACAGTATCAAGCACTTGGCGCGCGTGCTAAATGTGGAAGCCCGTCAGTTTGAATTGCTCGAAGAATTAGCTGACAATGTGGAACTGCCAGTCCAAGTGACCATCGCATCTGGCTTTCCCAAGGGAGATAAGCTGGAATTCATCACTCAAAAAGTAACAGAACTGGGTGCTAGCCAAATCTGGGCTTTTCCTGCCGATTGGTCGGTCGCCAAGTGGGATGGCAAGAAATTGGGCAAAAAGGTTGAAAAACTTGAAAAAATTGCCCTTGGAGCAGCCGAGCAAAGCAAACGAAATCTGGTCCCAAGTATCACTCTTTTTGAGAAGAAAGCAGATTTTCTAGCGCAACTGGACCAGTTCAACTCTATCGTGGTAGCTTACGAAGAGTCGGCTAAAGAAGGAGAAGCCGCTGCGCTCCTACAAGCAGTTACTGAACTCAAGAAAGGAACCAAAATGCTCTTTATCTTTGGTCCAGAAGGTGGTCTATCACCTGCAGAAATCGAAAGTTTTCAAGCCAAAGGAGCTGTTTTGGCAGGCCTTGGACCTCGCATTTTGCGAGCGGAAACAGCACCACTTTACGCTTTATCAGCCCTTAGCGTATTATTAGAATTAGAAAAATAAGAGGAAGAAAATGGAACAAAAACACCGTTTAGAATTTCCTGAAAAGGAACTTTGGGATTTAACTGCCCTATACCAAGACCGTGAGGATTTCTTGCGAGCCATCGAAAAGACTCACGAAGACATCAACCAATTTAGCCGTGACTACAAGGGTAATCTTCACACTTTTGAGGATTTCGAGAAGGCTTTTGCGGAGCTGGAGCAGATTTATATCCAGATGAGCCATATCGGCAATTATGCCTTTATGCCTCAGACGACGGACTATAGCAATGAGGATTTTGCTAATATCGCCCAAGCTGGGATGGAATTTGAAACAGATGCCAGCGTAGCCTTGACTTTCTTTGACGATGCCTTAGTGGAAGCTGATGAGGAAGTCTTGGATCGTTTGGGGGAACTGCCCCATTTGACGGCAGCTATTCGTCAGGCCAAAATCAAAAAAGCCCACTACCTAGGGGCAGATGTGGAGAAGGCCTTGACCAATCTCGGTGAAGTTTTCTACAGTCCGCAGGATATTTACACTAAGATGCGAGCTGGGGACTTTGAAATGGCTGACTTTGAAGCCCATGGCAAGACCTACAAAAACAGTTTTGTGACCTATGAGAATTTCTACCAAAACCACGAAGACGCTGAAGTTCGTGAAAAATCCTTCCGTTCCTTCTCAGACGGACTCCGTAAGCACCAAAATACAGCAGCCGCAGCCTATCTAGCTCAGGTTAAGTCAGAAAAACTCTTGGCAGATATGAAGGGTTACGACTCAGTTTTTGATTATCTTTTAGCTGAGCAGGAAGTAGACCGTGCCATGTTTGATCGTCAGATTGACCTCATCATGAAGGACTTTGCGCCAGTTGCTCAGAGATACCTCAAGCATGTTGCCAAGGTGAATGGTCTTGAAAAGATGACTTTTGCTGATTGGAAATTGGATTTGGATAGTGCTCTTAACCCAGAGGTCAGCATTGACGATGCCTACGATTTAGTCATGAAATCAGTCGCACCATTGGGGCAAGAATATTGTCAGGAAGTTGCTCGTTACCAAGAAGAGCGTTGGGTAGACTTCGCTGCCAATAGTGGCAAGGATTCTGGTGGATATGCAGCTGATCCATATCGTGTGC
>CAUSRF010000057.1:0-7089 GCA_963534275.1 uncultured Streptococcus sp.
TTTGATGCCATTGAAAAGAAAAATCCCCGTGTCATTCTTCTCGATCCTGCTGGGAAACAGTTCAATCAAGCCTACGCTGAAGATTTGGCCAAAGAAGAGGAACTGATCTTTATCTGCGGTCACTACGAAGGGTATGACGAGCGCATCAAGACCTTGGTAACCGATGAAATTTCCCTAGGAGATTATGTCTTGACTGGTGGTGAATTAGCAGCCATGACCATGATTGATGCTACGGTTCGCTTGATTCCAGAAGTGATTGGCAAGGAGTCTAGTCACCAAGACGATAGTTTTTCTTCAGGACTCCTCGAATATCCCCAATATACACGCCCTTATGACTATCGAGGTATGGTGGTGCCAGATGTGCTCATGAGTGGCCACCATGAAAAGATTCGCCAGTGGCGACTTTACGAAAGTCTAAAGAAAACCTACGAGCGCAGACCGGATTTGCTAGAAAACTATCAACTGACAGTAGAAGAAGAAAAAATGCTGGCAGAAATCAAAGAAAACAAAGAATAAAGGAGAATCCTATGCAAGTAATCAAACGTAACGGAGAAGTTGCCGACTTTGATCCAGATAAAATTTACCAAGCTGTCCTAAAAGCAGCGCAGACAGTTTATGTTTTGACTGATGACCTACGTCAAAACCTAGCTCAAGTCACTAAAAAAGTAGTCTTGGACTTGGAAGAAGCAAAAGTAGAACGTGCGACTATCAGTATGATCCAATCAATGGTTGAAAATCGTTTACTAGGAGCAGGTTACATCACCATTGCAGAGCACTATATCTCTTATCGCTTGCAACGTGATTTGGAGAGAAGTGGGTACGGTGACCACATCGCAGTTCACCTTCATTTTGAACAAATCCGTTAAGGAAAAGAGTGGGATGCATGAACATCTCACTCTTTCTTAAATCTATTTTTTTGAGCTCTCTGGACAGTGGATGGGACAAAACGTAGCCTTTTGATATCAGCGATTCGGATAATACGTGTCACATTTCTGGTAAAATTTTTGACAATAATCTGCTGACGACTGACATCATATTTGACAATGTCACCTGTAAAACTTGTCTCAGCGAGTATGACATGAACAGCTGTTTTTTTCTGGATTGCCTGTTCAATTGTGCTAATAAGGGAGTCGTTTTCAGAATAATCTTGTTCATCATGTCCACTGAGAAAGTCTCGTATCTTATCTAAGACTTGCTTGAATGTGTACCTCATAGGCATCTCCCTTCTTATCTATCCACATTATATAAAATTTTCCTAAAAACTACAAGATTTTTACGAATAGACTATAGAAAGCATATCACAAAAAGGAGTTAAAAATGGCAGAATTTACATTTGAAATCGAAGAACACTTACTGACCTTGTCTGAAAATGAAAAAGGATGGACAAAAGAACTAAACCGAGTTAGTTTTAATGGAGCGCCAGCAAAGTTTGATATTCGAACTTGGAGCCCTGATCATACCAAGATGGGAAAAGGAATCACCCTTACAAATGAAGAATTTCAAGTAATGGTGGATGCCTTCAAAGGCAATCAGTAAAAGAGCCACGGGACTATTGTTCCAGGCTCATTTTTTTATCTTGAGAAATAAGCGATGTTTTTCAATCGTTCTAGTAGGGGACGACCAATGAAACTAATGGCAATGATTTTACCAAGATCAGGGAGAATAAAGGGAAGGACACCAACTGCTAGTGCCTTATCAAATGGCATCCCAGCAAGGAAGTGGAGGCTGAGAATCCCTCCGACAAAGACGAGGGAATCGCCTAAGAGGTTGGCTAGGAAAATACGAATATAGCCACTATTTTGATGGATGAGATAGGATGTAAGTCCAGCATAGACAAGGTCGAACCAAAGATAACCTGCACTTGGACCGACTAAAACGTGGAATCCAGCTCCTCCCCCTGCAAATACAGGTAAGCCGATAGCACCCAGTAGGAGATAGAGAGCAACAGATAGGACTGCTTCTCTGGGTCTAAAAACAGTAGCAATTAGACCGATTGCGAAGTTTTGTAGAGTGAAGGGGACAGGACCGATAGGTAGACTGATTTGTGCCAAAACGGCGATGAGAGCAGCACCGATAGCAGGGACAGCGTAGATATGAGCTTTTTTCAAAACTGTTAACCTCTTTCAAAATTATAGTAACTATTATACTAAGTCAGAAGAAAAAGTCAACCTATTTTTTATGATTAGGTAACAAATTTGTAACAGCCGATTTTGCATGTAAAAAGAGACCTCTTGAGGTCTCTTTCGATAATTAGCGCATGGTCACAAATTCTTCAGAAGCAGTTGGGTGGATAGCTACTGTAGCATCAAAGTCTGCCTTGGTTGCTCCCATTTTGATGGCAACAGCAAATCCTTGAATCATCTCATCCACTCCGTAACCTAGTCCGTGAAGGCCAACAACTTTTTCATCAGCACCGGCGGTGATGAGTTTGAAGCGAGATTCCTGACGATGGTTTGTTACGGCAGAGTACATAGATGCAAAGCTTGACTTGTAGACTTTAATGTGAGCTTGGCCGTATTCTTTGATAGCTTCTTCTTCAGTCAACCCGACAGTTCCGATCGCTGGGTGGGAGAAGACAACGGTAGGGATAGTGGAGTAGTCCATCTTAGCACTTGTTTTCCCATTAAAGAGACGTTCAGATAGGGTACGTCCTGCCTTGATGGCTACTGGAGTTAGTTCCTTCTCACCAGTCACGTCTCCAAGGGCGTAGATGCCATCTACAACTGTATTTTGATACTCATCAACTTGGATAAATCCTCGTTCGTTGAGTGTAACTCCAGCCTTTTCTAACTCCAACCCGTCTACATTTGGACGGCGGCCGGTAGCCCAGATAACTTGGCTTGCAGTGTGACTAGAACCGTCTTCAAAATGAATCGTAATGCCTTGCTCTGATTCTTCTAGTTTGACCGGTACCTTATGGGTGTGCAAAGGTAGACCCGTTTTTTCCATTTCATTGACAAGACCTTCAACGATGTAGCTATCAAAACCACGCAAAGGACGGTCGCGACGAACGAACAAATCAGTTTTTACACCGAGTGCATGAAGAACACCTGCTAGCTCAACCGCGATATAGCCAGCGCCAAGAATAGCAACGGATTTAGGAAGTTGTTCCCAAGCAAAGACATCGTCTGAGCTACCACCGAGTTCAGCTCCAGGAATAGTTGGGATGTTTGGATGAGCGCCAGTCGCAATCACGATATGCTTGGCACGAATCAATTCGCCATTGACGCTGACGGTGTGGGAATCAACAAAATGAGCACGACCCTCAATCAAATCAATCCCGTTACGCTTGAAACTTCCATCATAAGATGAGCGAGCGCGATCAATGTAGGCTTCACGGTTTTGACGAAGCTTGGCGAAATCAAATTGAACATCTGAACTCGTAAACCCGTAGTCAGGGCCGTAGTGGTGGAAGCTTTCAGCGATTTGGGTTCCATACCACATGATTTTCTTAGGAACACAGCCAAGGTTTACACAAGTTCCACCTAATTTTTTCTCTTCGATAACAGCTGCTTTAGCTCCGTGTTCACCAGCTCGGTTCATAGTGGCAATTCCACCACTCCCTCCCCCGATGGCGATGATATCGTATTCTCTCATAGAAAACTCCTTATAGCTTTGATAGTCATATTCTATCGTTTTTACTTTTTGAATGCAAAAATCTGCTACGGCATAAGTAAAAAGTTGAAATTGCTTGCTAAATATAGAAATAAGATGTATTGTGTAACTAGTACAATTGATGTACCAGAAAGAAGCTGAAAGTGAGTTTTGGAATGCTTCTCTTTTCTCACGGTACAATCATTGTTCAGAGTGGATAAATTTGATATAATGGTCTTTAATGGAAAATATGAAAGGTGTTTTGGGATGAAGAAAAATACGAAAAGAAAAAAATGGCAATTTTACACATCTATTGGAACTGCAAGTGTTGTTATTGTCGGGGCTATGGGGATTTTACTTTTTAGACAACCTTCTCAGGCTGCTGTTAAAGATGCCCCCTCTCATTTGGTTGTTGCCAAAGAAGGAACGGTTGCCTCATCTATTCTCTTATCTGGTACTGTTACTGTAAAAAATGAACAGTATGTATACTTTGATGCAAGTATGGGTGAGATTGAAGAAATTTTAGTCTCTGTTGGCGACAAGGTGAGTGGAGGACAAGCGTTAGTAAAATACAATAGTTCTGATGCTCAGGCAGCATACGATGCTGCCAATCGTGCAGTAGCAAAGATTGATCGTCAAATCAATGAATTGAGGGAATCACGAAGTAAGGCCTTGACTTATTATGAAGAATATGGTGGTTCAGATGCTAGCACAGTATCTTCCCTTGATTCTCAGATTAAGGATGCTTGTGATAACCGCGCAGATGCAGAAGCACAAGTTAAAAAAGCAAAGGCTCAATTAGATGCTACAACTATCCTAAGTACAATAGAAGGAACAGTTGTAGAGGTAAATCGCGATCTCTCCAAATCTTCTGCAGGTAATGGCAAGGTCATGATCCATGTAGTGAGCAATGATAATTTGCAAGTAAAAGGTGAACTGTCAGAGTACAACCTTGCCAAGCTTTCAGTTGGACAAGAAGTGACCTTCACATCCAAAGTCTACCCAGATAAAACGTGGACAGGGAAGATCAACTATATCGCAACTTATTCAAAGAATGGTGCTGATGGAAGTAATGGTACAGGTGCATCTAATGTCGGCTCTAAATATCCATACACTATTGAAGTGACGAGTGATATCGGTGAGTTGAAACAAGGATTTTCTGTTAGTGTAGAAGTTAAAAGCGACAGCACATCTCTTCTGGTACCATTAACCAGCATCGTAGAAGAAGAAGGTAAAAACTATGTCTGGGTTGTTGACGAAGAGAATAAGGCTAAGAAAATCGAAGTTAGCTTAGGAAATGCTGACGCAGAAAACCAAGAAATCACTTCTGGTTTGACAAATGGGGCTAAAGTCATCAGTAATCCAACAACTTCCTTGGAAGAAGGAAAAGAGGTGAAGGCTGATGAAGAAACTAATTAGTCTAAAAAATATCTGTAGGAGTTATCGAAATGGAGATCAGGAACTGCAGGTTTTGAAAAATATCAACTTGGAAGTGAATGAGGGAGAGTTTGTTGCCATTATGGGACCATCAGGTTCGGGAAAATCTACTCTTATGAATACTATTGGAATGTTGGACACTCCAACTAGTGGTGAGTATTACTTAGAGGGGCAGGAAGTGGCTCGATTAGATGAAAAACAGTTGGCCAAAGTCCGTAATCAAGAGATTGGTTTTGTCTTTCAACAATTCTTTCTTTTGTCCAAACTAGATGCCCTTCAGAATGTTGAATTGCCTTTAATATATGCTGGAGTTTCAGCTTCCAAACGCCGTAAATTGGCAGAGACCTATTTGAAAAAGGTAGATTTGACTGATAGAAGTCACCACTTGCCTTCGGAATTATCTGGTGGACAAAAACAACGGGTAGCTATTGCACGTGCCCTTGTCAACAATCCTTCGATTATCCTGGCAGATGAACCAACTGGAGCTTTGGATACAAGGACAGGAAGCCAAATCATGGAACTTTTGGTGGAGTTAAATGAAGAAGGAAGGACCATTATTATGGTCACGCATGAGCCTGAGATTGCAGCTTATGCAAAACGTCAGATTGTAATCCGTGATGGGGTTATTGCATCTGATAGTGGGCATTTAGAAGGGGAGGGGCATTAAGATGGAAAATCTGAAATTTGCCTTTTCATCGATTATGGCACACAAGATGCGTTCATTTTTGACGATGATTGGGATTATTATAGGAGTATCTTCAGTAGTTGTCATCATGGCTCTGGGAGACTCTATGTCTCGTCAGGTCAATAAAAATATGACCAAATCTCAGAAAAATATTCAGGTCTTTTTTTCGCCTATTAAAAGTAAGGACGGCTCTTTTACCCAAAAACAGTCTTCTCTAACACTGTCTGGTCGAGAGGATACAGCTTATGTTGTCCCACCCAAGACACAGGAAGCATGGGTTAAGGAAGCCGCTAAACTAAAGGGTGTAGATAGTTACTTTGTGACGAATAGTATAAATGTTACTCTGACTTATAAAGATAAAAAAGTTGAGCAGGCTAGTTTAACAGGTGGTAATATGACTTATATGACTGCCACTGAAAATGAAATAATCGCTGGTAGGAGTCTAAGAGAACAAGATTACAGAGATTTTGCAAGTGTGATCTTACTTGATGAAGAACTGGCTAACAGTCTTTTTGACTCACCACAGGCAGCTCTTAATCAGATAATCTCAGTTAATAACTTTCATTATCGAGTTATCGGAGTATACACAAGTTCTGAGGCTAAAACTGCAAAGATGTTTGGTATCGGAGGTTTGCCAATTACAACCAATACATCTGTTGCTGTTAATTTTAATATGGATGAAATCTCTAATGTTGTCTTTCGTGTAAATGATACAAGTCTTACTCCGACTTTAGGACCAGAACTCGCACGCAGAATGACAGAAATATCAGGAGTACATCAAGGAGAATATCAAGTTGCGGATGAAACAGCAACCTTTGAAGAAGTTCAAAAACTCTTTGGTTTTATAACCACAATTATCAGTGCCATCGCAGGGATTTCACTCTTTGTTGGTGGAACTGGAGTTATGAACATCATGCTGGTTTCGGTGACAGAACGTACGCGTGAGATTGGTCTGCGGAAGGCTCTCGGAGCTACACGGGCTAATATCTTAGTACAGTTTTTGATCGAGTCCATGATCTTGACCTTGCTAGGTGGGATCATCGGCCTAGTCAGTGCAGCAGGCTTGACAATGTTAGCAGGTATCTTGTTGCAAAATATGATTGCAGGCATCGAAGTTGGGGTTTCCCTCCCAATTGCTCTCTTTAGCTTGGCTGTGTCAGCCAGCGTTGGTATGATATTTGGTGTCTTACCGGCCAATAAAGCCTCTAAGCTTGATCCGATTGAAGCCCTTCGTTATGAGTAATATAAACAAGAGGAAAAACAAGATGGACATTTATCTGTCTTGTTTTTGTATGGATTTTCCTATCGAAAATCACTAAAAATATGATATAATGAAGTGTTAGAAAAACAGGTTTCATTTGCCTGGAAAGGAA
>CAUSRF010000058.1:0-6904 GCA_963534275.1 uncultured Streptococcus sp.
AAGATTGTCCTATCAGGAACAGGAAAAGAACTCGCAGCATCAGATGAAGTCAGAAAAGCATACCTAGGTGGCTAAAACAATCCAGTGGATTGTTTTAGTCGGCGGATGGAGATTGCGCAAGCAATACCCTATAGTCCGGGGGATCTTTTTAGTCGGCAGATAAGGATTATGTAAGCAATCATCAAATCCAGTGGATTGTTTTGTAGATGAATTTGAAGAGCTCCAAATTGGGGCTCTTTCTTCGTTTGGTCACTATTTTGATGGACTTGATTTGAGCACCCGTTTTCTTAATATAGAATCTGGCTTGACAAAAGTATGCGTTCATAATATAATTAAATAAATAAAAATATTGAACAAAAGAGGCTGAAGATATGCTATCAGAAAAACAATTTAAACTTTTACGTTTTTTGTTGACTCACAAAGATGAAAACTTTACGCAGAGACAATTGGCTGAACAGCTAGACATCTCTTTGGGGGCGTTGAATAACCTTCTCAAGGAATGTAAAGAAAAGAAGTGGATCGGTGAGGAAAATCACTTAACTGACCTAGGTGAGGAGGCTTTAACTCCGTATCAGGTGAAGAATGCCATTATCATGGCAGCAGGTATGAGTAGCCGCTTTGCACCTTTGTCTTATGAGCTACCAAAAGGATTGCTCCAAGTCAAAGGTGAGCGTTTGATTGAGAGAGAAATTAAGCAGTTACAAGAAGTTGGTGTAGAGGATATTACAGTTATTGTAGGCTATCTGCAAGAAAAAATGTTCTATCTGGCAGAAAAATTTGGCGTTAAAATCGTTGTAAATAATGATTACTACAAGTACAACAACTGTTCTTCTCTCATGCTAGTCAGAGATCAGCTTTCTAACACTTACATTTGCTCGTCGGATAATTATTTTGTGGAAAATCCGTTTGAACGATACATTTATAGAGGTTATTATTCGACTATATTTGCAGAAGGAGACACAGACGAATACTGCTCTAAGGAAGACTCCAATCACACAATCATCGATATTCAAATCGGTGGAACGAATACTTGGGCTATGGTGGGGCATGTTTATTTTGATCGTGCATTTAGTGAAAAATTTGTAGATATTTTAGAAACTGAATTTAAGCACGAACCCTATCGCGAACAGCTCTGGGAAGATTACTATAGTCGTCACGTCAAGGAGCTTCCTTTGGAAGCTCGGCATTATTCAGCAGATATTGTTAAGGAGTTTGATTCACTAGATGAGTTGCGTCAGTTTGATGAACACTATTTGGTGAATACGAATTCGGAAATCATTGATAATATTTGTAAGACATTAGGATGTGTAGCTTCAGATATTGTCAATATCAAACCTCTAAAAGATGGTCTAACCAACACTTCGTTTTCATTTGACTGTCTAGGGAAGAAATATGTTTACCGTCATCCGGGTAGGGGGACTGAAAATTATATTGATCGTGCTAGTGAAGCCGCTTCCATGGAAATTGCTGCAAAATTAAAGATTGACCGTACTTTTGTCGCCATGAACAAGGATGAAGGCTGGAAAATTTCAGAATTTATTCCCAATGCCAAGCAACTAGATTATAATAACTGGGATGATGTGGCAAAAGCAATGGAGCTCTTGAGACGCTTGCACCAATCTGGAGAAAAAACAGATCATTCCTTTGATCAATTTGAGGGAATTGATGATTTTAGACAAAAATTAAAAGCCAGCAATCGTTTTGAATTTGATGGACTTGAAGAGTTGGATAAGAATGTCTCAGTTCTCGAGAAGTTTTTACAAGAAGATCAAGCGAAAAAGGTTCTCTGCCATGGAGACTCTTATAGCCCGAATTTTTTGTTGAATGAAGCTGGAGAAATGAGCTTGATTGATTGGGAATATTCTGGTATGGGAGATCCAGCAGGAGATTTGGGAACCTTTATTGGCTGTTCAAATTATACAGTAGAAGAAGCTGAAAAGGTGCTTGAAATCTATTTACAAGAAGTTCCAGACAAGATAACCAAACGCCACTACTTGGCCTATGTATCAGTGACTTCATATTATTGGTTTTTGTGGGCCCTGTTCCAAGAAAGCGTTGGAAAACCAGTAGGTGAATTTCTTTATATCTGGTATCGTTATACCAAGCAGTATGGGCAAATTGCACTAGATTTGTATTTAGAGGAGAATTGAGATGAAACCGACATCAGAAATTGAAGAATTAGTAGCACATGAAACGAAAAGAAGGCTAGAAGAAATGGAATCACCAAACTATGTGTTTGCTCAGCCATTTTTAAAAAGTGACTTTACTATAGTCATCGCCCTAGTCATAGTCAACCTCATTTTGATTATACTAGCCATGACAGGAGGTATTCAATAAAATGTCTAAGATGAATGACTTTATTCAACAGGAGACCATAACGGGAATTGTTCCCATGACCAACAAGGATCGTCAGTATTCTTTCTGGGATCTCTTCCTGTCAACAAGTGGTTTTGCCATCGCAACTTGGTGTTATACCCAAGGAGCTTATGTAGCTCAATATTTGACCTTTAATCAAATGTTGATCAATATTTTTAGTTTTAATATTATCTGGGTCTTCATTGAATGTCTCCCAATTTTGTTTGCCGTTAAGTATGGAATTGATTTGTGGATTTGGTTGAGGGCTGTCTTAGGAAAAAAAGGGGTAGCCTTGCTATCAACCATTATTAGCTTGGCTAACTTTGGCTGGTATGCCGTTGCGGCTAATCTTTTTGCCAATTCTATGATCCACTTGGGAAATAATTTTGGGCTTGGTTTAGACAAGGGAGTATGGGCACCGATTTTAGGTACTCTCTGTGTTCTCCTTGGAACGCTGATTGCTCTTGGAGGTCCAGAGGTGATCAAATGGACCAATCGCTTCTTGGTAATCGCCTTATTGATTGTCGGTCTGATTATCGTTGGAATCTGTTTTGTAGCCGTTCCTATTACTGACATTATGAACATTCAACCAGCTACCCAAGGAGATTTAACTCCATTAGAACGCTTCATGCTTTCTGGGGAAGGAAATGTGGCCTTTGCCTTCTCTTGGTCTACACAAGCATTGGTCTTGCCACGTTTGGCAAAATCAGAACGCAGTGGTTATTGGGCTACAGCCTTATCATACGGAGTTGTTGCGCCCTTCTTCGTTGCGACTGGTGGAGTGATGGCTCTAGCCATGTTTGTCAAAACAGGTGTTTATGAAAGTGATCCAACAACGATGCTATCAACTCTAAGTACTCCAGCTTTTGCACTCCTAAGTCTACTACTAGTAGCCTTTGCCAATATTGGAACCCAAGGAACAGGATCATACGTGAACTGTATGATTGTAAAAAGTGGGATGCCTAAAGTAAGTTATAAGCTAATGGTTTGGATTGCCATGGTATACGTGAGTCTACTCACCATCTGGGGAGGAGTGGAAGAGTATTTCGGATCCTTCATCTCACTAGCCGCCTATATTCAGGGGCCAATTATTGGTATGATTGTTGTCGATTACTTTATCTTAAGAAAACGAAAACTCGACTTGCGTTCAGCTTATTTCCTTGAAGGTCATGACGCCTACGAGTTTACCAAAGGATTTAACATGGTTGGCTTGTCTTGTGTATTTATCTCCTTATTGGTTACAGTACTATTTGTTTATAACCCTGTAACAGCACAGATTCAAAGCCCAATCTTTTTAATCACAACGGGTAGTGGCTTTACTGCGATTTTTGGAGGTTTACTGTACTGGTTAGCTAGCTTAACTCCTTTAAAACGCTATATGATCAAGGATCGGGACTCTGTTACGATTTAAGGATAAATGAAAACCTTAATCTATATCTATTCGCTTCCTCTTTTTTGAAAGTTAATTTTACATTAGTATTGGCATGATTCTAGTCAATCATGTTCTGATTATTTTAGCCATGACAGGAGGTATTCAATAAAATGTCCAAGATGAATGACTTCATTCAACAGGAGACCATAACGGGAATCGTTCCTATGACCAACAAGGATCGTCAGTATTCTTTCTGGGATCTCTTCTTATCGACAAGTGGTTTTGCCATCGCAACTTGGTGTTATACCCAAGGAGCTTATGTAGCTCAATATTTGACCTTTAATCAAATGTTGATTAATATTTTTAGTTTCAATATTATCTGGGTCTTTATTGAATGTCTCCCAATTTTGTTTGCTGTTAAATATGGAATTGATTTATGGATTTGGTTGAGAGCTGTTCTAGGTAGAAAAGGGGTAGCTGTTCTATCAACTGTGATTAGTTTGGCAAATTTTGGTTGGTACGCTGTTACCGCCAATCTTTTTGCCAGCTCCATGATTCATTTGGCAAATAACTTTGGACTTGGTTTAGACAAGGGAGTATGGGCGCCGATTCTAGGCACCCTCTGTGTTCTCCTTGGAACGCTGATTGCACTTGGGGGTCCAGAGGTGATTAAAGGCACTAATCGCTTTCTAGTGGTAGCCTTGTTATTTGTCGGGCTAATCATCGTTGGGATCTGTTTTGTTGCGGTTCCGATTAGGGATATTATGAATGTCCAACCTGCCATCCAAGAAAATTTGACACCGATTGAACGTTTTATGATGTCAGGGGAAGGGAATGTGGCCGTAGCCTTTTCTTGGTCTACACAAGCCTTTGTCTTACCACGCTTGGCAAAATCAGAACGCAGTGGCTATTGGGCTACAGCATTATCGTATGGGGTTGTTGCGCCATTCTTCGCTGCGACAGGTGGAGTCATGGCTCTAGCTATGTTTGTCAAAACAGGTGTCTATGAAAGTGACCCAACGACGATGCTTTCAACGTTGAGCACTCCTGCCTTTGCCCTTTTAAGTTTACTACTGGTAGCTTTTGCTAATATTGGAACTCAGGGTACAGGATCGTACGTGAACTGTATGATTGTAAAAAGCGGGATGCCTAAAGTAAGCTATAAACTAATGGTTTGGATTGCCATGGTTTACGTGAGCCTACTCACCATCTGGGGAGGAGTGGATGAATACTTCGGTTCCTTCATCTCGCTGGCTGCCTATATTCAAGGACCCATTATCGGAATGATCGTTGTAGACTACTTTATCTTAAGAAAACGAAAACTTGATTTGCATTCAGCCTATTTCCTAGAAGGACATGACGCCTATGAGTTTACAAATGGCTTTAACCTGGTGGGATTATCTTGTGTAATCATTTCCTTGTTAGTTGCAGTACTATTTGTTTACAATCCTATAACAAAGCACATTCAGAGTCCTGTGTTCCTGCTTACAACTGGTAGTGGCTTTACAGCGATTTTTGGAGGTCTATTGTACTGGCTAGCTAGCTTAACTCCGTTAAAACGCTATATGCTTAAGGATCGAGACTTCATTACTATTTAAGTTTAAGAGAGAAGGCTGTTTCTCTCTTTTTTTGTGATTGAATGTTACAGAATCTTGAAAAAGAGATGAAAGCGTTTGATAGTTTTTGTAAGAAAGTGTATAATTATAGTAGCAATAAAGAAGGAGATGTCTCATGGCAGTTAAAGATTTTATGACCCGCAAGGTAGTTTATATCAGTCCAGATACGACTGTAGCACATGCAGCAGATTTGATGCGCGAGCAAGGCTTGCACCGTTTACCTGTTATCGAAAATGACCAATTAGTTGGTCTGGTAACAGAAGGAACCATTGCGGAAGCCAGCCCATCTAAAGCAACCAGCCTCTCTATCTATGAGATGAATTATCTTCTCAATAAGACTAAAGTCAAAGATGTTATGATTCGGGATGTCATCACTGTGTCGGGTTATGCTAGTCTAGAAGATGCGACCTATCTCATGTTGAAGAATAAGATCGGTATTCTTCCAGTTGTGGATAACCAACAGGTTTATGGTGTAATTACAGATCGTGATGTTTTCCAGGCTTTTTTAGAAATTGCTGGCTACGGCGAGGAAGGGATTCGTGTTCGGTTTATTACGGAAAATGAGGTTGGTGTTTTAGGCAAGATTGTAACTTTAATCGTTGAGGAAAATCTAAATATTTCTCACACGGTTAATATTCCGCGCAAGGACGGCAAGGTCGTGATTGAGGTTCAAATTGATGGAACAAGTGATTTAACTTCTCTGAAGGAGAAATTTGAAGCGCAAGGTATCCAAGTAGAGGAAATTGCTCGAACCTCTGCTAAAAAGTTATAAATATGGAGGGTGAAAGCCCTCTTTTTTGTATACAATTTGAAATAACAAGCAAAATATGGAAAGAAATGAGAGAATGTGGTATAATGAAACGATGTGATAAAGGAGTATTTATGGACATTTCAGAAATTCGTCAAAAAATTGACGCAAATCGTGAAAAATTAGCTTCTTTCAGGGGGTCTCTTTGACCTCGAAGGTTTAGAGGAAGAGATTGCCATCTTGGAAAACAAGATGACAGAACCTGATTTTTGGAACGATAATATCGCGGCCCAAAAAACGTCGCAAGAATTAAATGAATTAAAAAACACCTACAACACCTTCCGTAAGATGGAAGAGTTGCAGGATGAAGTTGAAATTTTATTGGACTTTTTAGTAGAAGACGAGTCTGTACGTGATGAACTGGTTGAACAGTTGACAGAACTGGATAAGATGATGACCAGTTACGAAATGACACTTCTCTTGTCAGAACCTTATGACCATAATAATGCAATCTTGGAAATCCATCCAGGTTCAGGCGGGACTGAGGCTCAGGACTGGGGCGATATGTTGCTCCGTATGTATACTCGTTATGGAAATGCCAAAGGTTTTAAAGTGGAAGTATTGGATTATCAAGCAGGTGATGAAGCTGGTATCAAGTCGGTGACCTTGTCGTTTGAAGGTCCAAATGCATATGGCCTTCTCAAGTCGGAAATGGGTGTTCACCGTTTGGTCCGTATTTCACCATTTGACTCAGCCAAACGTCGCCATACTTCATTTACATCCGTAGAGGTTATGCCTGAGTTGGATGATACC
>CAUSRF010000059.1:0-6898 GCA_963534275.1 uncultured Streptococcus sp.
GGTTTCTCTGGTTCAGCCGGTTTCTCAGGTTGAGCTGGTTTCTCAGGCTCAGCTGGTTTCTCTGGTTCAGCTGGTTTCTCTGGTTCAGCCGGTTTCTCTGGTTCAGCTGGCTTCTCAGGCTTAGCTGCTTCAAGCTTGCTAATTTGTTCAAGAGCGGATTCTAGCGCTTTATTAACTTCTTCTTGAGTCTTGGCCTCTTGAATTGCAGCGATTGCTTGGTTTGCAAGTTCAATTAATTTCCTCTTAGCTTCATTGTTAGTTCCAAGCTCACCGACTTTTTTCTCGATGGCTTCTGTCAAGCTAGCCATGGCCTTATTGTATTCGATTTCCGGCTGTTTCGGTTCAGCGGGCTGTTCTGGACTAGGTTCTTCGCCAGGTTTTTGGTAGTTTTCGTCCTTGCTGAGAATATCTTGCAAAGTACTTACTGTCAACATAACATCCTGAGCATCTACAGTTTCAGCGCTGAGTTGGTTTCTCAATTTGTCTAGATTTGCTTGGAAAGCTTGGCGTGCAGTAGGTGTATTTTTCAATCCTGTTGGGTCAAAGTTAGCCAAATCGTCCTTCCATTTAGTGATGGATTGAAGAAGCTCTTTTTTGCTGTAGAGTTCGCTTCCATCACCACGAGTGATGAATTGATCCACCTGGATACCGATATTTCGAGACAAATCGTTTCGATCAGGATCTAGTTGAAGGGTGACTGCGTGCAAGTTTTCATCAAGACCTTTTAGGCTAACCAGAGTTTGATTGCCTTGGCGTTGGGCAGCGTGACCGCTAAAGTATTTCTTGCCATCAATAGTCGAAGAATTTCCCATGCCATCTTGGTAAGGAACTTCTTTACCATCTAAGAAGACCTTGTAGATACCGTGACCTGGATCTACAAATCCCTTGATGTCAAGTCCAGTACCGTAGAAGTAAGCTGTTACAGTTGTCTTTTTCTTTTGCTCGTCAGTTAAGCGACCAAAGGAAGCCCAAGACTCCGTCTTTTGGTATTTGTCTGCGGAATTGGTTTCGTGGTTCCAGCCAGGACTGTAATCCAACTGACTAGCTTGGTCATCATAGCTTGTTTGATCCTTAATTAGCAATTCGGCTTTCATCACCTGAATCGTTGCATCGGTAGCAAAACCGAGCAAGGCACCATCAGAAACCGAAGTGAGCTTGGCTTTGAAGTCAAAGACAGAGTCGGCTTGTTCTGTAAAGTCAATCGTTGGGATGGTAACAGTCTTTTCTGTTTCTCCATCTTCAAAAGTCACATCTTGAGTTGTATCTTGGTAAACTTTACCGTGAACTCCAGTTCCAGGTTCCGTAATGAATCGAACAGTAGCAGTTCCCTTGCTCCCACCAACACGTTTAATTTTAACAGTGACTGGCTTTCCTTTTTCGACTTCGTAGTTAGTAGACTCGAGTTCAAACATCCCTTTGCTATCATTGTTTAGGGTGTAAATCCCTTCTGTAGCAATTGGTTCACCTGTTTTATTAACGAGGGTAATAGTGTGTTGGCCAGGTGCTAAATCGCCTGTTTCAAAGACTTTTTGACTACGTTTACGGCTAGCATTCTTAGTTTGCACATCCGCAACTTTTTGGCCATCAACGTAGACGGACATTTCTCCATGACCTGGGTCGACTGTAGAGACGACATAGGCCTTGGTTCCTGTGAAGGTATAGCTTACTTTGGCGTCTTTTTGATTGGTCCACATAGAAGTGCCACGAACACCTTCAGATTCATGGTACCAAGTTGTACCGGCTGTATCCGCTGCTGTGTTTGAGTGGTATTCAAGTCCAAGAGGGTATCCGTCTGTCTTTTCGATACTACTTGGTGTTTTGTATACAGAGAAGTTGTTCAAGATTGGTGTAGCTTGTGCTCCAGTGATGGTCACACGGATTTTTTGTGCCTCTACAGGCTTACCTTGGATCAAGCGACGGTAACCAACAGTTGAACCTTCTCCGTAAGTCACCCAGCGTCCGTTGATTTCAACTTCAATCTTGAAACCAGAGATACGTTGACCTTTAGCGATATCTTCTTTGAGTTCGACAACGTCAAAACGTCTCTTTTGTCCTAAATCGACTGTGAAACTACCCGTTGTGGCATCATTTGAGAGCGCCCAGCTCGTATCATCTTTACCGTCAGTCAGATGACTTTCTTTGTAGAGGTGGTTCTGACGAGTAGAACTTGCTGTTACAGTGGCACCTTTGGCAAAGTCAGTCGCATACATTTGGTCTAGAGTTGCCTTGAACTCCTTCAAGCGAGCCACATCCGCATCTGCAAATTTCCCTTCTTTATTTGGTGGAATATTGAGAAGGAGTGGGGTTCCACGACCAACAGACTTGAAGTAGATATCCATCAACTCTTTGAGTGATTTCGGCTGTTGATTGTCATGGTAGAACCAGCCAGAACGGATCGAAACGTCGGCTTCCCCTACAGAGTACATATCACCATCTGGGTCACCGTGGTTGAGGTATTCGTTTTTCACATCGTCTGTGATATTGGCCTTTTTGACTTTATGCCAGACAGGGTCACCTGCGATACCACGTTCATTTCCGATCCAGCGAACGCTTGTCGGTTGAGCAGAGAAGATGGCGATATCTCCTTCAGCTTCTTTGATGTATTTGAACCATTCATCAAAGGTGTAGGTTACTTTTTGGGCACCGCTACCACGCGCACCGTCCATCCAAACTTCGATGAATTTGCCTTTATTTCCGTATTTCGGATTTCCAAGGATTTCTTTCAGTTGGTTGAGATAGTATTGGTTGTATTCCTTTTCGGTTGCGACATGGTATTTAGGATGGTTGGCATCCCATGGTGACAAGTAAACACCCATATTCATGTCGTACTTGCTAGCAGACTTGGAAACTTCTTCGAGAAGGTCACCCTTTCCATCTTTCCATGGGCTAGCAGCTACGGTATGATCCGTATACTTAGATGGGTAAGCAACGAAACCGTCGTGGTGTTTAACCACCATAATGGTTCGTTTGAAGCCCGTTTCCTTCAGGGTACGGATCCACTGATCTGTATCCAAGTTGGTTGGATTGAAGTATCGAGGGTCTTCTTTTCCATTTCCCCACTCGGAATTAGTATAAGTGTTCATTCCGTAGTGAATGAAGGCCGCCAATTCTTCCTTGTGGTAATCGAGTTGGGCCTTGCTTGGAAGAGGTCCATGATTGCCAATCTCAGTTTCTTTATCTTCTGGATGAGCAACTGGAGGAGTCGCAGTCGTTGGATTGGATGTATCAGCGATTGGTTCGTATTCAAAGACGACTTCATTCACACCTTTATGCTGGATGGTTGCTTCCAAACTAGCCTTGACTGGACGGTATCCAGCAATGTCTTTTGCATGGAAGGTGTTGACAAAGGAAACGTCGTACTCTTGACCGTCATTGTTATCAACTGTCGCCTCAGCTAGTTCAGAAGTTGTTCCTTTTTGACGGTAGTAAACTTTGAAAGAGCCTTTGTTGACTTTATAGACTACCTTGATGATACGGGTTCCAGGAGCTGTCTTGCTAACGACATTGTGGTTCCACTCATCTTTTAGTTGTTGATTGATTGCTACACCATCGATAGAAACAATTTGATATTTTTCTAGATTTTGCTTGTAGAATTCGGTTGGAGTGATTGCTTTCTTGAAATCATAGTCAAAGCCAGTTCCCACTTCTGTTTTGTCTAAGAAAGTATCATTTTCTTTGACTGTATTGCCTGCTTCATCCACGTGCTGGATAAGGACGCGTCCGTAATCAATTCCCTTGACTAGAGTAGCGACACCGCTCTCATCAAAGGAGTACTGATTTTCTCCGATGACAGCTGTCTTATTTCTAAGCATTTCACCTTCGGGTGTAAAGTAATAACGTTTGCCATTATCACCTTGATACCAGCCCTTGACACCATATTTTGCAATGAGTTCTTTAACCCATTTGAGTTGTTCAGGAGAGAGGACAAGTCCACCACCAAAGCGGTCTTTCTCAGGGACACCGCTGTCAACAGTTCCGTGTTGGTGTACGCCGATGACTTTTCCATCACCATTGATAAGTCCACCACCAGACAAACCAGACACAGAAGTTGTTTGGTAAGTGATGCCAGTAGCTCCCTTGTCATCATAAGGATCAACGGATTTTACCTTGCCGTCAGCTTTATAGAGTTGGCCAGCTACGATAGGTTGCTTGAGTTCTTTCGAACTAGAGTCAGTTGGATAGCCAATCGTGCTGACAGGATCCCCTGCTTTGTAAGTCTTATGCTCAGCGAGTGGCACAAAAGTTGCTGCTTTATTTGGGCTTGCAATTTGTACAGGGACAGGCGCTACAACTGCTGCCAAGTCATTCTGATATCCCTTGCTAAACTCTTCTTTATTCCAGAAGTGGATATCTTTCTCTTGAAAGAGTGTGGTATTTCCTGAATTTGGTTGAGAATTCTTAACGGGAGCGTTGGATCCTAGATTGTAGTAGAAACGTGCTGAGTTTCCACCACGAACGTTCCCATCTTTATCTAAAAAGTTATGAGCAACTGTCAAGAAAACGTTAGGAGCTACGAAAATACCAGACCCAGAAACGATGTATCGTTGAGAACCACCGTTATAAATGCTGTAGACCATAGTGGCAGCAGTTGCGGGTTGCCCCTCGTATTGAATATGCTTGAGGTCCAAACCGCCGTTAATAATAGCACGATTATCTTTTTGAGCGTTCTCTTCTTCCTTTGATTTCAAAATACTTTTTGATTCAACTTGAGGACTTTCAGCCTTTTCTATGGTAGCTGAAGTTTTGAGAGGTTTGACGTCGGTGTCAGGATATGCTTGATCGTGAATTTCTTCAGGGAGCAGATCAGCCTTACTTGTATCAGTAGGAGCTTCTTCTTTTTCTAATTGCTGTGCTGCTGGCTGGTTGAGGTTTTCTTTCTTCTCGGGTTCAACTTTGTTTTCTTCTAGATTGGAAACCTGCTCAATTTTACTCTCAAGGTTTGATTTTCCATCAGGAAGATTTTCATCAGCTAGAGCCGTTCCTGAAGCAAAAAATGCTAGTCCGACCATGACCGAGGCAACCCCAACGGTCAGTTTCCGAATGCTAAAAGTTTGCCCTTTTTCAAAGAGGTATCGATTCATAATATACTCCTAGTTTTTATCAAGGCAGTCAGCTACTGCCAGAGCCCAAGTTGAACTTGGTAACAATCTACTTCTGCTCTCAAACGAGAGACAAATAATCTCAGTTTTTATTTACTCTATCCAACCTCCCGCGGTATAAAGCGCTTTCATTTTAAGATAAAAAATTTAAAAAGCCATTTTCTCCCTTAAAATAGCCAAAATCCTTAATATAACAAATATACTAAATTATTTTAAAAAATGCAAGAGTAAAAACTAAAAAAATAAACAGAAATTAAAGAAAAAAATTTACTTTTTAAAGAAAAATCCGACCTTTCATTTGGTTTTAGAAATGAAGGGTCGGAGTGAAAAGAGGTTAGAGCAGATTTTCAATAGACTCTTGGAGGTTCTGGGGAGTTGTTTTGGGAGAAAAGCGCTCAAGGACTTGTCCCTCTCGTCCAATGAGGAATTTAGCGAAATTCCATTCAATTCGTTTTCCTAGAGGACCAGATTTCTGATCTTTCAACCATACATAGAGAGGTTCTGCTTCCTTGCCATTGACCTTGATTTTGGTAAAACGTGGAAAAGTAGTTTGATAATGTAGACTACAGAAGGCGTTGATTTCCTCTGCGCTACCCGGAGCTTGCCCCATAAATTGATTGCAAGGGAAATCCAAGATTTCAAAGACCTGATCGTGATAGCGGTCATAAAGCTCTTGTAATCCTTGATACTGGGGGGTTAAACCACAGCCCGTAGCAGTATTGACAATCAAGAGGACTTTACCACGATAGGTATCCAGAGAAGTCATCTGATTATCTTGGTCTAATACTGAAAAATCGTAGAGTGAAGTCATTAATCTATTTTCTCCTTATGTTTGTGATTTTTAGGAGTTTTCTCCTCCTGTAGTGATAGAAATCCATAAATCATGGTTCCAAAGATAGCAGCAATACTCAAACCAAATACCAATAATGGGGTGAGTGTATCGATTTGGACAAGTTTTTCCAAAAAAGTAGAAAGAGGAATTTGTTCAATATAGAGTTTATGAAAGCACAGCAAAGTAAATAAACCAATTAGAATACCGATAAATACGAGCCGACTACGAACTCTAATCTCCTCTGTTTACTATAGGTTCTGTACATCGCTGAGGTCTGGAATATATACTAGAAGGAGCAATATCTCGGGACTCGATAAGCAGTGATTTCATAAGGTATCTCCTAGTCGTCTTCTTGGTCTTTCTTGGCTTTTCGAATACGACGGGAGATGAGGAACTGTATGCTCGCTCCGAAGAAGATAGAACCGAGAATGCTTGATACACCATTTCTTATAGTGAGAAGAGAATGAAAATAGTCCTGACCTTCACCTATGAGTATATGGAGAAGAGGAGTTATAAAAAACATCCATAGGCCAAAGAACAAACCCGCTTTAAGACCAGGTAAATGTAGTTGCTTGCTTTCTTTTTGGCTCAACATATCAGAATCGATGGCTGTGATACCCGTTTTCTTGCTTTGAGAAAGCACATAGAAAGCGGATATCATAGAAATAGCAAATATCACCAGAGGATAGCCGAAAGCAACTATTTCTGGATACTTATTGGCGAGGACGAGTGGGATGAAATTGACAAGTATCATCGGGTAAAAGAGGATGATAAAGACTTGGTTACCGATACGATCAGCTTCCCGGCGTTTGTGTTCGTCAAGAGGTCCGGAAATGCCGTACGTGCGTTTGATCAGTTTTTCAATGAAAGTTTCTTTTTTCATGAGTTAGCTCCTTTTTTTAAAAATCGTCTTCCCAAAAGAGACTGTTGAGGTCAGTTTGGAGGCTGCGGGCGAGATTGAGACAGA
>CAUSRF010000060.1:0-6885 GCA_963534275.1 uncultured Streptococcus sp.
TGGTGCGGGCACTGTTTTTCTGGATACAAAACCACCCAAATGAATAACCCTCATTAAATTATGAGGATAATTTCGTTGGGTTGAGCAAATCAGCAAATGCCTCTAAAGGCTCAAAAACTTATGAGGAATGGACAACGTATGTCAAAGAAGGTATTCCAATCAATCCAGAATTTAGAGAAAAAATGATTGCTAGGGAAAAAGAACTTGAAGGAATTATTCAAAATATGATAGACTCATATGTGAAAGGAAATGGAGGATAACAGAAGTGACTAATAAAATAGATTTTTTAAACGAATATAGTTTATCTAGTTCAAGTGTAGAAATTGTGACGGATGAAAGCCAAATTGTAGAGGCTCCAATTCCAAATTTTTGGAAAGAAGCACTTTTGTCAGATAGTTTGGAAGAAAGAAAAGAAAAAATTCTTTCAGTGTGGAAAGAATATTCTTCTTCTGATTTGCGAAACACAATTTCTTATTTAGGCGATTATTTAAAAAATATAGACTTGATTTGTTTAGACGGCGAATATTCGCTTTTGTATACGATTTTGACTTACCAAACAGGAGAAGAAATCTATTATGAAGGGAAGCAACTCGTTACAGTTGAGGTGCTGAAACAAAAGTTTGGAGAAAACGCACCAACTATAAAACAATCAATAGCAGATTTCTATACTCATATCCACAACGGTTTTTATGATTATACAAGTAAAAGCATGGGGATTGATAACCTTAAAAATGTGAACTCTATGGCAGATTATGACTGGGAATATTTGCAACAGTTAGACATAGATTTAATCCCACTTTATAATTTTTTCAGTAACGGTATGGGGGAATACGTTGTTTTAGACATCGAAAATGGAAACACCTATTTATGGTCGTCAAGAGAACTTCCTAAAAGGCAGTCTGACTTTTGGGCTTTGGTAGACGAATGGATTATAATTGGATTAGATTTTTAAAACAGAGAGTATAATTTGTTGGTACCCTAAATGTTAATCAAGAAAAGTATAACATTTGGGGTATTTTTGTTATTCAATACAATTTACCTTGACATCTTTTCATCTTATGCTATACTAATTTTATTACTTTTGGGAAGAGTAAGTGTTGAGGGAGATTGGGAGAGGCATGATTTGCTTTTATCTCATACTTGCTCACTCTGTCCGACCCTCGGACGGGGTCGACTAGTTTTGGTTTACTTCGTCAGAGGCTCAGATTGTTTGTCCGTGTTCTCATTTGCACACACCAACCCTCTGATTGTGTGGATTTGTTCTCATTCAGACAATCTGACCCTCGGAAAGAGTGCCCGAGTTCTGATTGACTCCGTCAGAGCCTCAGATTGTTTGCCCTTGTTCTCATTCGCACAATCCGAGGCTCAGATGAGGCAAATCTGTTCCAGTTTACTCTGTCAGAGGGTCGGACAAGCTCTTTTCAAAAGTAATGACCATATCCGAGGGGGATCGGATAAAAATGAAAAAGAAAAGGTGGATATATGCCAGCAAAACAAACATTATTAAATCTGCAAACGAGCAGTTTACGCTATGCCGAGTTTTCTCAGTTTATCGCGCGTTTCTTAGACGATGTCGAAAAGGAAAACTTGGATGTCAAGAAAGAAGAAATCTTGTCTAACTTGCTGGGGCAGCTAAAGACTAATTTGCCTGCTTATCAAGCATCGCTAGGACAAGTTCGGGTGAGTGAAAAGTCCAGCACGATTACCGAAGCCGACCAGTTGCGGGATGAAGATTTCCAAGCGCTACGCGAAGCAATTAAACCCTATCGCAATAGTCGCCGCGAAAACGAAAAGGCAGCTTATAAGACTTTAGACTTGCTTTTCGACCAGTACAAGAAAGCGACCAAGGTTTCCTATGAAGAAGAAAGCGCGCTGTTAAACAGTCTACTAGAAAAACTCAGAAAAGCTGAATACCAATCCGCTATTGAGACTTTGGGGATTGGGCGCTTTATGAATAACTTGACCGAAAGCCAAGCGGCTTTTGAAAAGGTCTTCTCTGACCGCTCACAAGAAAATCTCGCTAAAGTCAGCTTTGACACCAAGCAACTGCGCAAGGACTTGGCAGTTCCTTACCAACAACTAAGCGACTATGTAGCTATTCTAGCTCAGTTGAAAGAAGACGCTATTTACCAAAAGACCTTATCTGTCCTCAACAACAGCCGCAAGTACTACGCCGATGTCTTGGCACGCCGCAAGGGCAAAGATAAGAAAGAAGCGAAAAAGGTAGAAACGGAAACAGAATAAAAAAGACGCTCCACTTACTCATAAGTGGGGCGATTTTTCTTTTTACGCCGTTTGGCTTCTCGTTCTAGTTTTGCCCAATTAGTTCACATACTTACACCACCACGGAGCACTACAGTATTTCAGATATTGTCAATAGCGACAAGACCCCGATACCCGCCGCCAAGGAACTCTACGATGCCAAACTCAAGCTGGCAAAAGAAGGCTTGGCGAAGATTGAGAAAGAAGATCATGAGAAGTACGAAAAGCTCAAGGGTTTGAGCGACCAACAACTCATGGAAGCCATGTTTCCGACGCAAGTCGGCGAGTATGAGCGGGCGCGCTCGACTTGGAAGGAGAACAACAAGGGCTGGTTGCAGTGGGTTGAAATTGATAGCAGTGGGTGCCATTATCGCGGGGAGTGTCCTGAGCGGTGGGACACTGGCTCCTATCCTTATCGGAGCAGGGACTGCTTACCTGGTGGCAGATAGCGGTTATCAGGCGGTTAGCGGGGAGACCATTTCGGGGAAACGGCTGACTGACGGGGAGCGTATCTGGGCAGGTGTGGACGCAGTCTTGACGGCAGCGACCGGTGGCTTTGCGACCTATGCCAGCGTGCTTGCCAAGACAGGGAAAGCTGCCTCTACGACGGTACAGACGGTAGGCAAGGTTGTCAATTATGCCGATGATGCCAATGACATCGCTCATACGGTGACCGCGATGCAGGATGACCCTTGGGCGCAGCACTCCAATTTGGAATAGGGCGTGCGATTGGTCATGGAGTTACTGCTCTTGGAAATAAAGCTCGAGCAAGATTTGGCAAGGGTGGCAGTGGAGCTGATGTGGACTTGCCAAGTAGTGGGAAAGGTGTGGATCTGCCAGCGGGCAATGCAGGTTTGAAGACCCATGCGGACACAGATGTGGATCCGTCTACGCTTGGTACAGGCAAGAAGTCAAAACCAGAGATTCAGACGCCTCAACATCAAGAAATACCAAGTCCAAGCAAGAAGCCAGAGCTTGATGTGATGAAGACAAGCAAGCCTGAGATTGACCGTGCAAGCAGTCCAGAGATAACTGGTCCAAGTAAGAAGTCAGAAATTGATACCACTAAAACGGCGAAACCCGAGATTGACAATCCAAGCCGTCCAGCGGTGGATAAGACCAACAGCAAGCCGAGCGAGATTGATACAGGCAAGACGGTGAAACCGGAGGTCAGCCAAGCTCGTCCGAGCGAGGTGGCGTCACCAAACAGTCGTCCAAAAGAAGTGGATGTGACCAAGAAGCCAGACATTGAAGCCAGTCGCCCAGCCGAAGTCAATCCGACCAAGGTTAAGCCAGAAATGGAAACCAAGGTCAAACCGGACATTGAAGCTGCGGCAGCTAGTGCTAGTGCCGTTCCGAAGGTCAAGGCGCAAGAGCCCGACCTCCCCAAAGCCGGACAACCCGAAGTCACCCCTGACGCTGGCAAGAAGGTGCAGAAGCCAGAAGAAGTGGATAATCCAAATAGCGATAAAGGAATATCACAACAGACACCTAGAGTTATCCTTGGGCAAGATGGAGTTGTAACAGGCGGTAGTTCAACTAAACTAGGTAAAAATATGATGGAAGATATGGGGCTTAGTAGGGGCAAAAATGGACTGGTTATCAAGCCCAACACATCATTCCGGCAGATATGGCTGATCACCCTGTTATACAAAAAATGGGTATGGATTTGGATGATGCAAGTAATGGGAAATTTTTGCCTGTGCCAGATTCGGTAGATACTACAAGTGTTAGTCCATTATCAAGACATAGAGGTTATCACTCCACGTATAATGAATTTGTTCGTGCACAGTTAGATAATATTGATGTAAATCAATCTCCTGCAATGTTGCAAAAAGAGGTTAAAGAGTTACAAAGAAAATTAGGCATACTGCAAGATAAGGGTCTACCTTTATATCCTAAATTTGGCGCAACCACCGAACTTTGGGAAAGATTTATAAAAAATTTAGACTAATTATTGAAGGATGATTTTATGACTAATAACATGAAATTTTTAACAAATATTCTATTCTCTGAAGACATAACAAGAGCACTAGAACAAGTTCAAAGTATAAATAGCTCCGAACAACTGTTCATCTTGCTAGACAATTATAACTGGGACAATGGCTTTGACCTTCCGCAAGCGGTACTTGACAATCCTGCTTGTACTAACGCTGTAGCGCTACTGGCATTTGATAGAGCGGACGGCTACCGTTTCCTTTTCGAGGGGTTCGGAGAATATTCCTCGCCAGTTTGGCAAGACTTTGTGACGTCTTTATATAAAGATTTATGTGAGAACAAATTTCCTGACGGAGAGCTTGGTTATTTGCCTGAACTTAGTAAAGTGCAGAAATTTAAGTTGAAAAAACAACATCCAGATTTACCGACGATATTTCTAGACGGAGTTGACGGAGAGCATGTCCGTGTAACTTTATAAAAGTAGGCTATATATCGTATTATATTTGGGAAATGGAAGAAAATAGACGATTGATTATTTTAAATGACACTTTCGGGAAAGAGGGGTCAGATGAGGAAATTGCTGGGCTTACGATTTTGGTGGACGGCACGATTAAAATCGCTTTTGACAAAATTCAAGTCATGCGTCAGTATGACAGTTATAACGAAGTCTTGCGGGATGTCATTTTTGAAGGTTTAGAAAAGATATTCACAGAAAACCATTGAAGAATTCAAAAAGATGTTTCCTAACATCCAAGTTGATGTATTATGGAAATGAGGTTTTTAAATGACGGATTATAAAGAAACAAAAGAAATGACTATAGAAAGTTTTCAAGATTTTACAGAAGAAGGTTTTACAACAAGTCAAGCACTTGCTGCCGCTCTTGAAGATTGCGCCGTATTTATGAAAAAAAGCGAAACTAACTTTGCCGGTGCTACCATAGCTTTGTCTTTGATTGGTTTAGATAATGGCTTGTTTCCAGATTATTTAGAGTATTTGCTGAAAAAGTGGAGAAACTGTCTTTATCTGATGATATAAAAAAGGACATGGATAAAGTAAATACCATGCTTACAGCAGGTGATTTTTCGGTTGAGAAAGACCCCAAATATTTAGAACGGGTAAAGTTGATTTTTGATGAATAGTGTAATAGCAATAAGTTCTAAAAATTAAAAGAAAAAATTGAAAGAGCTAAGGGGGATGTAGCGAATGCCCAGAGAGACAGGGATGTCTTAATCAAGGGTGCCATTCCACCAGAGTATTTTCATTTTATCGAATAGAAGGATAAACTAATGAACGAACAAGAAATTCATCATTTACTTTACGACATTCCAGAGAATGTTGATTATACGGATATTTCGCAGGAGCTGGATTTAGAAGATGTTCCTAAAGAAAGAGTTGATAAATTACGAGATTTACTCCATTCAGATGATTTGGCAGTGCGTTTTGATGCTGCATTGCTATTGACAAATTGGGGGGTGGAAGACGGTCTGAATACTTTGATAGACTTGTTTGAGAAAGGAGAAACGAAGGGATTTATCCCTCATCATCTACATCCTTATGATGACACCAACAAACATATTTTAGATGCGTTAATTGGCTATTGGGCGAGTCAAACTGATTTACATAAAGAACAAGAAGCTCGTAAAAGGATATATCCTACGATTATTTCAATCATTAAGCAAGCAGTACATTCAGCTTATAGTATTGCGCAAATTGGTTTTTTAATAAAAAAGATTTAGATATTCATAAAGAAGTTTATACAGAATATATCCCAGTTTTAGAGGACTTTTTGACAGCTATTATTGACGATAAAGAGAGGAACTATTGGCGCATTCATGACGCTCTTAAGTTGCTTTTAGAGGTGGATGAACCTTTTGTTCAGAAAATCTTGACTGAAAAAGGCAAAACATTGGCTGATTTTGGTTTAGATGGAGAAGAAAATGGCTGAAATTAAATTTTATCGGGTAAATGATGCTTATGGCTATCTGTCGAATTTCGCTCCCTACCCTTTTGAGATAAATGGACTAATCTGGTCAACTTCGGAGAATTATTTTCAAGCTCAAAAGTTTTTGGACAAAGCTATTCAAGAAAAAATTCGCCGCTTGAAATCACCAATGGACGCTGCTTTAGAGGGGCGCAATCGAGAAAATCTCTTGCGTTCGGACTGGGAAGTGGTAAAGGATGACATCATGAGGTTAGCTGTTTTTGAAAAATTCCGCCAGAATCCTGCAATTAGGAGAGAGCTATTAGCGACTGGGCATGCTACTTTGATTGAACATACGAAAAATGATAACTACTGGGCGGATAATGGTGACGGGACTGGTAAAAATATGCTGGGAATTATTCTCATGGAAACGAGAAAAAGGCTGAAAGCAGAATAATGGAAATAGATCCACAAGTCAAGCAGGCTCTGCTTAATATTGACTTTATCAAACGCTATGAGGCTTTATCGAAAGAGTATGATTTAGAAAGATTGGGTGATAAAACTCGATTGAAATATCTTGACGGTGAGTTAGTTATGGATATGATTTCAGAGGCTGGCTATATTCCCGTTTTTGACCCCAAAGAGAAATTTTTTAAATTTTATCAAGAAATAGGCGATTATACTTTTGGTTTACATTTCATCCTCTACAATGAGGGTTATTCATTTGGGTGGTTTTGTATCCAGAAAAACAGTGCCCGCACCA
>CAUSRF010000061.1:0-6825 GCA_963534275.1 uncultured Streptococcus sp.
TACATGATGGGATTTGAAGAAAGCTTCGGTTACTTGATTAAACCATTCGTACGTGATAAAGACGCTATCCAAGCCGTTCTTGTCGTTGCTGAACTTGCTGCCTACTACCGTTCACGTGGTTTGACTCTTGCTGACGGCATCGAAGAAATCTACAAAGAGTACGGCTACTACGCAGAAAAGACTATCTCTGTTACCCTTTCAGGTGTCGATGGTGCAGAACAAATCAAAGCGATTATGGCTAAATTCCGTAACAATGCTCCAAAAGAATGGAATGCAACAGCTATCACTGTCGTAGAAGACTTCAAAGCTCAAACAGCTACTGCTGCTGACGGAACTGTTACAAACTTGACAACTCCTCCAAGTGATGTTTTGAAATACACACTTGCTGACGGTTCATGGATTGCCGTTCGCCCTTCAGGTACAGAACCAAAAATCAAGTTCTACATTGCAGTTGTAGGGGAAACAAACGAAGAATCACAAGCTAAGATTGCTAACATCGAAGCAGAAATCAATGCTTTTGTAAAATAAAATCCTATAAAAGATGAGACAAACCAATCTCATCTTTTTTTCGTATCAAATCTAAGCAATTTTAGAAACTTTATGGCATACTAGACATATCAATGAAAGCGAGGTAATCTCATGGAACAATTTTTAGATAATATCAAAGACCTTGAAGTCACTACAGTTACGCGTGCGCAAGAAGCTCTTGATAAAAAAGAAACTGCAACCTTCTTTATCGGTCGCAAAACTTGCCCTTACTGCCGTAAATTTGCTGGTACATTAGCAGGTGTCGTAGCTGAAACCAAAGCACACATCTACTTTATCAATAGTGAAGAACCAAGCCAACTCAATGAGTTACAAGAATTCCGCTCACGCTATGGAATCCCAACTGTTCCGGGATTCGTTCATGTTGCTGATGGTCAAATCACTGTCCGTTGCGACTCTTCAATGTCAGCACAAGAAATCAAAGAATTTGCAGGATTGTAAAATATATAAAAAAGAAGGCACTCGCCTTCTTTTTTATATATCTGTCAATGGTGTTGCGGTATCTGGGGAAGTGTCGTAAACCTTAAAGTCAACGCCTACTCCCAGATCAGCTTGAGCTAGCTGATTGACCATGGTCATATGAGCCAGCTCCTTGATATTGTTCTCTTTGGACAAGTGACCAAGGTAGATCTTCTTGGTACGATTTCCCATGGTACGAATCATAGCCTCAGCACCGTCTTCGTTAGAAAGGTGACCGAGATCAGAGAGGATTCGCTGTTTGAGACGCCAAGCGTAAGAACCTGCTCGCAAAATCTCCACATCGTGGTTGGACTCGATAAGATAACCGTCAGCATTCTCGACAATTCCTGCCATACGATCACTAACATAACCTGTATCGGTCAACATGACAAAACTCTTGTCGTCTTTCATAAAGCGATAAAACTGGGGTGCTGCGGCATCATGACTAACCCCAAAACTCTCGATGTCGATATCACCAAAAGTTTTGGTTTTTCCCATTTCAAAAATGTGTTTCTGCGATGAATCCACTTTACCGAGGTACTTGCTATTTTCCATAGCCTGCCAAGTTTTCTCATTGGCGTAAAGGTCCATACCATATTTGCGAGCTAGAACTCCCACTCCATGGATATGATCCGAATGTTCATGCGTAATCAAAATCGCATCCAAATCTTCAGGTTTACGATTGATTTCACTCAAGAGACTGGTAATTTTCTTACCCGACAAGCCTGCATCCACTAAAATTTTCTTTTTTGGCGTTTC
The DNA here is from genome assembly GCA_963534275.1 of uncultured Streptococcus sp. Lineage (GTDB taxonomy): Bacteria > Bacillota > Bacilli > Lactobacillales > Streptococcaceae > Streptococcus. Next base: position 1,765 of record CAUSRF010000061.1, read on the forward strand.
CAGATAAAAGGAATTTCCACTGGAACCTGATGCTAAAATACTGTATTTAAAGCCTATTTCACTCATTCTAGTCTTCTATTTCGTCCTCCCATATTTCTTCTTTTACGGCATCCTTATCATAAGGGAGCACAATGGTGAAGGTTGATCCCTTACCGTATTCACTCTTAGCCCAAATAAAGCCATTGTGCTGTTTGATGATTTCTTTGGCGATGGCTAGGCCTAGACCAGTTCCACCTTGGGCACGACTTCTTGCACGATCTACACGGTAAAAACGATCGAAGATCTTCGGTAAATCTTGTTTTGGAATACCTAGACCTTGGTCTTTGATGGATAAAATCATCTGATCATCAGTGGTTTTCATGCTGACAGTGATTTTCCCACCATCTGGTGAGTACTTGATAGCATTGTTGAGAATATTATCAATCACTTGGGTCATTTTATCGGTATCAATCTCAATCCAAACTGAGTTAATTGAGTAATCTCTAACCAACTCATATTTTTTCTCGTCATCCTGACTTCTCATCTTATCAAAGCGGTTGAGAATAAAGGTGATAAATGCCGTAAAGTTAATCAACTCCACATCCAGTCGAGTGGTCGCATTATCAATGCGAGAGAGATGCAAGAGATCTGTCACCATCCGCATCATACGGTTGGTTTCATCGAGCGAAACCTTGATAAAATCAGGGGCTACAGGGTCATACAAAGCTCCCTCGTCCAAGGCTTCAAGATAAGATTTAACACTGGTCAAAGGAGTTCTCAACTCATGACTCACATTTGAAACGAAGAGTCTCCGTTCACGTTCTTCCTTCTCCTGCTCGGTTGTATCATGTAAAACAGCAACCAAACCAGAGATGAAGCCAGACTCTCGGCGAACCAGAGCGAAACGTACACGAAGGCTTAGGTATTCACCATTGGCATCCTGAGAGTCAATCATCAACTCAGGAATCTGTGTAATCAGGTCACGCAGTTCATACTCATCTTCTAGTTTAAGTAATTCTAGAATACTTTTGTTGAGGACATCTTCTTTCTGCACACCTAGCTGTTTCTTAGCCATGTCGTTAATCATGGTAATCTGGCCACGACGATTGGTAGCAAGAACTCCATCTGTCATATAAGAAAGAATACTGTTAAGCCTTTTTGATTCTTGCTCCAGATTCTCCTGCGTTAAACGAATAACCTCAGACAAATCATTTAGATTATTGGTGATGTTGGTAATTTCAGAGCTTCCTTGCGTATCCAAAACTCGAGAATAATCCCCTGCAATCAAATCCTTAACCTTTTGATTTATCTCTTTTAAGCGTTTATTATCTCGGCGATTTTCTAGCAATAGCAAGGTAACCACCAAGATAAAGCCGACTAAAATCAAGATAAAGATAAAATCTCTGTTCAGAATACTTTGTTTAATTGCTTCAATCATTATTTCTCATATAGTAGCCAACACCACGACGGGTGAGGATATACTCTGGACGGCTTGGAGTATCTTCAATCTTTTCACGCAAGCGTCGGATGGTCACGTCCACTGTGCGAACATCACCAAAATAATCATAACCCCAAACAGTCTCAAGCAAGTGTTCACGCGTAATCACTTGACCAATATGGGAAGCTAGGTGATATAAAAGCTCAAACTCACGGTGGGTCAAATCTAATTCCTCGCCATATTTTTTGGCCACGTAAGCGTCGGGCAGAATTTCCAAATCGCCAATATGTAGGGGTTGGGATTTCTTTTCATCAGACTCTTGACTATCTGAAGAAAGGTCTGTACGACGGAGTAAAGCCTTGACACGCGCCTGCAACTCACGGTTTGAAAATGGCTTGGTCACATAATCATCTGCTCCTAGCTCTAAACCGATAACCTTGTCAAATTCACTATCCTTAGCTGAGAGCATAATGATAGGCACACTACTCGTCTTACGAATGGCTTTGGCCACTTCTAAACCATCGATTTCAGGTAGCATCAAGTCTAGGATAATAATATCGGGTTGCTCCGCTTCAAATAGCTCGATTGCCTCACGACCATTAAAGGCTTTTACAACTTCATAACCTTCCTTGGTCATATTGAACTTAATAATATCTGAGATTGGTTTCTCATCATCTACAACTAATATTTTTTTCATATGTTCACCTTTTCTCTATCCATTATAACAAAAAAATGCAAAGAAGGCACAAATGACTAATTCCAGCCTTCATCTTCAAGAGCTATTTTATAAGCCTGCCAAATCTTTTGTTGAGGTTTAGCGAGTGGGTAGTCAGAAAACTCCTGAGGGGAGATCCAGCGAATTTCTCTGTCAGAAAACTGTTTTGATTCTGTCACCTGACCCGCTAGGATTTGAATATGCCATTTACGATGACTAAAGACATGCTTGACTTGATCAAAAACTTGATGGGACCAATTAACTTCTAAATCATAATCCTGTTCAAAACTTTCTTGGGGGGTTGGACCAAAAGCAACGCTTTTTTCAGCAACCTGAGCAAATAGATTCAGCTGTTCCTCTTCCTGTGAAAACTCCTCTACTTCTATCAATGGAAAATGCCAAAAACCAGCTAGCAGTTTCTCACTTTCATTTTTCTCTAGTAAATATTGACCTCGATCATTGCGCACAACCAAGGCCTTGAGATAGATTGGAAGAGGCTTTTTCTTGGGTTCTTTAATCGGATAAGAATCCATAGTTCCATTCTGATACGCTGCACTAAATTCCTTAACAGGACTTTCTTCTGGTCGAGGATTAACTGGAGCCTCTATATCAGAGCCCAAGTCCATCAAGGCTTGATTAAAGTCTCCCGGCCGCTCTGGGTCAATCAAGATTTCCATCATAGCTTGGAAAATCTTTCGATTGCTAGGAATTCCGATATCATGATTGACCTCAAACAAGCGAGACAGAACTCGCATGACATTGCCATCAACTGCTGGCTCGGGTAGATTAAAAGCGATACTAGAAATAGCTCCTGCAGTATAGGGGCCAATCCCTTTCAAGCTAGAAATTCCTTCGTAAGTGTTTGGAAATGTCCCTTCAAAGTCAACCATAATTTGCTGAGCCGCAGCCTGCATATTACGCACCCTAGAATAATAACCTAACCCCTCCCATGCTTTCAACAAACGCTCCTCAGGCGCTTTTGCCAAACTTTCAACAGTTGGAAACCAGTCCAAGAATCGTTCGTAGTAGGGAATGACCGTATCTACTCTAGTCTGCTGGAGCATAATTTCAGAAACCCAGATATGATAAGGATTTTTACTTCTACGCCATGGTAAATCCCGTTTGTTTTCATCGTACCAGTTGAGGAGTTTCTCACGGAAAGAGAAAATCTTCTCTTCTGGCCACATGTCAACACTGTATTCTTTCAAATCTAACATATATCTAGTATAACATAGAAGCTTCTAACTGTCCTTTTCTTAGCGCTAAAAAGCCTCTTCCCAAAGGAAAGAGGCCTTTTTCTTATTGATGAACTGCTTGAGCTGCTGTGATAAGGGTTAACTTGTAAACATCATCAGAGTTACATCCACGAGAAAGGTCGTTTACTGGCTTATTCAAACCTTGCAGAACAGGACCTACAGCCGCAAATCCACCAAGACGTTCCGCCATCTTATAACCGATATTCCCCGCTTCGATTCCTGGGAAGATGAAGACATTTGCTTGACCAGCAACGTTGCTACCTGGTGCTTTTAGAGCTGCAGTTTCGGGAACAAAGGCAGCATCAAATTGTAACTCACCATCAATCTCAAGGTCAGGACGCAAATCATGAGCAATTTTAGTCGCTTCCACTACCTTATCAACACTTTCGCCGAACCCTGAACCTTTAGTAGAGTAGCTCAGCATAGCGATTTTAGGTTCAATGCCAAACATCTTAGCTGTGATTGCTGAGTTAACAGCGATTTCAGCCAAAGCTTCTGCATCTGGATTGATATTGATAGCACAGTCACCAAATAGATAGCGTTCTGTACCACGAACCATGAGGAAAGCACCTGAAGTACGGGTTACATTTGGACGAGTTTTTATGATTTGAAGTGCAGGACGAACGGTTGCGGCTGTTGAGTGAATCGCACCTGATACCATCCCATCAACCAAGCCCATGTGAACGAGCATAACACCAAAATAGTTGACGTCTTCACTCAAAATCTTACGAGCATCTTCTTCAGTCATTTTGCCTTTACGGCGTTCAACCAAGGTAGTTACCATTTCTTCAAATTGAGGATACTGTTGAGGGTCAATCACTTCATAACCATCCATAATCCCTTCGATTTCAAGATAAATTTTAATTTTTTCTGGGTTCCCCAGCAAAACAGGAACAACTTCTGTTTCTTTTACCAAGCGTTTGGTCGCTTGAAGAATACGAGGTTCTTCCCCTTCAGGGAGAACGATACGAGCATTTTTGCCAACAAGATTGGCTTTGAGACTTTCAAAAACTTCCATGAGTTTTCTCCTTTAAGAAATTAAATTATACTCAAAATAGATTTTAAAGAGTATTAGTTGATAACTGAATAATAAGATTATTAAAATCATCTGGCAAAGGGCTTTCCAACTCCAGCTGATGCCCTAAGAAGGGATGATAAAAGGATAAGGAATGGCAATGCAGGGCCTGGCGTTGAATACCATCTTCTAGGCTGCCACCATAGAGATCATCTCCCAACAAAGGGAAGCCAATATGAGAAAAATGCACTCGGATCTGATGAGTTCGTCCAGTATGCAATCGAATATCGACCAAATGAATGTCTCCATAAGAAGCTACAACTTTGTAAGATGTATGGGCGTATTTTCCACCCTTGGCGACCCGTCTCGTGATAATGGAGTCCACATCACGCGCAATCGGGGCGATAATCTCCCCTTCTGGCTCCAAAAAACCATCTCCCTTAACCAAAGCGAAATAACGTTTTTTGATAGACTTGCGTTGTAGTTGCTTGTCTAATCGTGCATGAGCATAACCGTGTTTAGCAAAGAGCATCAAACCAGATGTATCTCTATCAAGCCTGGTCACGATATGAACCTGCTGGTTTTCATATTCCCGCTTGACATAGTAACCCTTGATAAAATTGGCAATGGTATTGGAATGATTGACACTAGGAATAGA
>CAUSRF010000062.1:0-6759 GCA_963534275.1 uncultured Streptococcus sp.
CTACAGAATTGACTAAGAAAGATTCAGCAGCAGCAGTTGACGCTGTATTCGCAGCAGTAACTGAATACCTTGCAGCTGGTGAAAAAGTTCAATTGATCGGTTTTGGTAACTTTGAAGTTCGTGAGCGTGCTGCTCGTAAAGGTCGCAACCCACAAACTGGTAAAGAAATCAAAATCGCAGCTTCTAAAGTTCCAGCATTCAAAGCTGGTAAAGCTCTTAAAGACGCTGTTAAATAATGAATTTAGAAAAAGCCTGTCATATCAAGCATTTGAGCTTGTGTGACAGGCTTTTTAATAGCTCTTTGTCAACTGTAGTGGGTTACCAAAAAGTCATTTTTATTAAAACACACGATAGACATAAGGATTTTCTGGTTTATCTACTTTTGTGAAACTCTCAATTTCCAGTGTTGGGAGTTTTTGTTTGAGTTCTTTATGGTAGTGGAGGGTCAGGGTTCCCCTAGCGGTAATCCAAGTATTATCAGGATACTGGCGTGAGTTCCCCTTGGTCAAGAGTCCATATACACCAGAGTCTGCGATACAGTGGATGATTCCAAAGCGAAAGAGGAACTGGCTATCTGGATGGCTAGGATCGTTATAGACAAAACCTGTAAACTCGATTTTCTTTCCTTCAAACTCTTGTGGATAGTCATAGAGAACTTCCATGACTTCCATATAGTTTTCGTCTGTAACCTGAATGGTTGGCTGGGAGAGGTATTTATCAGCTGTAGTCCGCATTTCCTTTTCATAAGCAGACTTGGAAAAATAGGTACTGGTATCGGGTTTGAGGTATTGACTGGATGTACCTTCGCTTGCCTGAATAGCTGTATCGATTCCCTCAGCAAGCGGGAAATGATAGCCTTTGGCAGATACGGTTCTCGAGTCCAAACTTACTGTCGGAAAGGCAACTCCAATCAAGAGAGGTAGAGACAGTAAAAGGATACTGATTCGTCTAGCTCGACGACTTTCTAAATGGCTGGGAGAGTTGATTTTCTTAATCCAGATGTAGAATTGCACCAGAGCCAACAGAAGAGAAAGGACCATGGAGATATAGACTAGATAGGAATAGTGGAGGTTTATGTAGTGGCTGAGCTTTCCAGATAGCTGTAGATAAAGGGTCAGAGCAAAATAGCCCAATAGAATGATAAATCGAATCATAGCATCACTCCTATCATATAAGAATAAAGCAAGACAAGCAGAGTCACGATGCCCATGAATTGCCAGATGAAATTGGCCTTGAGATAGTGTTTCATCATGAGGAGATTTTTGATATCAAGCATGGGGCCAATTACCAGAAAGGCAAGGACTGGAGCGAGTCCAAAGCTCGAGAGGAGAGAAGCGCCGATAAAGGCGTCTGCCTCACTACAAAGAGAGAGGAGAAAGGCAAGAAACATGAGCAAGAGAATCGCAAGGAATGGGCTAGCACTGATAGAGGTCAGGATCCGAGTCGGAACATAGACCTGAACGATAGCTGCAAAGAGACAGCCAAAGACTAAATAGCGCCCCATATCGAAAAACTCGTCAATAGCTTGTATAAAGATCTGAAAGACTTTTCTAGCAGGAGTCAAGTGTGAAAAGTCATGTTCATGACAATACATATGATTCTCTTTTTGAATGGGTTCCTTCCAGAAAAATCCTAAAAAAATCCCCAAAACCAAAGCAACTACAATGGCTCCCAGAGCTCGCAAAAAGGTAATTTTTAAGGAATTACCAAAGGCAGAATAAGTAGCGAAAAGAACGATGGGATTGATGATGGGAGCAGTCACCAGAAAGGGAACGGCCGTGTAGCTGGGGACTTTCTTTTCCAAAAAACGATTGATAATCGGAACGATTCCACACTCGCAGGATGGGAAGAGAAAGCCAATGAAGGTACCAAAAAAGATCCTCCCCCAACGATTGCGAGGAAGAAACTCAGTGACTTTTTCAGGTGTGATATAGACTTCAATCCAGCCTGAAATGAGACTCCCAATCAGAACAAAAGGAAGGGCTTCGATGATGATGGAGAGAAAAATAGCCCCCGCTTGTAATACACTAGGAGGAAGAGATTGGAAAATCGTCATCTATTTTTTCTTCTCAACTTTTTCTTTTTTGTCTTTGTCATCTGGAAAAGTGACTTGTGTTAAGTCAGGAAGTTTGGCGAATTCTTCAAACATCTTGTCCAAGTCATCGGTTTTTGTAAATTTAACAGCCATGGGCCTACCTCTTTTCTACATTCTACCTCTATTATACTATTATTTTACGGAAAAGGGATTATTTTTATTTTGATAATCAAAGAGGTAAAAACAGATAAGACGGAAAAAGCCCTGTCCCTTATGGTATAATAGGTTTATGGATAAAAAATATGAAAAAATCTCCCAAGATTTGGGTGTAACCTTAAAGCAAATCGATACCGTTCTGAGTTTAACAGCTGAAGGGGCGACAATTCCCTTCATCGCACGTTATCGGAAGGACATGACTGGTAGTCTGGATGAGGTGGCGATTAAGGCCATTATCGACTTGGATAAAAGTCTGACAAATCTCAACGACCGTAAAGAAGCTGTCTTAGCTAAGATTCAAGAACAAGGCAAACTAACCAAGGAATTGAAAGAAGCTATTTTGGCAGCTGAAAAATTAACAGATGTAGAAGAACTTTATCTTCCATACAAGGAAAAACGTCGAACCAAGGCGACCATTGCCCGTGAAGCTGGACTCTTCCCTCTTGCTCGCTTGATTTTGCAAAACGTAGCTGACTTAGAGAAAGAGGCTGAGAAGTTTGTCTGTGAAGGATTTGCGACTGGTCAAGAAACCTTAGCTGGAGCAGTTGATATCTTGGTAGAAGCCTTATCAGAAGATGTCAATTTGCGCTCTCTGACCTATCAGGAAGTGCTGAGACATTCTAAAATCACTTCGCAAGTCAAGGATGAAAGTCTTGATGAAAAACAAGTCTTTCAGATTTATTATGATTTTTCAGAGACAGTTGGCAACATGCAGGGCTATCGAACCTTAGCCCTCAACCGTGGGGAAAAATTAGGCATCTTGAAAGTCGGTTTTGAGCACGCGACAGATCGTATTCTTGCTTTCTTTGCTGCCCGTTTCAAGGTGAAAAATGCCTATATAGATGAAGTTGTTCAACAGTCAGTTAAGAAAAAGGTCTTGCCTGCTATCGAACGACGCATTCGGACAGAATTAACTGAGAAAGCAGAAGAAGGAGCTATCCAACTCTTTTCTGACAACCTGCGCAATCTTCTCTTGGTTGCTCCGCTGAAAGGGCGCGTGGTTCTAGGATTTGACCCTGCCTTTCGTACAGGTGCCAAACTTGCTGTCGTTGATACAACAGGTAAAATGTTGACAACCCAAGTCATTTATCCAGTAAAACCAGCATCAGCTCGTCAGATTGAAGAAGCAAAGAAAGATTTGTCGGACTTGATTGGTCAATACGGTGTGGAAATTATTGCTATCGGAAATGGAACTGCCAGTCGTGAAAGTGAAGCCTTTGTGGCGGAAGTTCTTAAAGATTTTCCAGAAGTCAGCTATGTTATCGTCAATGAAAGTGGCGCTTCTGTCTACTCTGCCAGCGAACTTGCTCGTCAGGAGTTTCCAGAATTAACCGTTGAAAAACGCTCTGCTATCTCTATCGCCCGTCGTTTGCAAGATCCACTTGCCGAATTGGTCAAAATTGATCCCAAGTCAATCGGTGTCGGGCAATACCAGCACGATGTCAGTCAGAAGAAACTATCTGAGAGTCTGGACTTTGTCGTAGATACGGTGGTTAACCAAGTCGGTGTCAATGTCAATACAGCTAGCCCAGCTCTTCTTTCCCATGTGGCTGGACTCAATAAAACTATCTCTGAAAATATCGTCAAATACCGTGAGGAAGAAGGAAAAATCACTTCGCGCGCTCAAATCAAGAAAGTTCCGCGTCTGGGTGCCAAGGCTTTTGAACAGGCAGCTGGTTTCCTCCGTATCCCGGAAAGTAGTAATATCCTTGATAATACAGGAGTTCACCCAGAAAACTATGCTGCGGTTAAGGAGCTCTTCAAACGCTTGGATATCAAGGACTTGAATGAAGAAGCACAAAGTAAACTCAAGTACCTATCAGTCAAGGAGATGGCGCAAGAACTGAATCTTGGCCCAGAAACCCTTAAAGATATCATTGCTAATCTTCTCAAACCAGGTCGAGACTTCCGTGATTCTTTTGATGCACCTGTTCTCCGTCAAGATGTACTGGATATCAAGGACTTAAAAGTCGGCCAGAAGCTAGAAGGTGTGGTGCGTAATGTCGTTGATTTCGGTGCCTTCGTTGATATTGGGATTCATGAGGATGGCCTCATTCATATTTCCCACATGAGTCGCAAATTTATCAAACATCCTAGTCAAGTGGTGTCTGTTGGAGATTTGGTAACGGTTTGGGTCAAGAAAATCGATACTGAACGTGAAAAAGTAAATCTGTCGCTCCTTGCTCCAGATGAATCTAACTGAGTACGTTCAGTCTGTTTCACTCGAAGACTTTGGTAGACCTTTCACGCACCAAGCCCAGTGGAATTCTCGTCTGCGAACGACAGGTGGGCGATTTTTCCCTAAGGATGGGCATTTGGATTTTAATCCCAAGGTCTATAATGAACTTGGTTTGGAGGTTTTTCGGAAAATCGTGCGCCATGAACTCTGTCACTATCACCTTTATTTTCAGAAAAAAGGATATCGACATAAGGACCGAGATTTTAAGAAACTTTTGAAAGAAGTGGATGGACTACGCTTTGTCCCCCCTTTGAAAGACCAAAGTACCTACCTAGTTTATCAGTGTCAATCTTGCCAGCAAACTTATCAGCGCAAGCGTAGGATTGATACCAAACGCTATCGTTGTGGCGTCTGCCGTGGTAAACTCGTCATCTTAAATCGGCCTAAGGACGGATGTTTGTGAACCTGTTTCATGCTATACTACTTGTAAGAATACCAAAAGAGGAACATATCATGAATAACAAATTTTATAAAATGAAACGAAATCGTATGGTGTCAGGAGTTTTAGCTGGTCTATCAGACAAGTGGAATTTTGATGTAACTCTAGTCCGCTTTCTCTTTGCCATTTTTACCATATCAAATTTTGGGATTGGCGTGATTATCTACATCATCCTCGCCTCTATCCTGCCAACTAAGGAAGAGATTGAAGCAGAAATGTACGGAACAGGACCACGCAAACGCAAGGAAGCCGAAGCCATTGATGACAATGATGGACGGTTTTGGTGATAATAATAGAAGCAGGAACTTCGTCCGATTGGACGAAGTTTTTTTAAACTTGTCAAATCAAATCCTTAAATGGTATAATAAATCAGTGAATACAATAATTTAGAGAGATTAATATGGCTAACGAAAATAAAAAGTTTGAATTACAAAGTTCTGAAATTGACTTTGACTATGAACAGTTACTTGAAATAGAAAATTCTTTAGAAAATAACCTTAAGGAAGTTGTTGAACACATAGAGCAACTTGATATAGATAGAGAAAAATTACAAAATAATGAATACCTTCAAGAATCTATTGAAAATATAGTTTGGGAACAAGTACAACTTCAACTTGCTGCCCAAATAGGTGAAGAGTTTATTAAAAATAACAACGGTCAAACTCTAGATTTACGAAAAGATGCACATATACAAACCGCTGAAAATTTTGAAAAAGGTAAATTTATTACTCATAATGCGGATAGAAGTATATATGAGGACAGATATAAAGATTGGCAATCAAAGTTTCAAAGAGACGAGAAAGGAAATATAAAAACCCATATAACTAGATCTAATAAAACCGTAAAAATCCTAACAAAGGAAGCAAGGAAAAAGTTTGATGAAAATAGACCATCGGGCTCTAAAATAAATGAGACAGATATGGATCATACTATTTCTGCTAGTGAAATTATTAGGAATCCAAAAGTTAATGCATTTATGAGTGAGGAAGAACAATATGCTTTTGCTAATAGTGATATAAATCTAAATGAGATGAGAGCTAGTGTAAACCGTGCTAAAGGATTTAAGTCTGTACCGGAGTACTTAGATTACCCTAATTCCAAAGGTCAGTATGCAAAAGATAATCAAAATTTATCCGAATCTGAAATAAAACAAATGAGAGAAAAATATAAAGTTTCTACTGATGAGTTGGAGGCTAGGTTAGATGTTGCTGAAAAAAATGCTATTAAATCTGGTAAAAAATCACGCCGCAATGAGGCGTTAAAAGTTTCCGGAAAAGCTTTGAAAGCAGCGCTTTTACAGTTACTATCAGAATTTTTGCGAGAGTTAATTTCAAAATTTATCTCTTGGCTTAAAGATACAGAAAGAAACTTATCAACTTTTATTGAAAAGGTAAAAGAGGCCATCATTTCATTTGTAAACAACTTATCAAATCACTTATTAAACGTTGGGAAATCAGTGGTTACGATGATTGCTTCTGCGATAGTTGGACCTGTAATTAACACTTTTCTAAAAGCATGGACATTTATACACCAAGGTTGGAAGTCATTAAAAGAAGCGATTGATTATCTAAATAATCCAGAGAACAAAGAAAAAAGTGTTCAGATAATGATGCTAGAGATTGGTAAAATTGTTGTTGCAGGTTTAACGGCTACAGGTGCTATTGTAGTGGGAGAAGCATTAGGAGCATCTCTAACAGCAAGTTTTCCAGTTTTGGCTATCTCTATACCACTTTTGGGTACAATTGGTAGTGTTATTGGAACATTTATGGGAGCGACCTTATCTGGAATTATTGGCGCTTTTGTATTAAAAATGATTGATCAGCAAATTGT
>CAUSRF010000063.1:0-6719 GCA_963534275.1 uncultured Streptococcus sp.
AAATCCTGGGGAGACTATCAATATCTATAAAAATATTGATGGATATGAAATAACTACCAAGGATGACTGGATGCCAAACTATGTCATAACATGGGATATAGTTAACGAGTATTTCTATGGTTCTGCAGATGGATACGATGATCTGTACCTAAATTACAAGAAATTAGCTCCAACTCCAGATCCAGCGCTAACTCCAGGCAAAGATAAGGACAAGGAAACTCCGAAACCAGAAGTGACACCTGAGACTAAACCATCTGAAACTCCAAAACCAGAAGTTAAGCCAGAGACCAACCCTTCAGAAACACCGAAACCAGAAGTAAAACCGGAAACTAAACCTTCAGAAACTCCGAAACCAGAGGTTAAGCCAGAACCTAAGCCTTCAGAGACACCGAAACCAGAGGTTAAGCAGGAAACTAAGCCTTCAGAAACACCGAAACCAGAAGTAAAACCGGAAACTAAACCTTCTGATACACCAAAACCAGAAGTAAAACCGGAAACTAAACCATCTGATACACCAAAACCAGGAGTTAAGCCGGAAACCAAACCACAAACTAATTCGAATACTGCTCCACAAGCTCCTGTCAAACCTGTTGGGCAAGATTCAAACACTAAAGCTGACAAACCTGTTTCGAAACCAGAAACTACAGCCCTACCAAACACTGGCGAACAAAATTCAATTCTTGGATTTGCAGGCTTTCTCCTTGCAAGTCTTGGTCTAGCAGGCTTGACTTACAAAGGACGTCACTAAAAAATAATACAAGACAAACAAAGAACTTGAACCGTTGTTCAGGTTCTTTTTGGAATGAAAAAAATTGAATCGTTAAAAATTTAAAAGCTACTATTTTTAGTCTTATTTAAGTTATCTGCTATAAAATATGGTATAATGATTGAGTTGGTCTAGAGAAAATTTTGACCGTTTTTAGAAAAAGGAGTAAACATGAAGAAAAAACTATTGGCAGGAGCCATTACCTTATTATCTGTAGCGACTTTGGCTGCTTGTTCAAAAAGTTCTGAAGGAGCTGACCTCATCAGTATGAAGGGTGATGTTATCACTGAACACCAATTTTATGAACAAGCCAAAAACAACCCAACTGCACAACAAGTCTTGCTCAATATGACGATAGAAAAAGTATTTGAAAAGCAATATGGGTCTGAAGTGACTGAACAAGAAGTAGATGATGCCGTTGCCGAAGAGCAGAAGAAATACGGCGACAGTTATCAAAATGTTCTCTCACGTGCGGGGATGACTCCTGAGACTCGTAAAGCTCAAATTCGCACCAGCAAATTGGTTGAATTGGCAGTTAAGAAAGCAGCAGAAAATGAATTGACTGACGAAGCTTACCAAAAAGCTTTCGAAGCTTACACACCCGATGTGACAGCGCAAATCATCCGTATGGATAATGAAGACAAGGCAAAAGAAGTGCTCGAAAAAGCAAAAGCTGAAGGAGCTGATTTTGCCCAGTTGGCAAAAGACAACTCTAATGATGACAAGACAAAAGAAAATGGTGGTGAGATTACTTTTGACTCGGCATCTACAGAACTTCCAGAACAAGTTAAGAAGGCTGCCTTTGCCTTGGATGTAAATGGGGTATCTGATGTGATTAGAGCAACTGGTCCCCAAGCTTATAGTAGCCAATTCTACATCATCAAAGTAACCAAGAAAACAGAAAAATCATCAAATCTAGATGATTACAAAGAAAAATTAAAAACCGTCATTTTGACACAGAAACAAAACGATGCTTCCTTCGTTCAGAGTGTCATCGGAAAAGAATTCCAAGCAGCAAATATTAAAATAAAAGACCCTGCTTTCCAGAGTATTTTTGCTCAATATATTGGAAGTGGAGACTCAAGCTCAAGTTCAAGCAGCAGCTCATCAGCAGAATAAAAAAGAAAAATACAAACTTTGTCTTGAAGTTTGTATTTTTTAGCAATCAGTTTCGTTCAAATAGCAAAATTCGAAGGATTGGAGGATAAGAGTTTTTTTCTTTCTGAAAAAATGGTATAATAGCAATCAAAACTAGAAAATAAAACGGAATTGGGAACAGTTGCCTCTGTTCCTATTAGAATGGTGACATATGAAAATTAGTAAAAGGCACCTATTGAATTATTCCATTTTGATTCCTTACCTCCTTTTATCGATTTTGGGTCTAATCGTCGTTTACTCAACGACGAGTGCTACCTTGATCCAAGAAGGAAAGAGCGCTCTTCAGTTAGCTCGAAACCAAGGAATGTTTTGGATAATCAGTTTGTTTTTGATTGCCTTAATTTATAAACTGAAACTTGGTTTTTTAAGAAATGAACGATTGATTTTTATCGTTATGTTTGTGGAGATGATTCTCTTGGCTTTGGCGCGGTTAATTGGTACTCCAATCAATGGTGCCTATGGTTGGATTTCTGTAGGGCCAGTGACGATTCAACCCGCAGAGTACCTAAAAATTATCATTATTTGGTACCTAGCCCATCGATTTTCAAAGCAACAAGATGAGATAGCGGTCTATGATTTCCAAGTCTTGACCCAAAATCAATGGCTACCTCGTGCTTTTAATGACTGGCGTTTTGTTTTGTTGATTTTGATAGGTAGTTTGGGAATTTTCCCAGACTTGGGAAATGCGACTATCTTGGTGATGGTATCACTAATTATGTATACAGTCAGTGGGATTGCCTACCGTTGGTTTTCAACTTTCCTAGCTCTTTTGGCAGGTAGTTCGATTCTAGTCTTGTCTGTCATTCGCTTTGTCGGGGTTGAGAAGTTTTCTCAAATTCCGGTATTTGGTTACGTTGCTAAACGTTTCAGTGCCTTCTTTAATCCTTTTAATGACTTGGCAGGTGCAGGACACCAGCTTGCAAATTCTTACTATGCCATGGTGAATGGTGGCTGGTTTGGACTTGGATTAGGAAATTCCATCGAAAAGCGTGGTTATTTGCCAGAAGCCCACACAGATTTCGTCTTTTCGATCGTTATTGAGGAATTTGGATTTGTAGGAGCGAGTATGATTTTGGCACTCCTCTTCTTCTTGATTTTGAGAATCATCCTAGTCGGTATTCGAGCAAAGGATCCCTTTAACTCTATGGTTGCTATCGGTGTCGGGGGGATGATTCTGGTTCAGGTCTTTGTCAATATTGGTGGGATTTCAGGGTTGATTCCTTCTACAGGGGTAACCTTCCCCTTCCTTTCACAAGGAGGGAATAGTCTCCTGGTCTTATCCGTAGCCATTGCCTTTGTATTAAATATCGATGCCAGTGAAAAACGTGCCAAACTTATCAGAGAATATGAAAGTCAAACTTCTGCTACTCTGTAAAGATTGTATGGAAAGGAAAGTTTATGTCACTTCAAAAATTAGAAAACTATAGCAATAAAGCCGTCGTCCAAGAAGAAGTCTTGATTTTGACGGAGCTATTAGAAGATATCACAAAAAATATGCTGGCGCCAGAGACCTTTGATAAAATCATGCAGTTGAAGAACTTGTCTACAAGCGAAGACTATCAAGGACTCAATAAATTGGTGACCAGTCTTTCAAACGAAGAAATGATTTATATTTCTCGCTATTTCTCAATCCTTCCACTCTTAATCAATATCTCTGAAGATGTGGATTTGGCTTACGAGATTAACCATCAAAACAATATCGACCAGGACTATCTAGGCAAATTATCTACAACCATAAAGATGGTGGCTGAAAAAGAAAACGCAGCTGAAATTCTAGAAAAGTTAAATGTAGTTCCTGTCTTGACTGCCCACCCGACTCAAGTACAACGCAAGAGTATGCTGGACTTGACCAACCATATCCATACTCTCTTGCGTAAGTACCGTGATGTCAAACTAGGTTTGATTAATAAAGAAAAATGGCATACGGATCTCCGTCGTTATATTGAAATTATTATGCAAACCGACATGATTCGCGAGAAAAAATTGAAGGTAACTAACGAAATTACCAACGTGATGGAGTACTACCAAAGTTCTTTCCTGAATGCTGTTCCACGTTTGACGGCTGAGTATAAGAAACTAGCTAAGGAACAAGGTATCGAACTCCAACATCCAAAACCGATTACCATGGGGATGTGGATCGGAGGAGACCGTGATGGAAATCCTTTCGTAACTGCAGAAACCCTCAACAAATCAGCCTTAACCCAGTGTGAAGTCATTATGAACTATTACGATGAGAAGATTTATAATCTTTATCGTGAATTTTCACTTTCAACCAGCATCGTGAATGTCAGTGAAAAGGTTCGTGAGATGGCGCTGAAGTCACAAGATAACTCGGTTTACCGTGAAAAAGAACTCTATCGTCGTGCACTCTTTGATATCCAAGCTAAGATGCAGGCAACCAAGGCTTACTTGATTGAAGACAAGGATCTTCAGCCTAGATATGCTACCGCAGATGAATTTTACCAAGACTTGTTGGCTATCCGAGATTCTCTATTAGAGAACAAGGGTGAGTACCTGATTTCAGGAGAATTTGTAGAGTTGATGCAGGCAGTTGAAATCTTTGGATTCTACCTTGCTTCTATCGATATGCGCCAAGATTCTAGTGTTCATGAAGCTTGTGTCGCAGAATTGTTAGCATCCGCAGGTATCAACGACCATTATAGCGATCTGTCTGAAGACGAAAAATGTACCCTCCTCTTAAAAGAGCTGGAAGAAGATCCTCGTATCCTCTCAGCGACTCATGCTGAAAAGTCAGAACTTCTTGAGAAAGAGTTGTCTATCTTTAAGGCTGCTCGTAAATTGAAGGATAAACTGGGTGAAAATGTCATTCGTCAAACCATCATTTCTCACGCAACAAGTGTATCCGATATGCTAGAGCTAGCAATCATGCTCAAAGAAGTCGGCTTGGTGGATGCCCAAAAAGCACGTGTTCAGATTGTTCCCCTGTTTGAGACTATCGAGGACTTGGATCATTCGGAAGAGACCATGAGAAAATATTTCTCTCTTCCTTTGGCTAAAAAATGGATTGCTTCAAAAGATAACTATCAGGAAATCATGCTCGGTTACTCTGATAGTAACAAGGACGGTGGCTATTTATCATCCTGTTGGACCCTTTACAAGGCGCAGCAACAACTAACTGCTATCGGTGATGAATTTGGCGTTAAGGTCACTTTCTTCCATGGTCGTGGTGGTACTGTGGGTCGTGGTGGTGGCCCAACTTATGAAGCCATTACCTCTCAACCGCTCAAGTCTATCAAGGATCGTATCCGTTTGACTGAGCAAGGAGAAGTGATTGGAAACAAATACGGAAACAAAGACGCTGCTTATTACAATCTTGAGATGCTGGTTTCTGCAGCCATTAATCGTATGATTACTAAGAAGAAGAGTGATACCAATACGTCAAACCGTTACGAAGCCATTATGGACCAAGTAGTGGATCGTAGCTACGATATCTACCGTGACTTGGTCTTTGGAAATGAACATTTCTATGACTATTTCTTTGAGTCCAGTCCGATTAAGGCTATTTCAAGCTTTAATATCGGTTCGCGTCCAGCTGCTCGTAAGACCATTACAGAAATCGGTGGTCTACGTGCTATCCCTTGGGTCTTCTCATGGTCACAAAGTCGTGTCATGTTCCCTGGATGGTATGGAGTAGGATCGAGCTTTAAAGAGTTTATTGATCAAGATCCGAAAAATATCGAGTTTCTTCGTGACATGTACCAAAACTGGCCTTTCTTCCAATCTTTACTTTCCAATGTAGACATGGTCTTGTCTAAGTCTAACATGAACATTGCCTTTGAATATGCCAAGCTCTGTGAAGATGAAGAAGTGCAGGCTATCTACTACACTATTTTAGATGAATGGCAATTGACTAAGGATGTTATTTTAGCTATTGAAGGTTATGACGAACTCTTGGCAGAAAACTCTTACCTAAAAGACAGTCTAAACTATCGTATGCCTTACTTTAATATCCTTAACTACATCCAGTTGGAGTTGATTAAACGTCAACGTCGTGGCGAATTGTCAGCAGACGAAGAAAGATTGATTCATACAACCATTAACGGAATTGCAACAGGTTTGCGTAATTCAGGTTGATTTTTTCTAAACTTCCTCTTTTTCAAGGGGAAGTTTTTGAATAGTTTAAAAAATTCTAAAAATAGTCTTGACAAGTAATTGAAAAATGATATAATTTAAACATTCAGAAAGTAATCATTGAAATTTTTAAGAGAGTCTGTGGTTGGTGGAAACAGATAGATGAAAGTGATGAAAATTGGGCTGAATGTTATTAAGAATTTGAAATCATAAAAATTCGGTGAGCACACCTTACAGTGCAACTCGTGAATGCGAGAAAGAGCGATAGGGATCTTCCCTATAATTGAGGTGGCACCGCGCATCGACGTCCTCACACAAGTTTTTTGTGTGAGGACTTTTTCTATAGGGAGGAAAGATTATGGAACTTAAACGATGGCGTCGCTTGATGATGTGATTAAAAAAGTAATTTAAAAGAAATAAGGAGAAATAAAAATGAAGCGTTTAATCGGAATTATTGTGGCACTAGTAGCTTTGATTGGAGCTAGCTTGGTTTATTCTAGCTTGACAAAGCAGGGTGCAAAAAAAGAAACAGACAACAAAACAGCCAAGGTTGGTGTCCTTCAATTTGTTAGTCACCCATCCTTGGACTTGATTTATCAAGGGATTCAAGATGGACTAGCTGAAGAAGGCTATAAAGGTGACCAAGTGAAAATCGACTTTATGAACTCAGAAGGTGACCAAAGTAAGGTTGCGACAATGAGTA
>CAUSRF010000064.1:0-6637 GCA_963534275.1 uncultured Streptococcus sp.
ATACAGAACTAAATCCTTTCAATAATTATTTGTCTAACTTTTTGGGGTCAGTACATCCAGAATATGTTTTTTCAGATTTGAACAAAGATGGACAGGATGAATTGCTAATTGGGAATGGCCAAAATCTTACAGCAGTCTATTATTTGGAAAATCAAAAGCCCACATTGCTTCATACAGGTTATGCAGCATCTGCGGGTGGTTTTCGATCTAGTTTAAGTCTCTATGAAAATGGTCAAGTTAGCTATGCAAATTGGCATTCGACTTCTCCAGAAATGGACCTAACTCTTTATTCTTTGAATAACAAAGGCGTAAAGATAGTGAGAGAAATGACTCTTAAAATTGGTGGAAATGAAAAAGTTGCTCAAGTTTTAGAGGTTTCTTCTGAAGAGGTTGATCTGACTAAATTTGATTGGAAAGCCTTTGAGCTAGTGAATTAATTTTGGTTCCACTTATTCGCCCATCTTCGATTTGGCAGAGTGAGTCCTGATACAGAAAAATTAACCAAGGAAATCATCCTTGGTTTTTTGTTTGCTAGAAAAAGGGATTAAAGGTCTTTTCGTGAGCGATGGTCGTAGCTGGACCATGCCCTGGATAGACATCGTAGTTAGGAAGGGTAAAGAGTTGAGTCTGGATACTATGGAGGAGTTGTTCCATGCTACCTGTAGGAAGGTCGGTCCGTCCGATGGTTTCGCGGAATAGAGCATCTCCTGTCAAGACCAGATGGGCATCAGGGAAAACTAGGGAAACCCCACCGATAGAGTGACCAGGAGTTGGTAGGGCAGTAAAACGGAATTCCTCGATCTGGTATTCTTCATAAAAGACATAGGTGTGTTCAGCTGGTTTGCAGACGACATCAGCCATATCATCGTGACGAGGTAGGCCAGAGAGATTGTCAACGGGAGTATAGAGCCAAGAAGCTTCACTCTCTGCTACATAAACTGGGGGATTTTCAAAAGTATCTCTGACTAAGTCAAGACTCATAATATGGTCGTAGTGGGTGTGGGTCAGGAGAATCGCACAGACGGGTTTGTTGATTTTCTCGATGGTCTTGCGAATGGCTTCCCAATGGCTACCAGGATCGACCACAATCAGGTGTTGGTCTCCTTCTAGATAATAAGTGTTTTCATAGGCAACGGGATTCACGGTTTTATGGATTTTCATACTGGCTCCAATCTCAAAGAATGTACTAAACTAGTATAGCATAGAAGAGAGAAATAAAGTGAAAAGAAAGTCCCTCTTTTGTGTAAGAGGGACAACGGTCTTATTTAAACTTGAAACCTTCGTAAATGAGTTTTGCTTTGGGATTCTTTTTCTTGATTTGCTTAGCAAGGGACTTCATCATAGGAAGAGGGCCACACATATAGACTGTAGTCTGGGTAGGGATTTCTTCTTGATCTAAAGTCAGGTATCCTTTTTCATTGCTATCGACTAGCTGCAGGTCAAAGTTAGCATTTTGATGGGCGTAGTCTCGAAGTAGATCTAGGTAGACAGCATTTTCCTCTCCACGGAAACTATAGTAGAAGCGGACGTTCCTGTCTAGGATAGGATGCTCACGGATATAAGAGATGAAAGGTGTAATTCCAATTCCACCAGCGATCCAGATTTGCTGCTTTGGACCGTGTTCCATAGTCATATGTCCATAAGCGCGATCAACTGCAACTTTGCTACCAACTTGAAGATTGTCATAGATATTCTTGGTGTGGTCACCAGAGTTTTTTATCGTAAAATAAAGAGTTCGTCCTTGTCCTCCAGAGATGGAGAAAGGATGTGGAGCAGTCTCAAAACCTTTTTGGAAAATTTTTAGAAAGGCAAATTGTCCATATTCGTAGGTGAAAGGATGACTGAGTTCTATTTCAATTTCAGTTGTATCGTGGTTGAGGTGTTTGATTCCTACGATTTTTCCAAGATAGGTGAAGCTGACCTTTTGATAAAGGAAAATGATATAAAAACCTGCAAACAAGCCTAAAATAGCATAGATTCCAAAGATAAGACCTAGGAAACTAAAGGAGAGGAGGCGATTTCCCATGATCATCAAAACATGAAAAAGGCCAAAGATATAGGCTAGATAAACCAATCGATGAATCCATCTCCATGCCTCATACTGGATGTATTGTCCCAGATAGGCAACCAGAACGATGCTGATAAAGATATAGATAGCGATATTTCCAAACTGTGCAGCCAAATGTGAACCCCAGAGACCGCCCATGCTAAAGTTGTGTAGGGTTAGTAGGAGAATGGATAGAAAAGCGGTGAATTTATGAGCTAGATACATTTTTTCAAGTCCGTTAAACCAAGATTCAAGCAGGGGTAAACGGCTAGCTAGTATAAAAGTAAGTGAGAGGGTAGTGAGAGCTAAACCAGGGATTAGAAACTGACTAGCACCTGAACTGAGCCAAGCTAGAATAGTCAGAAGCATACTAAGTCCAATAAATAAAATACCTTTTAATGATTTCATAGTAGAAGTCCTTTCATAGATTATCCTATGTTAAATGTAATAAGATTTGTTACATTTTAACAAAAAAAGAATCTTCCGTCAAGGTTTGTGATTTAAACTAACTTTTCTGACACTTTTTTCTAAAAAAGCCAACGAATCGGGTGATTCATTGACTTTCCTATCTTAACGATTTTTCCAAGCTTGGTAGCGAGTGTCAATCAAGAGTTGGGTTAAGCGTCCCATGGTTTCTCTTTCTTCAGGAGTGAGGGATTAAGCTTGGACAAAGAGTTGATGAATGTGTTCAATGACCTTGAAAGAAGAAGGGTCGTTGATAGAGGAGATGTCTGCATCAAGAATGATTCCAAAAAAGAGATCGAAGTAGAGCTGCAGTTCAGTATCAGGGACCGTCTCAACCCATTCCTTGAAGGTAGTATCGACTTGCCGGCTGTCACTATTGGTCTCGTCCAGTTGGATATAGTATTTGTATTCAACCTAAAAAAACTTGATAAGCAAGGCTTTTTCCTGTTGATTTAGATGCCCCCTGCAGAGATTTGTAAGAAATCTTCATATAGAAACTAATCAAAAATGTTGAAATGTAAGGATTCTAAATGTGATTATTTCAAAATGGGGCAAATAATCTTATAGCAGTAGAGAATACTTTAGTTTTGAAAATTAACGCTGCTTAGCAAGCAAGGAGTAAGAAAGCTAAACTGTTTCGGACTTATTTTGGAACAACTCAATTTTATCATTGCAGTAATTGATTAAATCTTGTGCTTTTTCAAATGAGTAGCCTTTTTCAGATACAGACTTGACTTTCTTTTCATCAAAATAGTAGCCAGTCAAACCAGTGATTTCTTCTGATAATGTAAGATAGTAGCCTGTTTCAATTCCCTCGTCTAGATTTTTGGAAAATGACTTCATCAAGCGTCCGAAGAGAGATTTTTTTGTCTTTTCATCACTGGAATCATTTCCCAAATTGGTTGAAATCAATCCAGGATGGTAAGAATTGACGGTGATGCTTGAACCACTTAAAAAGAACTCTCTTGCTAGATAGCGTGTCATCCAAATGGTGTATAGTTTAGAATTGTTATAGGCTAAACTAGGATTGTAATTTCTCTCAAATCCAAAGTCCAAATCCTTGACCTTAGCAAAATGATGCATATAGGAGGAGGTATTAATGACACGGCCATCAGGCGCTTTTTCTAATAAGTGACTCAATTCGATTGTTAAAATATAGGGAACGAGAACGGATAGCATAAAGGTTAGTTCGACGTTTTCTGAGCTTGCTTTTCGTTCTTTCCCTCCATAAAGTCCTGCATTATTAAACAAGACATCGATACTTTGAAAGTCTCGCTTGATTTCCTCTACAAATCGATAAACATCATCTAATTTTGAAAAATCTGCAAGGTAGCTGGAAACTCTGCCTCTCAAGGAGACTGCACAAACCTCTTGAGTAGCTAATTCCAGCTTTTGAGGATTTCGACCATGGAGGATGACATGATACCCTTCACTGGCCAGTTTCTTTGCCAAATGTTTACCGATACCATCAGTAGCACCTGTAATTAGAATGGTTTTGACCATATTAGTCCTCCAAGGAAGCCATTAGCTCTTTTGAAAATTCGTCTGCATATTGGAAGATAGAACCGTGGCCAGCATTTGGGTAGATAATCAGCTTACTATCTTTAATTTTCTCATGCATGTCAAAGGAATTTTCCGTTGGAACTTGCATATCCTTGTCTCCGTTGACGATTAAGGTTGGTTGGGTGATAAATTTTAGGTCGTCTTGAGGATCTTTCCCCCAACGTTTAATAGCTTTGAGTTGAGTTAGGAATCCTGATACGTTCATGTCTCTATCCGCAAATTCCTTTGTTCTCATACCCATTCGTCCTAAAACTTTTAAGGCTTCGATTTTTCCTTGTTCATCATGATTATAGAAGATATAGCGTTTAGGGTCTATGCGCTCGAGTCCAGCTTTAAACATAAAACTAAAAGTTTTCCCTGTAACCTTGTCCATCTCAACCCCACCTCGAGGTCCTGTTCCTGCCAAAATCAAGCGATTGACTAAAGTAGGCTTGATTCGGATGATTTCTTGGGCAATCATACCTCCCATAGAAAGACCTAGGAGGTTGATTTTATCGTAACCAAGCGCTTTTACAAAGTTAATTGTCTGCTTAGCCATTCCAGGAATGGTTGGCGCCACTTTGCCTTGACTGGCTCCGATACCAGGAAGGTCGACTACAATCACATGGTGTTTTTCAGCAATCAAGTCCAAGAGTTTTGAATCCCAGTTATCGAGAGTTGCAGCCAAATGGACCAGCATCAGAAGAGGTAATTTGGATTTCCCTTGACTAAGTTCACGATAGGCAATTTGATTTCCGTCGACAGTGATGAATTGATTTTTTGTTGTAATATATGACATTGTATTTCCTTTTTATTTCTTAAAGCTAAGGACTGTTTTTCCACGTGAGCGACCATTAGCGACTTTGTTTAATGCGCTATTTACCTCTTCAAATGGATAAACTGTATCGATAGATGGTTTGATTTCTAATTTGCTAAAGAGGTCAGCTACTTCTTGTAATTGAGCGCCGTTGCTTTCTACAAATATAAAATGGTAGTGGACACCATATTTGTCAGCCATCTTATCAAATTTGCGACCTGCTATGCCAAGAATCATCTGTTTCCATTTTGGCAGGTTCATACGTTTAGCAAAGGCACCGTTTGGCATGGCACGAAGTGAAACAAGATGACCACCTTTTTTCATGATAGACATTTGTTTTTCAGTTTCAGTCCCACCAAGGGTATCGAGGACATAATCAACCTTGCTAACAGTTTTTGTATAATTCTCTGTTTTGTAGTCAATAAATCTATCTGCTCCGAGTTTCAAAACTCGCTCAGCACTATCTCCAGCACCATTGGTAATGACCTTCAAACCTTTGGCCTTGGCAATCGGAATGGCCATCCCACCGACACCTCCAGTACCACCAGAGATAAAGATAGTTTTTCCAGCTTGAGCCCCCATGAGTTCTAAGGATTGCATAATGGTCAAGGCAGTAAGCGGAACAGCAGCGGCTTCCTCGTCTGATAGATAGTTTGGAACCTTGGCTAGAGCCTGACTGTCGACAGCTACATATTCTGCAAAGGCACCGATGTGGTCGAGTGGAAGACGGCCAAAGACACGGTCTCCGACTTTTAGGTTATCGACTTTATTACCAGTGTTTTCTACGATTCCAACAACTTCATTACCCGCAATTTGTGGGAGTTTGTAAGGAACGATCATCTTGACTTCTCCTCGGGAAATCATATTATCCAGAGGATTAACGCCAGCTGCGGTGACTTTGACCAACACTTCTTTATCTGTGATACTTGGTTTAGCGTCTTCTGTGATATTCAGTGTGATATTGTTTTTGTTATAAGTAGTATGCTGTGCGACTTTCATGGATTTTCTCTTTTCTTTTTTAATATGATCAATATACTTGTATTTAATACAAGTATATGTTATTTCCAGTAAAAACTGACTTGCTAGCAAATCAGTTTCGGACTTGTTTAGCTTGCTTATATAGATTGTCAATGACATCTTCTAAAGTTTGATTTGCTAATTCCTTCTCTAATTGAGTTTCGGCACTAGCGAAAAGCGGTGAAACTGCTCCTTGGATATGTTTTCCAACGGGACAATCGGGATTACTATTTTGATGAACAGGAAATAAACGAATATGCTTGATTTCTTGAGTAGCATAGTAAATCTCTAGTAAAGTCATTTCTTTTGGAGATTTAGTGAGTTGATAGCCGGTTTTTCCTTGCTGGGAACGAATTAAGCCTGCATTTTTCAATAAGGCAATCACTTTACGAATGTAACTAGCATTTGTTCCAACACTAGTAGCTAATGCTTGAGAACTTAGGGATTCTTTGCTCTCGCTAATCATGGTTAGAATGTGTAAGGCTACTGAAAATTTTGTATCCATATGAACTCCTTTTAACAAACATGTATCAGATACAAGAGCAAGTATAACACAAATATAATGAAAAGCAAGACTTTTGTTTTGAATTTTTAAAAATTTTTTGAAGAGTGTCATCAGATTAGATCTGTCTGGAAAGAAAGTTCATAAAAAATAGGGGGACAAATCTACTTTAGAAAAATAAAAAAAGCCTTGAACTGTACTGACCCCAAAAAGTTAGACAATTAATTTATCCGAAGGATTTAGTTCT
>CAUSRF010000065.1:0-6626 GCA_963534275.1 uncultured Streptococcus sp.
CTTTGACTTGTTGTTTGCGCTCAATGAGCAGACCCATCCTGGTGAAAAACGAATGCTGGAGTATGCAAAAACCCATTGTACTCTCCTCCCTAAGCAATTTGAAGAAACTATTCGCGACTATTTCCAACTACTCTATCAACCGCAACAAGAAGAACAAGCGGTCGTAACCTTACAAACCATTCTGAACCAACTAAAGGCCATTTTACCATGAGTAAAAAAGAAAATGTGAACCTGAAACCGAGGCTCACATTTTTTTATAGTTCACTGTAAAGCATCTAGTCTACTCCTATGCAGTTGCTTATTTTTGACCCTCTCTGAAAATCTGTAACTAGGTTAAAAATTGTCCAATTGATTGACGAGTAACCACCAAGCTATTCCAAAACCTCACCTACAATCTCCTGACCCGCTCTACCATTGTTGCTACTAATGGAACTTTCATTTTTTCTTTAAGTTACTGTAATTTTTTTATAGAACCTAACAATTATTACAATATGAATTTTGCAAAAATCACCCAACGATGAGTTCACATATTACCATAAAATACCCTTATAAGAGAAAATCAAAGCTAAAATCAATAAAACATAGAAAGCGATAAAAAGCCATTTCATCTTCACACATAGAGCAATATACTCTCTGATAAAGGCCGATGGAATATAGTAGGCCGCTGTTCGACAGCCCAAGCCATCTCCTTTCATACGGAGTTGTCTAGCATAGGTACTGGTTCGAAAAACATGGTAGTCATTGGTCACAAAGAGAAAACGTGGACTTGCCACCAGTTTCTCTCCCATTTCTTTTGAGAAGAGAAGATTCTCATAAGTCGTTGTCGAGTCTTCCTCTAGGAGAATTGCTTCTCTCGGAACATCCGTCTCTTCCAGCAAATAATTACAAATTGCCTGAGCTTCGGAAATTTTCTCATCCCCACCTCGGCCACCACTAGCGATCAATTTGACATCTGGATTATTCGAATTGTGGTAAGCCTCAACAGCCTTGTCAATCCTATGCTTGAGCAAAGGAGTCACCCTTTCTCCATCCAACAAACCAGCCCCGTGAATGATGATAAAATCATAATGTTTTTTCTTAGGAATGAAGAGATACAAGATAGAATATAGTAGAAATCCTGCAAAGGCAAAACCAAAAATCAAATACGAATAAATCAAAAAGAAAAAGATGATATTCACTAGATGATTGGTGTAGAACAAGCTCTTGGTATCGCTCACTCGAATCGCCATGATTACAAAAAAGAACAGAATCACACACCCTAGTCCCAGAGACAAATAATTTGCCTTGGATTTCCCCTCTTTCTTCAACAACACAAATCCGTTATAAATAAGGAAAAAGCCACTTAGAAAAACTAAAAATGGAAGCAAGAGAAAAATCACTGCAAAGAAAATCATGTGCAATTCTTCTTGCCCAGCCTCGTAAAAAAAATTGGCAATAGACAGGTAAGAAAAAAGCAGAGACAAAAGCAAAAGAGCAGGATTCCAGAGACTGCGATTGTCCCTAAAAAACGAAATCAGAAAAAGTAGGACAAAAAATCCTGTAATAAAGTACATAGTCTTCTCCTTTGATGACTACATTGTACCATAATTATGGCAATAGAAAAAGAGGACTCTAGCCCTCTTACTTTGTCATTTTATCCTGAGCATCTGCCACAACCTGAGCCAGACTCGTCTGACGAAGCTGGTTTTCCATCGCTAGTTGGATATCCAGCAATTTTTGATCCAAGACTTCATGAATATTTGCTCCTACTGGACAGTTAGGGTTGGGATTATCATGGAAACTAAAGAGTTTACCAGATTTTCCTAAACATTCGACTGCCTGATAAACATCAAAAAGGTTGATATCTCGTAGGTCCTTTATAATTTCGGTACCGCCCGTTCCACGCGCAACTGATATCAGTTCAGCTTTTTTGAGTTGGGACAAGATTTTGCGAATAATGACCGGATTGACTCCAACACTGGCTGCGAGAAAATCACTGGTCACTTTGCTCTCTTGACTCTTGATGGCAATGATGATCAACATATGAGTCGCAATCGTAAATCGACTTGAAATTTGCATCTTCTTCTCCTTTTACATCCTATCTGATACTCATTATACCCTTTTGTGTTGTAATGTCAATTATTACCACCATCCAGCCACGCATCCAACTCGGCATCATGCCCTTGTTCTTGGGCAATTTCATACAGAAGTTCTTGATTATGAGTATGGTGAATCCCATTTATCAAACTTTCATAGTAGATTTGGAAATAGGGGAGCTTTAAATCCTTAGCCAACTGCAATTCGGCTTCTACATCATAATCCACTCGACGAAAATCAACATCAGACAAACCTGTTTCATCAAACTCTAAAATCATGTACTGGGCACGCAGATCCTTACGCAACCGCGCATCTAAAAAGAAGGGTTGCCCGATGGATCCTGGATTAAGAATCAACTGCCCATCACTCCCATAACGAAGAAACTGTTGGTGAATATGGCCATACACTGCGATAGAAGCATGCGGCTCTGTCACCAATCTATCAAAATCTGCTTGATTTCCCGTATGAATCAACTCCCTACCCCAGTTTTTATCAGGGAGATGGTGAGTGATTCCTACCGTCAAATCACCAAACTGACGATGAACTTGCATGGGTTGATTGTGGAGGTCTTCGATTTCTTTAGGGCTAATCTCTTCTAAGATGTACTGACTTTGGCGCAGGAGATAACGATGACTTGCTTTTGTAGGATCTAACTTACGATGTAGGCCTAGCCAGAGACTATTCTCCCAATTTCCCAGCACTCTTGCAGTGATGGGCAAGCTAGCTAAGAGATCCAATATCCTTCTACGTCCTGTTCCAGGCATGAGAATATCTCCCAAAAGCCAGTACTCGTCTACCCTTGCAGCTCTTGCATCAGCCAGTACAGCTTCCAGAGCTGTCGTATTTCCATGTATATCTGAAAGAACTGCTATTTTCGTCATTCTTTCTCCTCATTTCCTCTTACTTCTTCTGTTAGTATTATAGCAGAAAACACTCCAAAAAATCACTATCACTGCTTACCTGATCAACTTGTAAGAGCTTCCAAATGGTGCTATAATATAGGTAGAGAGCTCCCCTTCATTTAGGATCATGTGGTCTTCAACCTCTCTCTATTTTTGCAGATTGGAGGACTATTGCCATGCGGAACTATCTTAAGTATATCCCATACTACCTTGTCATATTCTTCTTTTACTGGCCTCTCTATGAATTGCTTTTACTGCTGATTTCTGACCCTTATACGCTGAAAGGGCTCTACATAAACAACATCATCCTTTTTTCACCTCTGGCAACCTTTATCGTATCCCTTCTTTATAGCTACCGTTTCCATTTCTCACTGTGGTGGCTGCTTGGTGTCGGATTGCTCTATTGCTTTACCATCATCACTTTTCATGAATTCATTCTCGTTTATTTCCTAGCTTATGAACTCTTTGCCCTACTTGGTATGGCTTCAGGTTCGGGTATTAAATACATGCTACAGCTAGGAAAAAATAAAAAACTTTCACAAAATCCTTGAAAAATCTCGCAATCATGCTATAATAATGCATAGAGACAAGTCACTTAGTATCTTTCTTTTAGAGAGTGCGTGGTTGCTGAGAACGCATAGGAAGACTATACTGATACTACTCTACTGACTTTTATGAAAACATAAAACGGTGGCCACGTTAGAGCCAATCAGAGGTGTCCCTCTTTTTTGAGGAACATAAATGAAGGTGGAACCACGTTGCGACGTCCTTTTAGGATGTCGTTTTTATTTTGTCAGAAGGAAGAAGAATGATGCTTTATATGATTGGCGGATCGCCTTGTAGTGGGAAGTCAACAATTGCCTCACTTCTTGCTAGACAGTATCAACTACTTCATATCAAACTGGATGATTTGGTAGAAGAGATGATGAGTCAAGCAAGTGCAGACTCACAACCAATTTGCCTTCTGAGACAGGACAGAAGTCCACAACAAATCTGGATGAGAAATCCAGAAGAGATGGCAGATGAAGAATGGCGCTTTTATGAAGAGATTTTTCCTTATGTAAAATCTTACTTGGTAAAAAATCAAGATAGACCTCTCTTGGTTGAAGGAGCAGGACTTTTGCCTCACTTGGTAAAGGAACTTGAATGCCCAGCGTCTTCCTATCTATGCTTGACTCCGACAGCTGATTTTCAGAAAAAGCACTATAAACAGAGAGAATGGGTTCCTTATGTCTTAGAGGGAACTACCAACCCTGAACAAGCTTTTAAAAACTGGATGCAACGAGACATTCTTTTTGCTCAAATGGTTCGTAAGGAAGCGGTGTTATTAGGCTATCCTAGCCTCATAACAGATGGCAGTCAATCAGAGAATCAGACTGCGGAAGAAGTTGCTCGGCTCTTAAAATTGTCCAACAAAAAAAGAATAAATATTTAAGGAGAAAACCATGATTAAGATTACTTTCCCAGATGGCGCTGTTCGTGAATTCGAATCTGGCGTTACAACTTTTGAAATTGCGCAAAGCATCAGCAATTCCCTAGCTAAAAAAGCCTTGGCTGGTAAATTCAACGGCAAATTGATTGATACAACTCGTGCCATCACTGAAGATGGCGCCATTGAAATCGTGACACCCGATCACGAAGATGCCCTTCCGATTTTGCGCCACTCAGCGGCTCACTTGTTTGCCCAAGCAGCTCGTCGCCTTTTCCCAGACATTCACTTGGGAGTTGGTCCAGCTATCGAAGATGGCTTCTACTACGATACGGACAACACAGCTGGTCAAATCTCTAATGAAGACCTGCCTCGTATCGAAGAAGAAATGCAAAAGATCGTCAAAGACAACTTCCCATCAATCCGTGAAGAGGTTACCAAAGGCGAGGCACGTGAAATTTTCAAAAACGACCCTTACAAGTTAGAATTGATTGAAGAGCACTCGGAAGATGAGGGGGGATTGACCATCTACCGTCAGGGCGAATATGTAGACCTCTGCCGTGGTCCACACGTCCCTGCAACAGGTCGAATCCAAATCTTCCACCTTCTCCATGTAGCTGGTGCTTACTGGCGTGGGAATAGCGATAACGCCATGATGCAACGGATCTACGGTACAGCTTGGTTTGACAAGAAAGACTTGAAGAACTACCTTCAAATGCGTGAAGAAGCCAAAGAACGTGACCACCGTAAACTTGGTAAAGAGCTTGACCTCTTCATGATTTCTCAAGAAGTTGGACAAGGTTTGCCATTCTGGTTGCCAAATGGTGCGACTATCCGTCGTGAATTGGAACGCTACATTGTCGATAAGGAAATAGCTGCAGGCTACCAACACGTTTACACTCCACCACTTGCCTCAGTGGAACTTTACAAGACTTCTGGTCACTGGGATCACTACCGTGAAGATATGTTCCCAACCATGGACATGGGAGATGGTGAAGAATTTGTCCTTCGTCCAATGAACTGCCCACACCACATTCAGGTCTACAAACATCATGTTCACTCTTACCGTGAATTGCCAATCCGTATCGCCGAGATCGGAATGATGCACCGCTATGAGAAATCAGGTGCCTTGACTGGTCTTCAACGTGTACGTGAAATGTCTCTTAACGACGGTCACCTCTTCGTTACTCCTGAACAAATCCAAGAAGAATTCCAACGCGCCCTTCAGTTGATTATCGATGTTTATGAAGACTTCAACTTGACTGAGTACCGCTTCCGTCTCTCTCTTCGTGACCCTCAAGATACTCACAAGTACTTTGATAACGATGAGATGTGGGAAAATGCCCAAACCATGCTTCGTGCTGCCCTTGATGAAATGGGTGTGGACTACTTTGAAGCCGAAGGTGAAGCAGCCTTCTACGGACCAAAATTGGATATCCAGGTTAAAACTGCCCTTGGTAAAGAAGAAACACTTTCAACTATCCAGCTTGACTTCTTGCTTCCAGAACGCTTCGACCTCAAATACATCGGAGCTGATGGCGAAGAGCACCGTCCAGTTATGATCCACCGTGGGGTTATCTCAACCATGGAACGCTTTACAGCTATCTTGATTGAGAACTACAAGGGTGCCTTCCCAACATGGCTTGCACCGCACCAAGTAACCCTCATCCCAGTATCTAACGAAAAACACGTGGACTACGCATGGGAAGTGGCTAAGAAACTCCGTGACCGCGGTGTCCGTGCTGATGTGGATGAACGCAATGAAAAAATGCAGTTCAAGATCCGCGCTTCTCAAACCAGCAAGATTCCTTACCAATTGATTGTTGGGGACAAGGAAATGGAAGACGGAACTGTTAACGTTCGTCGCTATGGCCAAAAAGAAACACAAACTGTCTCAGTTGATGACTTTGTTCAAGCTATCCTAGCTGATATCGCCAACAAATCACGCGTTGAGAAATAAGAGATAAAACCTGGGATAAAATCCTAGATACCTAAAAAGCAACAACTATCTCAGCTGTTGCTTTTTATATTTTATTTAATCTGAGCTAGTAGTGATTGACCAAAACACCACACAAGATTTGCTTTCATGAGTTAGACAAGGTCAATATCCTCATTCCTTGTCTGCTTCATTTTCTTTTACTTCTTTTACGAGATCTTTTTGTGGATCTTTTTCAGAGAGTTTTTGATCGATATACTTGTTAATGGTTTCATAAAATTCC
>CAUSRF010000066.1:0-6614 GCA_963534275.1 uncultured Streptococcus sp.
AGTTATTTCATATCCATCAATATTTTTATAGATATTGATAGTCTCCCCAGGATTTATGGTTCCCGTCATTTGACCAAGTATCTCTCCCGCTTCATTATCGTAATAAGTGATGCGGAATTTTAACGGCTCTTGCTGTTCTTCAGCTTTTACAACAGCAACCCCAAAAACAGGGTTATCAGTCAAAGCTGGCGCAACAACGCCAAGAGCTGCAACAGAAAGCAAAGAAATACCAAGTTTGGTCACTTTATTCGTTTTCATAATTTCCTCCTTAGGAATGTAGAATTATTTTTAAGGTGTGCAAATACTATAAAAGGCCTAATTTTTGATTTAGTATTTCGTAAAGTTCTCCTCAACCACTTGAGCGACAAGGGTTTTGGTGTATCGCGTAAGGACCGTTAAACGATACACTTAAGAAACAAAAAATACCAATCCAACACAGGTTCAAAGCCTTGTTAAATTCGTATTTTCTGAAATATTCACATTGTTATTTTGAATGTTTCGCCAAACGGTCGTTAACCGAAACAAACTTACGCCCTTATTCTACCATTTTGTCTTGTTTTTAGCAAGAATTTTGCGAAACTTTTTTTCGATTGTTGGCCACATCGTTGCGTTCCAAGACTTTATAGATGGTTGAGGTCGAAATTTGTTCTGTTTTTGCAATTTTTCTTATGCTTAATCCACCTGCCAAATACTGCTGAATAATTCTCTCCTCCTTCTTTTTCGAAATTCGCTTAGCACCCAGTTTGACACCTTTTTCCTTAGCTTTACGAAGTCCTTCACGAGTACGAAATCGCAAGTTTTCCAGCTCACTTTCTGCCACAAATCCTAAAATCATACAAAGTAACCTACCAATGAGCGAATCGGTTTCCAGCTTTTCATGCAAGCTGACTAGCTGAATATCCGAATCATTAAATTGTTCAATCAGTTCTAGCAATTTAAACATGGAGCGCGTAAGCCTATCAAGCTTGTAGATGGTGAAAGTGACTTGCGTTCCTTTTTTCGAAAGCGTTTGAGCCAATTTTAAGGCCTTTTCGAGTTCTGGACGTACATTGTTGGAACCAGATTCACGCTCGATAAAAAGCTGGTCACAATGCTTGAGAGCATCGATTTGCACCTCTAAGCCCAAATCTTGCTTGTGGGTTGAAACGCGTGCATAGCCAATATTGATGATGTTTTGAGACATAAAAATCCTCCTGTTTTTGATACAGAAGGATTATACGATTTTTAATATTATTCCATTTCTGGTAAAGTTACATTTTCCACATTCTTTCGTAGCATGAGAATGCCGTCTCCAAGTGGAACTAAAGTCGCTGTTAGACCTGGATTGTCCAACGTTGCGTCGAACAGTCTTTGTAAACCACGGTAAATGGTGCGTTGACCCCGACGGACTTCCATGATATTCTTGGCAACATCGCCTCCTTGGAAAATATCATCCAAAACTACTACTCCACCAACTTCCAAATGCTTGAGGATTTCTGGTAGAAAGACGATGTACTTGGACTTGGCCGAATCCATAAAGACAAAATCATAAGTTTCAGTCAAGGTTGACAAGACATCGACTGCATCTCCCTCTAGGAGGGTGATTTGCTTGCGACTGTCAAACTGGGCAAAGTTTTCCTTGGCAAAGCCGATCATCTCAGGATTTCGGTCAATGGTTGTAATCTTAGCATTTGGCGCATGTTCTGCCATCAGGAGGGCTGAAAAGCCAATTGCCGTTCCAATTTCCAAAATGTTCTTGGGCTGCAGACTTTCCATGAGAAAACGGAAATATGCGACTGTTTCATGAGGAATAATGGGAATATTTTCCTTACGAGCGAAGGTTTCCAATTCTTTCAAGGAACCTGTCACCTGCTTTTGACGCTGGCGCATGAGTTCTACGATTTCTTCCTTGACGACGGGACGACGCATATTGTGATTGGCGTTTTTACTATAAGACTCTACCATCTTAAGCCAATCCTAATTTTTCAACAAGGGCTTCAAACTCATTCAAGCGGCGTTCAAAGACTGCAAAGGCGTCGTTGAGATAGTCTTCCTTCTCCATATCCACTCCCGCTTTTCTCATGACATTGAGTGGATAGTCTGACTTACCTGCCTTGAGGTAGTCGATATAACGGTCACGGTCTTCCTGACTACCATGGACAATCTTCTCAGCCAAGGCTGAAGCCGCTGCAAAACCAGTCGAATACTGGTATACGTAGTAGTTATAGTAGAAGTGTGGAATGCGCGCCCATTCGTACTGAATTTCAGGATTGTCTTCTTTGCTAAGTCCATAGTACTCTTGGTTCAAGTCAGCATAGAGTTTATTCAGGAAATCACTTGTCAAGACTTCTCCATTTTGGTCTGCTTGGTGGATAGCATGTTCAAACTCAGCGAATTGAGTTTGACGGAAGACTGTTCCACGGAAACCATCCAAGAAGTTATTGAGGATAGCAAAGCGAGTTGCATCGTCTTCTACTTCTTCCAGTAATTTCTCCGTTAAGATATTTTCATTGGTCGTTGAGGCAATCTCTGCCAAGAAGATCGAGTAATCTCCGTAAACATATGGTTGGGTCTCACGAGTATAGCTAGAGTGCATACTGTGACCAGTCTCGTGTACTAGAGTAAAGAGATTATCTAAGTTATCCTGCCAGTTGAGGAGCATAAAGGCATTTGTATCGTAAGAACCACCAGAGTAGGCACCAGAACGCTTGCCTTGGTTTTCATAGACATCAATCCAACGCTCGCTAAAGGCACGTTTGACACGGCTCAAGTAGTCGTCACCCAAGACCGCCAAGGCTTCTTCAGCTTTTTTCAAGGCTTCTTCGTAGGTAAAGCTATAATCTACTGACGAAAGTGGTGTGTAGACATCGTACATCTTGAGATCTGAAATCCCCAAGATTTTAGAGCGGAGTTCAAGGTAACGATGCAAGAGTGGCAAATGCTTGCGAACTGCTGCTACTAGATTGTCATAGACACTCTCTGGGACAAAGTTGGCTGCAAGGGCTGCATGGCGAGCACTCTTATAGTTGCGAACTTTTGCTCGGTAGTTTTGCACCTTAACATTTGTCTGCAAAGTCTTCGCGTAAGTATGTTGGAATTGTTCGTACGTCGCATAGAGGGCTTCATAAGCACCACGGCGCACTTCACGATTTTTAGACTCCATCAAGCGAATGTAAGTACCGTGTGAGAGCTGCACTTCATTGCCTTCATCATCAAGGACGTATGGGAAGCTAATATCCGCATTGTCCAAGATGGCGAAGGTTTCACTAGCAGCGCCAAAGATTTCTCCTGCGCCAGCAAGCAATTCTTCCTCACGTTGCGAAAGAACATGGTCCTTCTTTTGCAAAAGCTTGTCAAAAAAGTGTTTGTAAACTTGGAGTTTTGGTTGAGCTTCTAGGAAGGCCACATACTGTTCTTGGCTAATCTCCATAAACTCAGGTTCGTAGAATGAAAAGGCCTGTTCTAACTGACTGTATAGAGTCATTGCCTTAGCATAGTACTCCTGATACTTGGCTTCACGCGTATCTTGGTCGTTTTTCATATGTGCATAGACATAAAGCTTTTCAACTTGGCGTTCCAAGTCAAGTGAGAATTCTGTAATCTCAAGCAAACTGTCTGCGCTGTCCAAGAGATGTCCCTCATACTGGGATGCTGTTTGTACTTTTTCAGTTAAATCTTTCAAGGCTTCTTCCCAAGCCTGGTCTGTTGGGTAGATTGTTGAAAGATCCCATGTATCTTTTTCATTTATTTCATGTCGTTGTAATACCATAAGATTCCTCCATCCTTTCTATTTTACCACATTTTTTGAGAAATATAAGTGATAAAAGGCTGGTGGATAGAGCTTTTGGCGATTATTTTTCGGATTTTTTTGATAGTAAGCGAAAAATTCTTTATAATAGCTACTTAAATCTTGATTAATTTGACAAAAATCTTCTGATTCTATTGGTCTAACTTGAGGATACCAGTCGTCCAGTTGACGGTTTAATAGATTCTCTCCTCGTTGATAGGCCACTTCTTGTTTTTTCATCCAGTAAGGCGTTTGGTAGTACAACTGTTGGCGAATGTAGTGACAGATAGTGGAATCTTGAGAAACTGTAAAACGAGCTAGCTTTTGTTTTTGATAAGGAAATCGTAGAATTTCCAAGAGGTTTCCTTGACCAAAGGGGAATTCCTTTACCTGAAAATGAAGCTTACCCCGTAGGTCCTGATGCAAAAGATATTTCAGTCTCAAAACTTGCTTTTTGAAATCTAGTTCCCATACATAGAATCCCATATTTTGACTAAAATAGAGAAATCCCCTTTGCAGTTGTGTCAGTCTCTCTTTTAACCAGAGTTTTTCTCCCAGTAGCCAGATAACTTGGTAGCCCTGACTACGGTAGCCTTTACTTCTATCGCATAAAAGCTTTTGAGACAAGGGACTGCACTGGACCTCCAGAGCTAGTTTCTCATTTACGAGAACATCCGCTATCTGCTGAATCGCAGGCAGACTATATTCTACGGCAACCTGATTGTCCTTCTTGGCCCAGTGATAGAGGGCCTCTTTGTTGGCCAAGTGTTCTGGACTTTCATTCTCAAAAATAGCCATACAATCTCTTAAAGATTCATGTGCAAAATGCGTTCGAACACTCTGCCCTTGACGTAATCGTAGTCCGCCCCCACAGGCTGGACAGGTATAAGCTTGCTTGGTCACCTCTTTCTCGAGGGCATTTACCAAATTTCCCTTGG
The DNA here is from genome assembly GCA_963534275.1 of uncultured Streptococcus sp. GTDB lineage: Bacteria > Bacillota > Bacilli > Lactobacillales > Streptococcaceae > Streptococcus. The sequence continues at coordinate 4,705 of CAUSRF010000066.1, forward strand.
CATCTCTGGCTACAAACATGGGCTACCTCCTTTTCTTTTCTATTCGAAAAAGAAGTAAAAAAGACTGGAATTCCAGTCTTTCGTATTGCTTTTCTACCTTTTAAACCTCTTAGAGTATTTTTTCAGCATGGGAATGAGATTGGGGATTTGCTCACTTCTAATGACGAGCACACCATATTCCTGGCAACGATTGGCATAAACTGGATTGATTTTTCCCGTACAAACTATCAACTTGAGGCAACTCTCCCCAGCAAAATGATTGGCGTAGACTTCTAGTTCGTTGATGGCTTCAACTGATAAATCTGTCATCTTGCAAGAGATAAAGGTAATCGAGCGCCCCTTTCTCAGAATGACATCAATCTCATTTTGAACATTGTCTGCCTCTGGAAAGATACCATTCCAATCAATCTCACCACCTATCATGCATTCATCAAATAGCTGAGATTCGAGCGCCAAGAGATAAAGATACAACTCTAAAATATGCCCTTTGTTGCGACAAAAGACTTGGGCTTCTTGACTCGGAAAGCTGTAGCTTATTCGCTCCTTGTCCTCGTTTTCAATACGAAGCATCCCCGCTTCCACTAGTAAGGGGATTTGGGATTCTGGATAGAGGTAATACTTTCCGTTGTTTTCCAGTATCTTTTCGGTTTCAGCATGCAGGTCATTGGTCTTAGCTAGAGAGAAAAATTGGGTCACTTGATACCAGTGGGCAGGATTGGAAATAGCCGAGCTGGCTAGTTTTTTGATGGCTGCAATTTGCTCAACTGAGTGGACAGGGCGTTTTGATTTGAGCATTTTTCCACCACGCAAGGCTATCAACTGTTGGATGCTTAGAGTTGGAATATCCAAATCTTCTTTTTCCAACTGACCAGCTACCCACTTGTATTGTTTTCCTCGTTCAACATCCATGGCAACGATGGGGAGGTGGCGATCCAAGCCATATTGATAGAGAGATAAGGCTAGTAGTGAATCTCCGCCAAAAACATCGAGAAGGACTTGGTCATAGCCTACTAGGCAATAATCTAACTGGTTCGCTAGTTGTTCTAAAGATAGCTGACGGAAGGTCACCCGTTGGATATGGGGGACTTCATCCGTGATAAAGTGGCGCAGTGAAAGTTTATCGTTATTGCTTATTTTCGTAAAAGATAGAAAGAGAATCTCGTCACAATCACTGACAAAAGCTTGGTAAACATTCTTTTCCAATACATGCCGATCATACAGTTCCACCAGAAGACTCGTCATTGGACCACCTCCATCATCTACAACATCTTGCGCTGAGAGTGTCAGCAATACAATACAGCTCTACTGCTCAGATTTCCTACTTCTAGTATAGCATAAAATTAAGCTTGTCCCAATCCGACGCCACAAATAAAAACGAATAGAAACCTTGCAAAGTGATTTCTATTCGCTTATAAAGATTTGATTTACTTGATTTTCTTGGCTAGCATGGTCGCAAATCGTAGTTGAATGCGATTGCCATTTTCATCACGACGGTGCAGATGTCCTGGATTTTCATTGTACTTAATCAATTCCCAATCTTTGTAGTAGTCCGCCAACTCCCCTTCTTTAAAGGTGAATGGGAAGTTAACTGAGCAAGGATAATCCTCCGTGTCCATGGCACAGACGATGAGGTTGTAGCCCCCAACGCTAGTTTGCTCCTGCATATTTTGGATAATAGCTGGAATACGGTTCGCTTGAAGAAACATGAGAACAACTGTTGAAACGATAAAATCATAGACTTGGCTAATGCTGGCTGAATTGATATCATAAAGTCCAACAGGCATGTCTAGATCCTCTTGCTCTACGATACTTTGCAAGATTTCAAGAGATAGTTCATTTTGATCCACAGCTGTCACATCAAAACCTTGTTGTGCTAAGAAGAGAGAGTTACGGCCTTGACCACAACCCAA
>CAUSRF010000067.1:0-6495 GCA_963534275.1 uncultured Streptococcus sp.
ATGTACACCGCTGTAGTACAATTATCAGAAAATAGAACTTGGAGAAATGATATGGAAAAATGGACGAAAATTAAACCGGACTTTATTCCTTTTGGCGACTATGGTATTGAGATAAATATAGATGGGGATACTTTAATTGCCTACTTGGAAGATTCAGAAAAATTTAAATTTACCTTTACAAAAGTTTGGGCTTTCCGTTCAGTATACGAAAGTTTAGAATTAATAGATAGTTACTGGGAGCAAGGATTAGCAAAGAACAGACCACGTTATCTGACCAACTATATCTATGAAGTCGAGAATGCAGAATTTGGTGACTTGGTCGCTTCTGCAAATATAACTAATAAAAAGCTCCATCACTACAAATTAATGTCGACGCATTTTTTAGTGGATATTGTATCTGAAAATGATGTAAAAGTGGAGAAAGTATAAAAATAAGGTGAATAAGTCCTTTAAGTCAATTCAGATTATGATAACTACCTGTTTCATTTATGCTATAATATTCTTAATGAAGTTTCAGAAAGGAAATCTCTCAAATTGCCCTACAAATTTCTACTCTTCGACCTTGACCATACCTTGCTTGATTTTGATGCTGCTGAGGATGTGGCTTTGACGCAACTTCTAAAGGAAGAAGGAGTTGCGGACATTCAAGACTATAAAGACTATTACGTTCCTATGAACAAGGCTCTCTGGAAGGACTTGGAGCAAAAGAAAATCAGTAAACAAGAGCTGGTTAACACGCGCTTTTCTCGTTTATTTGCCCATTTTGGCCAGGAGAAGAACGGTGTTATACTTGCCCAGCGTTACCAATTTTACTTAGCCCAACAGGGACAAACTTTATCAGGTGCTCATGAACTTTTGGACAGTCTCATCGAGCGTGATTATGACTTGTATGCTGCGACAAATGGGATTACTGCCATTCAGACAGGTCGTTTGGCTCAATCTGGTCTGGCTCCCTATTTCAACCAAGTCTTTATCTCTGAACAGTTGCAAACACAAAAGCCCGATGCTTTGTTTTACGAAAAAATTGGTCAGCAGATTGCTGGATTTAGTAAAGAAAAGACGCTGATGATTGGAGATTCCTTAACGGCTGATATTCAGGGCGGGAATAACGCTGGAATCAACACTATCTGGTACAATCCCCATCATCTGGAAAATAAGACGCAAGCCCAGCCGACTTATGAAGTTGAGTCTTATCAAGCTCTTCTAGATCTCCTAGATAAACTGTAAAAAGTGGTTTCAATAGCCACTTTTTGCTATAATAGAGGCAGTAAAAATGAAGGAGTTGGCTTTATGCAACACTCATCTTGGCATGCTTTGATTAAGGAGCGATTACCTGAGGGGTATTTCGGGAAAATCAACCACTTTATGGAGCAAGTCTATGCTCAGGGAACTGTATACCCGCCTAAGGAAAAAGTTTTTCAGGCTCTATTGACAACACCGCTTGAAGAGGTTAAGGTGGTGATTCTGGGACAGGATCCCTATCACGGACCTGGTCAGGCTCAGGGTTTGAGTTTTTCGGTTCCAGATGCTATTCCAGCTCCGCCATCCTTGCAAAATATCTTGAAAGAATTAGCAAATGATATCGGCGTTAAGAAATCTCATGATTTGACAGCTTGGGCTGAGCAAGGAGTCTTACTTCTCAATGCCTGTTTGACCGTTCCTGCCGGCCAGGCCAATGGTCATGCTGGGCTGATATGGGAGCCTTTTACAGATGCTGTGATTCAGGTTGTCAATCATCTAGACAGACCAGTAGTTTTTGTACTCTGGGGTGCTTATGCACGCAAGAAGAAGGTCTTGGTTACTAATCCTCACCACTTGATTATCGAATCAGCCCATCCCAGTCCTTTATCGGTTTACAGAGGATTTTGGGGTTCCAAGCCTTTTTCCAAGGCCAATGCTTTCTTAACAGAGACCGAACAAGAGCCAATCGATTGGCTTAGATAAGGAGAAAATATGCCTCAGTTAGCGACGATTTGCTACATTGATAACGGAAAAGAACTGCTCATGCTCCATCGCAATAAGAAGCCCAATGATGTCCACGAAGGCAAATGGATTGGTGTTGGTGGGAAGCTAGAGCGAGGTGAGACTCCTCAAGAATGCGCTGCGCGTGAAATCCTCGAAGAGACAGGTCTCAAAGCCAAGCCAGTACTTAAAGGTGTTATCACTTTTCCAGAATTCACGCCAGATCTAGACTGGTACACCTATGTGTTTAAGGTGACGGAGTTTGAGGGTGACTTGATTGACTGCAATGAGGGAACCTTAGAATGGGTTCCCTATGATGAAGTTCTCAGCAAGCCAACTTGGGAGGGTGACCACACTTTTGTTGAGTGGCTTTTAGAGGACAAACCCTTCTTTTCAGCTAAGTTTGTGTATGATGGGGATAAATTGTTGGATACCCAAGTTGATTTCTATGAATAAAGGAGAAAGCAGATGCTATTAATCAAAAATGGTCGTGTAATGGATCCTAAGTCTGGTTTGGATCAAGTGTGTGATGTTTTGGTTGAAGATGGAAAAATTATCAAAATTGCGCCTGAAATCAAGGAAGAAGGAGCAGAACTGATTGACGCTACTGGTCTTGTCGTTGCGCCTGGACTGGTTGATATCCATGTTCATTTCCGTGAACCGGGTCAAACCCACAAAGAAGACATCCATACCGGTGCACTAGCTGCTGCAGCAGGTGGCTTTACAACAGTTGTCATGATGGCTAATACTAGTCCAACCATTTCGGACGTAGAAACTTTGCAAGAAGTTCTTCAGTCAGCTGCCAAGGAAAAAATCAATGTCAAGACAGTTGCGACTATTACCAAGAACTTTAATGGCCAAGACTTGACAGACTTTAAGGCGCTCTTAGAAGCAGGTGCGGTTGGTTTTTCTGATGACGGTATTCCGCTTGAGAGCAGTAAAGTGGTCAAGGAAGCCATGGTAGAAGCCAAAAAACTCAATACCTTTATCAGCCTTCACGAGGAAGATCCAGGTTTGAACGGCATTCTTGGATTTAACGAAAACATCGCTAAGGAACATTTCCATATCTGTGGAGCGACAGGAGTGGCAGAATACGCTATGATTGCGCGTGATGTTATGATTGCCTATGCAACCAAAGCCCATGTTCACATCCAGCATTTGTCTAAGGAAGAAAGTGTCAAGGTAGTGGAATTCGCTCAAGGTTTGGGAGCGCAAGTCACAGCAGAAGTAGCGCCACAGCATTTCTCTAAGACAGAAGCTCTTCTTTTAACTCAAGGTAGCAATGCCAAAATGAATCCTCCGCTTCGTTTGGAATCAGACCGTCGTGCCGTTATCGAAGGTCTCAAGTCGGGTGTTATCACAGTTATCGCAACGGACCACGCGCCTCACCATGCAGATGAGAAAAATGTTGAAGATATCACCAAAGCACCATCTGGTATGACAGGTTTGGAAACCTCTCTTTCTCTTGGTTTGACTTATTTGGTGGAAGCTGGTGAGTTGAGCTTGATGGAATTGCTTGAAAAAATGACTGTCAATCCAGCCAAGCTTTACCACTTTGAAGCAGGTTACTTGGCTGAGAATGGTCCGGCAGATATCACTATATTTGATGACAAGGCTGATCGCACTGTTGGTCCAGACTTCGCTTCAAAATCAGCCAATTCACCATTTATCGGTGAAACCTTAAAAGGGCAGGTCAAATATACCATCTGCAAGGGACAAATCGTCTACCAAAACTAGATGGGACTCTGCTCTGAAATTGAAAAGAATAGAGAGCACTTATGTACCCAACCCATCAATTTAAAGATAAGTTTGTCTTATTTCTTAAGATATTTTTCCCTATCCTGATTTATCAGTTTGCCAATTATTCTGCCTCTTTTGTCGATACAACCATGACGGGGCAGTACAATACCATGGACTTGGCTGGCATTTCAACTGCAACGAGTCTATGGAATCCTTTCTTCACTTTTTTGACAGGGATTGTTTCGGCTATGGTTCCCATCATAGGTCATCATCTAGGACGAGGTAAAAAAGAAGAAGTAGCATCTGACTTTTACCAATTCATCTATTTGGCTTGTGGACTGTCTTTGGTCTTGCTTGGGATGGTACTATTTTTAGCGCCCCCAGTTTTAAACCATATTGGACTAGAAGAACAAGTGGCAGCAGTTGCAGTTCGTTATCTTTGGTATTTGTCTATTGGCATTATTCCCTTGTTGCTTTTCAGTGTTATCCGATCGCTACTTGATTCTCTAGGCTTGACTAAGCTATCTATGTACTTCATGCTTTTGTTACTTCCGCTCAATAGTGGTTTCAACTATCTTTTGATTTATGGAGCTTTCGGTTTTCCTGAGCTTGGTGGTGCAGGAGCAGGGCTAGGAACTTCGTTAGCTTATTGGGTTTTGTTGGGAATTTCCCTTCTTGTTTTGTTCAAACAGGAAAGATTAAAAGCGTTACATCTTGAAAAACCTATTCCACTCAATATAGATAAAATCAAGGAAGGTGTTCAGTTAGGTCTACCAATTGGGGGAACCGTATTTGCTGAAGTGGCTATTTTCTCCGTGGTGGGGCTAATCATGGCTAAGTTTTCATCGCTCATTATCGCAAGCCACCAGTCAGCTATGAATTTTTCGAGTCTCATGTATGCTTTTCCTATGAGTATTTCCTCTGCTATGGCCATTGTTGTGTCTTACGAGGTGGGGGCTAAACGTTTTGAGGATGCAAAAATCTATGCTCGTTTGGGGAGAGTAACAGCCCTCGTTTTTGCAGGTCTTACCCTATCTTTTCTCTACATTTTTAGAGATCGTGTAGCTAGTCTATACGGAAATGACGCTCAGTTCATTGAGAAAACTGCTGTTTTTCTAACCTATAGTCTCTTTTTCCAGTTAGCTGATACCTTTGCGGCTCCACTCCAGGGTATTTTAAGAGGTTATAAGGACACTATCGTTCCTTTCTATCTTGGCTTAATCGGGTATTGGGGAGTAGCTATACCTTTAGGATATCTACTAGATCAAGTAACTGACTTAGGGGCATTTGCTTACTGGATTGGATTGATTGCCAGCTTGGTTGTTTCTGGTTGTTTGTATCAATGGCGTTTGCAAACAATTATGAAAAAAATCAACTAATTTTTGGAAAATTAATTGAAAAAATACTTTGTGAAAAAATATTCTAATTAAAGGAAATCCCTGTTTCCTCGGGGATTTCTTTTTTCTATTTTGTGAATTTTTATAGGCCATAAACTTTGACAGTATTTTTAAAAAGAGGTAAAATGGTAAGGAAAGAACAATGTTAGAAAGGCAAGATTATGTCAACTTTAGATAAAAATCTTTTGCTAGAGATGTTCCGTAAGATGGAAGAAATCCGTCGCATGGACTTAAAAATTGCTCAGTTAGTGAAAAAGGGAAAAGTTCCCGGCATGACTCACTTTTCTGTTGGTGAGGAAGCTGCTAACGTCGGAGCTATGCTGGCTCTCAACCCAGATGATTTGATTACCTCCAACCACCGTGGTCATGGACAGGCTATTGCCAAAGGAATTGACCTTAACGGAATGATGGCTGAAATCCTTGGTAAGTACACTGGTACTTGTAAAGGAAAAGGTGGTTCTATGCATATTGCTGACCTTGATGCTGGTAACCTCGGTGCCAATGGTATCGTAGGTGGTGGTATGGGGATTGCTGTAGGTGCTGCCCTTAGTCAGCAAATGCAGAACACTGGAAAAATCGTTGTTTGCTTCTTTGGAGATGGCGCGACCAACGAAGGTGTCTTCCACGAAGCAGTGAACATGGCTTCTATCTGGAAACTTCCGGTCATTTTCTATTGCATTAACAACGGTTACGGTATCTCTGCGGATATCAAGAAAATGACTAACGTGGAACATATCCATCAACGTAGCGCAGCATATGGTATTCCTGGAATGTTTATCGAAGATGGAAACAATGTCATCGACGTTTATGAAGGATTTAAGAAAGCAGTAAACCATGTTCGCGGAGGAAAAGGTCCAGTCTTGATTGAAAGTGTAACTTATCGCTGGCTCGGTCATTCATCATCTGATCCTGGTAAGTATCGTACGCGCGAAGAAGTGGAAATGTGGAAACAAAAAGACCCAATTGAAAATCTTCGCAAGTACCTCATTGAAAATAATATTGCAAGTGCTGAAGAATTGGAAGAAATCCAAGCACAAGTTAAGGAAGAAGTGGAAGCTTCTGTTAAGTTTGCAGAGGAAAGTCCATTCCCGCCACTTGAATCAGCATTTGAAGATATTTACGCAGACTAAGGAGAAAGAGATAAAAATGGAAACAAAAACAATGTCCTTCCGTGACACCATTATCCTTGCTATGTCTGAGGAAATGCGTCGCGATGAAAATGTGTTCTTAATGGGAGAAGACGTCGGTGTCTTCGGAGGAGACTTCGGAACTTCTGTTGGAATGCTTGAAGAATTTGGTCCAGAACGTGTCCGTGACTGTCCGATTTCTGAAGCTGCCATCTCTGGAGCAGCAGCAGGAGCAGCCATGACAGGACTTCGTCCAATCGTCGATATGA
>CAUSRF010000068.1:0-6440 GCA_963534275.1 uncultured Streptococcus sp.
AAGGTCAAGGCTGGTAATGGTGGCGATGGTATGGTTGCCTTTCGCCGTGAAAAATATGTCCCGAATGGCGGTCCTTGGGGTGGTGATGGCGGACGTGGAGGTAACGTTGTTTTCGTTGTAGACGAAGGCTTGCGTACCTTGATGGATTTCCGCTATAACCGTCATTTTAAGGCCGAATCCGGTGAAAAAGGGATGACCAAAGGAATGCATGGGCGTGGTGCAGAAGACCTTCGTGTTCGCGTACCACAAGGAACGACTGTACGCGATGCAGAGACAGGTAAAGTCATTACAGACTTGATTGAGCATGGCCAAGAATTTATCGTGGCACATGGCGGTCGAGGTGGTCGTGGAAATATCCGCTTTGCAACACCAAAAAATCCTGCACCTGAAATTTCGGAAAATGGAGAGCCGGGTCAGGAACGTGAGTTGCAACTAGAATTAAAAATCTTAGCGGATGTCGGTTTGGTAGGTTTCCCCTCTGTCGGGAAATCAACCCTTCTTAGCGTGATTACCTCTGCTAAGCCCAAAATCGGTGCCTACCACTTTACGACTATTGTCCCTAATTTAGGCATGGTTCGTACACAATCAGGTGAATCTTTTGCCGTAGCGGATCTTCCCGGTTTGATTGAGGGAGCTAGTCAGGGTGTCGGCTTGGGGACTCAGTTCCTTCGTCATATTGAACGCACTCGAGTTATCCTTCATATCATCGATATGTCGGCCAGCGAAGGACGTGATCCTTATGAAGATTACCTTGCTATCAATAAGGAATTGGAATCCTACAAGCTCCGTCTCATGGATCGTCCGCAGATCATCGTAGCCAACAAGATGGACATGCCTGAAAGTCAGGAAAATCTGGAAGCCTTCAAGAAGAAATTGGCAGCAAACTACGATGAGTTTGAAGAACTTCCAGCCATCTTCCCTATTTCTGGATTGACCAAGCAAGGTTTGGCACCCCTTTTGGATGCGACAGCTGAATTGTTAGATAAGACTCCAGAGTTCTTGCTCTATGACGAGTCTGATATGGAAGAAGAAGCTTACTATGGCTTTAATGAGGAAGAAAAAGCCTTTGAAATTAACCGTGACGATGATGCTACATGGGTACTTTCTGGTGAAAAACTCATGAAACTCTTTAACATGACCAACTTTGACCGTGACGAATCTGTCATGAAGTTTGCTCGTCAGTTACGTGGTATGGGAGTTGACGAAGCCCTTCGTGCGCGTGGTGCCAAAGATGGAGACTTGGTTCGAATCGGTAAATTTGAGTTTGAGTTTGTAGACTAGGAGATTGATATGGGAGATAAACCGATATCATTCCGAGATGCAGATGGAAATTTTGTTTCTGCAGCAGATGTGTGGAATGAAAAGAAACTAGAAGAATTGTTTAATCGTCTTAACCCAAAACGTGCTCTTCGATTGGCACGAGAAAAAAAAGACAATGAGAAGGCTGATAAAGAAGAAAAATATCCTATCGATATTGATAAAAAACTCTTTGAAATTTGTAGTAGAAGTTGAAAAGCTAATATTGGGAGAGAACAAAATTTGTTCTCCCCCTTTTGATATGTCTTGTAGAATCAAGTAAAATTAAATCTACAGAAGTTTATTATTATAATTATTTTATAGAATAAACTTTTAAAATAGTTGTATATTATAAAAAATATCGCCAGATAATTTTTAAAAGATTTAGAGCAAAAATTCGATAATATCAGTCAGTTATGGTAGAATAAAAGTTATAAAAGAAAAGGAGGGCTGAAATGTTTTTTCAGGATAGAGAGATAAAATATTCAATTCGCAAGTTGTCAGTTGCTACTGTCTCCCTTGCGATTGGATTTTTGTTTGCACCCACTGCGACTGGAGTGAATCAAACAGTCCACGCAGATGAGCTTGAATCTACAGCGCAAGTGGGAAATAAGTCAGACAATCAAACCTCAGAAGGAGCGTCTGAAGTAACAAAAACAGAGAATCAAGAAACAACTTCAGCGATGGCTTCTGCGTCAGTACAAGCAGAGACTAAAGAAGACAATCAAGCCATCATAAAATCTGCTACCCCTACTGTGACAGAGGCGGGTCAAGTGACAGATTCAACTGCTCTTAGAAATTCTCAATCAGTTGCTGAAACGGTTCAGCCATCCACAGAAGGAGCAGCCCAGCTGCCCTCTGCAAACGTTAGTCTGAAGAAGAGTGCTTTAGAAAACTATCTCAAAGAGTTGCGTAACAAGGATTTTTCAAGGAAAACAGATGAGAGTTTAGAAATCCTTAATGATTTGATGACAGCGGCTGATAGCCTACTTCAAACTGCGACAAAGCAAGAAGAAATTGATAAAGTTTACCGAAATCTGGTAACCTTCGTTAATTCGGGACTTCGTAATAAAAAACCGAAAATCATCTTGGGAAAGGATAAGATTCCTTCAAAAGAAGTAGAGTCTGGAGACACTTCCTCTAAAGGAAAATTGCCTGAGAATTCTACCAAACAGACGGATACGATCTACAGAGTGGAGTATAAATTTACTAACTCGACTCCTGTCTACCCTCTTCCAAATAAGATTCGCGATATGCTTCCAGCTGGCACTGATTTCGTTGCACGAGCTGACGATTACAAAGATGCAAGCAAACTTGACACATCCACAGTAACAGTTCCGACAGGTACATGGACCTTCCATGGTTTTGATGCGGATAAATACGGAAAAGCTATTGTAGGTACGAAAGTGAAGACCATCACAGGATCTTGGAGCTTTACGCCAAATGGTATAGACTATCAGTTCCAATCAACTAATCCTGATTTCGTATTGCCAGATCATATCACCAAGTTGACTCCGAAAAACTCAATTGATTATAAAATGGGCGGTCTGTTCCTTACAGAAGTAGACGCTGAGCAACCAAGTGAAGCGACTTATGTTGACACAGCAAACAAGGTAACTTGGACATTTGCAGGATACGATAAAGAAAAAATCGTTGTAGCAAAAGGTAGACAGACTTTCCTTGGAAGCTGGGTACCTACTCCAAATCCAGAATATGTATTCAAATCTTCTAAAGCAGGTGTCCCATTGCCACAAAGTATTTTGGGAATGCTCCCAAGTGATGAGGCTTCTTATAAGGTTGGTGATACCATTGTAGCCAAGCAACCTGCTAAAGAATCAGTAGTTGAAGAAGAAAAAGATTATGTCTGGACCTTCAAAGGTTACGATCAGAAGAATGCGACATATAATGGCAAGCGCGTGACATTTACGGGTATCTGGGAAGTAACGCCTAGACCACATCATGTAAGTTATGCTTTTGTGAGCGAAACGGCTGGTGTTGATTTGCCTGAATTTATCCAGAAGAAAGCACCAAAAGATAGCTCAAGCTATTACAACACGCAAAAAGTTGTACCAGAAGAGCCGACAACAAAGACTTACAAAGATGATGTGAACGATGGTACCTGGACTTTCACTGGTTACGATGCCAAAAGTAAGATTGTGAAAAAAGCTGATTTGACTTTCACAGGTAAGTGGGCATTTAAGGCGAATCAGTATCAAGCAGGTTACCGTTTCGAAAGTGCGACAGCCGGAAAAGATTTTCCAGTAGCTATTACAGCCTTGTCTCCAAATGATAGTGTAACTTATGTGAATGGCGCAGCGGTTTCAGCTAAACAGCCAGCGAAGACGATTTACACAGACACGGTACATGACGGTACCTGGACCTTCAAAGGCTACGCTGCAAATAATACAGTCGTGAACAAGGCTAATGTAGAGTTTGTAGGTAAATGGTCATTTGAAGCCAATAAGTACCAAACAAATTACCGCTTCGAGAGCGCAACAGCAGGTAAGCAACTTCCTGCAGAAATCACAGGTTTGACTCCAAGCGACAGTGCAACATATCTGAATGGTGTTGCAGTTTCGGCTAAGCAGCCAATCCGAACCACTTACGTAGATTCAGCGAACGATGGGATATGGAAATTTAAGAGGTATATTCCAGCTGGCGCAGTGGTCAATAAGACAAATGTCACCTTTGTTGGTCAGTGGGAGTTTAGAGCCAACAAGTATCAAGCAAGTTACCGCTTCGAAAGTGCGACAGCCGGAAAAGATCTTCCAGTAGCTATTACAGCCTTGTCTCCAAATGATAGTGTAACTTATGAGAATGGTAACCCTGTTTCAGCTAAACAGCCAGCGAAGACGATTTACACAGACACAGTACATGACGGTACTTGGGCCTTTAAGGGCTACGCTGTAGATAATGCAGTCGTGAACAAGGCTAATGTTGAGTTTGTAGGTAAATGGTCATTTGAAGCCAATAAGTACCAAGCAAGTTACCGCTTTGAGAGCGCAACAGCAGGTAAGCAACTTCCAGCAGAAATCAAAGGTTTGACTCCAAGCGACAGTGCAACATATCTGAATGGTGTTGCAGTTTTGGCTAAGCAGCCAATCCAAACTAATTACGTAGATTCAGCGAACGATGGGATATGGAAATTTAAGAGGTATATTCCAGCTGGCGCAGTGGTCAATAAGACAAATGTCACCTTTGTTGGTCAGTGGGAGTTTAGAGCCAACAAGTATCAAGCAAATTATCGCTTCGAGAGCGCAACGGCGGATAAAGCACTTCCAGCAGCCATCACCGCTTTGACTCCAAGAGACAGTGCAACTTATGAAAATGGTAATACTGTTTCCGCTCAGCAACCATCACAAACCACATACACAGATTCAGTGAATGATGGCACTTGGGCCTTTAAGGGCTACGCTGTAGATAATGCAGTCGTGAACAAGACTGATGTAGAGTTTGTAGGTAAGTGGGAATTCAAGGCGAATCCGACAAATGCTGAAACTTATACGCCTCAAGTAACGGAAGAAACTATCAAGGTTGGAGAAACACCAGACTTGACAGATAATGTGACGAACTTGCCAAGCCTTCCAGCTGGCACTAAGGTAGTAGATATCACACCTGCGGATCAAATAGATACTACAAAACCAGGTACTTATAGCGGTACAGTTCGTGTTGATTATCCAGATGGTTCTTCTACTAAAGTTCTTGTACCAGTTAATGTTTTACCTGCACCGGTAATTGAAACCTATAAAGTAACCTACCGCTTCGAAAGTGTTACGGCAGACAATAACTTGCCAACAGAAGTATTGAGCTTACTTCCACAAAGTGGAACATATACCACAAGTTCTTCTGCAGCGATTGCTTTCGTTCCAGAAGTACCGATGCCTGTAGAAGTTGCTGTTGCAAATGGTACATGGACATTCCTAGGTTATCAAGAAGTGGAAGAGGGAGGAAATCTGATCTTCGTCGGTAAGTGGGGCTTTGAAGCCAAGCAAGCTCCTAGTCCGCAGCCACAGCCACAACCGCAACTGGTTCCGCAGCCACAACCACAGCCAAGTCCGGTTCCACCAGCGACTCCAGAAGTGAAGCCAGACCAAGAAACTGATTCAGCTGATAAAGCTCAACTGAATCAGCTAGTGAAGCCCGAAAGCAAACCTGTTGCAAATGATAAACCAGCTGTTCCAATTCCTGCCGTAGATAAGGCTAAACAAGCGACCTTACCAAATACAGGTAGCACTTCTCTAATTTCAATTGAGGGAGCAACGACAAGTGCTATTCTTGCAGGTCTAGGAGGATTACTTCTTGGTCGCAAGCGAGAAGATGATTAAGTACTGATTTTATCTAGAGTATATCTACTTTTATAAGATTCTTAAGCATCTGCTTGACTGTTTGACAAATCTATCTGAGTCACAAGTTTTAAGGCTGAGAGAAGACCAATTTGGTCTTCTCTTTTTGAATTTTGGATAGAAATAAAATGTGTGATTTCAAGTCTAAGAGTGGTATTTAGAGAAGTTGATAGCCTTGTGATAGGTCAGACTAGTTGGACTACTGAAAATGCTCAAAATATGGTATAATGGTTAGATGAATAGAAGCGAGGATAATATGTCATTTACGAAATTTCAGTTTAAAAACTATATAGAAAAGGCTTTGGAGGAGATGAAATTTACAACTCCGACAGAGGTACAGGATAAGTTAATTCCTATTGTCTTAGCAGGTCGAGACTTGGTCGGTGAGTCAAAAACAGGTTCAGGAAAGACTCATACTTTTTTGCTGCCCATTTTCCAGCAATTAGATGAAACTAGCGATAGTGTGCAAGCGGTCATTACTGCACCGAGTCGTGAGTTGGCTACTCAAATCTACCAAGCAGCTCGTCAGATTGCAGCTCACTCAGATGACGAAGTTCGTGTGGTTAATTATGTGGGTGGGACGGATAAGGCGCGTCAGATTGAAAAACTTGCCAGCAACCAACCACATATCGTTATCGGAACGCCAGGTCGCATCTATGATTTGGTCAAATCTGGTGATTTGGCTATTCACAAGGCCAAGACCTTTGTCGTCGATGAAGCCGATATGACCTTGGATATGGGATTCTTGGAGACAGTCGATAAGATTGCAGGGAGCCTTCCAAAAGACTTGCAATTCATGGT
>CAUSRF010000069.1:0-6412 GCA_963534275.1 uncultured Streptococcus sp.
TCAAGGTAGCTAGCTGGAACATCAATCATGTCTTTGACATTGTTAACAACAGACTCTTTAACCTGATTTGGCGTGGTCAAACCATTCAAATTAACAGTCAAATCTTTCGTCGCTACCAGATTAGTTAAGTCAGGCTTGCCGTCTTTTGCACCGTACACCTTGATGGTAGCTTTATAACTTTGAGTGCCGTTTTGTTTTAAGAGGTCAAGCAGCTCTTTATCTGATTTACCTTGAGTCCCTGCTAAATCCACTTCGTAGAAGTAAAGGCCTTTGCCCAATTTCTCTACTGGTGGGAGAGCGGGATTTTTAGCTGTTCCGTTGTCTGACCATGGAGCCTTATCAGAGGCTTTCAAGATCAGGCGAGTCAGCATGCCGTCACCGGCGAAGAATTCATATGGAATGACTTGATTGACACCAGCTGTGAAGGGACCAGGGAAGTTGGCTTTGTCAAGGTAGCTAGCTGGGACATCTACTGTGTCTTTGGTGTTGTCAGCCACACCTTTTTGCACTTCAGCTGGGGTGGTCAAACCGTTCAAATTAACAGTCAAATCTTTAGTCGCTACAAGATTGCTCAAGTCTGCCTTGCCGTCTTTCGCACCATACACTTTGATGGTAGCTTTATAGCTTTGCGTACCATTTTGTTTTAAGAGGTCAAGCAGCTCTTTATCTGATTTACCTTGAGTACCTGCCAAGTCTACTTCATAGAAGTAGAGGCCTTTGCCCAATTTTTCTACTGGTGGAAGAGCGGGGTTTTTAGCTGAACCATTGTCTGACCATGGAGCCTTGTCTGATGCTTTCAAGATAAGACGAGTCAACATACCGTCACCAGCGAAGAATTCGTATGGAATGACTTGGTTGACACCAGCTGTGAATGGGCCTGGGAAATTAGCTTTGTCAAGGTAGCTAGCCGGAACATCTACTGTGTCTTTGGTGTTGTCGGCCACACCTTTTTGCACTTCAGCTGGAGCGGTTGCTGGCTGCGCTTCACTGTCTTCACGGTCTTGCCCAGAAACTGTAGATGCAGGACTTTCCACAGGTTTAACTGCATCTTCTGTTTGTTTCTTAGAGTCAGGTTGGGCTTGCACTTCTTCTTTTAGTGCCACTACTGGCTCTTTGGCATCGGCATCCGCTTTTTCTGAAGAGTCTGTAGCATCCAAACTTGTTTTAGGTGTTGGAACAGACTGTTCTGAAGGAAGAGTTACATCGACTGCTTTTTTGAGAACATCTACTGGCAAGTCGCTTTTTCCACTCACCGAAGCAACGTCTGGCACGACTTGAGCAGGAGTTGGATTGACGACGTCAGCACGTGCAGAACTTGGTTGACCGATTAGGACAAAAAAGCCACTGGCTACAACAACTGAAGCAACACCGACACTGAGACGGCGAATAGACCAACGAGTATATCTCTGATTTGGATTGAATTTCATAGGATTCTCCTCAGAACTTTCTTTTTTTGATGACTCTAGTATAATCTCCTAAAATTAAAAAGGATTAAGAAAAAGTTAAAATTTTTCTTAAATCCCTCTTATAAAATACTTATATTGATATTGACTCAATAGTTATTGAAAAAATAGTTGTCCTTCCTCTTCTACTCACTCAGCTCTGCTAAAGTATCCAAATGTTGGTTATTAATGACTGCCATGATGTAGGTATCTGCCTGCAAGAGGTCATTGGGTTCAAATTGGACATCCAGAGGAGCATTTTCATAGGCACGAAAACCTAGTACGTTGAGATTGTATCGCCCACGTAAATCTAACTGACTGAGGCTTTTACCTGTCCACGATTGGGGGATTTTCATCTCGACAATCGAAACATTCTTGTCCAGCTGAAAGACGTCCACGCTGTTATGAAAGAGGATTGTCTGCGCTAATGAGCGCCCCATTTCAAACTCTGGTGAGATGACTGCGTCCGCGCCAATTTTTTCTAGAACTTTTTTAGCTATGTGGCTTTTGACCTTGGCAATGACGGTCGGAACCCCTAGACTCTTGCAGTGCATAACCGCAAGAACACTGGACTCTAGATTTTCACCCGTTGCGACGACTACGGTATCGCAGGTGTCAATCCCAGCCGATAGAAGGAGTTCTTCATCAGTGATATCTCCAACTACACCACGAGTTAGCACAGGTTCAAATTGATTAATGCGTTCCTCGTGGTCATCAATAGCAATGATATTCATATCATGCTTGGCAAGGGCAGCCAAAACACTACTCCCAAAAATTCCCAAGCCTAAAATTCCAATCGTTCGATCTGACATCGTTCTTCCTTTCTTATCCAATGGTGATATCTGCTTTCATATAGTGAATCAAATCTTTCTTATCTGGCTGATATTCTGCTACACTGACCAATAGTGTCAAGGGGCCAATACGGCCGATAAACATCAGCAACATAACGATACTGAGGGCTAACTTACCTAACTCCGGCGTTAAATTTGCCGTTACCCCAACAGTCGCAAGGGCTGAAATGGTCTCAAACATGAGATAGATAAAGCGCGGATTTCCTTCTGCTGTTATCCCTAGTAAAATCAAGCCCAGTAAGAAGGTCAGCAAGAAGATAATAAAGACACTGAAAGATTTTTGCACAGTTCGGGGTTCAATGGTCCTCCGAGCTACATTGGCATGAGGCAAGCCCAATAATTCACTGCGAGCAAAGACCAACAAGACAAAGAAGGTCGTAATCTTGAGCCCCCCTGCTGTCCCTCCAGGTGCCCCGCCCAGAAACATCTGCAAGATGTAGATCAGTAAGGTAACTGGTCGAGCCTGGGTGTAATCAATTGAAGCAAAGCCTGCCGTTCTCATGCTGACGGTCTGGAAAAAGCTAACCAGCAGTTTCTCTGGAGCGCTTAGATTTCCAATCGTCCCAGGATTGTTCCACTCAATTAAGAGAGTCGATACTGTTCCAAAGAGCAGAATTCCCGCTGTTAAAAAGAGAACTAGCTTAGTATGGAAACGCAGACGGCGTTTTTTCTTTTTCCCAAACTGGGTCGCTAAATCAAACCAGACCATAAATCCTAGCCCACCCGTGATAATCAAACCTGCAATCACTAGATTGATTAAGGGGTCCGTTTGAAAGGCTACCAAACTCGTACTTCCAAAATTATCAAATCCAGCATTGCAGAAAGCTGAAATAGCCAAAAAGATAGAGGTTAAAATCCCTCGTCCCCAGCCAAATTCAGGAATAAAGCGGAAACTCAAGAGAAAGGCACCGAGTCCTTCCACCAGAAAAGTCGTCAGAAAGATCGAGCGGATAAAGTCCTTTAGAGACTGAGTTTCCCCATAACTAAAACTTTCTTGAATGGTTTCACGACCACGAAGACTAAGCTTTTGCTTGCCTTGGATATAAAAGATTCCGATAAAGGTCATGAGCCCCAAACCACCAATCTGGATCAAGATCATGCAGATCAACTGGCCCCAGATATTGTAGGTCGAAGCCACCGGCTGGGTGAAGAGCCCTGTCACACAGACCATGGACACAGTCGTAAAGAGATGGTCAAAGTAGGTCGCTTGTGACGTTGCTGCTTGCACAAAGGGGAGGCTTAAAAGGAGCGAACCCAAGAAGATTACTAGAGCAAAACTTAAAAAGATGCGACGGGCTGGCGATAAACGTCCCAGTGTCGTCTTTATTTTTTCCAAAAATGATTTGAATAACATAACTACATTCTACCACAAAAACAGTAAGAGTACTCACATGTGGTGCATAATGGCAAGACAGAGTTCGAGGGCCTTATCAAAAGCTTCTGCGCCCCAGTCACGACTGTCGTAGTTGTCCAGATCTGCCAAGGAATCTGCGGTAAAGAGCAGTTCTCCCCAGACAACCCCACGTAGTTGGGCTACTGCCGCAAGAGCAGAGCACTCCATCTCCACAACAGCACAGCCTTCTTCCTTGCGATAGGCAACCTTTTCAGCTGTCTCTCGGTAAAAACCATCTGTCGTCCAGGTCATGACCTCCTCATAAGGAATGCCTCTGGCTTCTAAGACTTGCTCAATGGCAGAGATCGCCTCAATCTGCATCTCCATATAACGAGAAGGCGCTACATAGTGGTAGCTGGTCCCCTCATCTCGCAGAGCGCGAACAGGGACGAGAAAGGCATTTTCCTCTATATCGGCTAAGACTCCACAAGTACCAGTGGAAATGATTTGCTCCACACCATATCCAATCAACCAATCCATAAACTGGGCTGCTGGGGCAGAACCAACGGGCGCTTGAGCTAGACAGATCTCCTCATCCTTGTAGCTCATGACATATACTGGATACGTTTTGGTGGCAGAAACGAACTCACCAACACACTCCGCCCCTACTTCCTGAGCATAGCGGTCAATCTCCTCCTCCAAAAATGCATAGATACACTTCTTTGGCAACTTTAAGTCTAACTCCTCATGCGTTGGCATAAGGACCGCCTGAGGATTGTCATCAAACTCTAAAATAGGAATCGCATGTTTCTGAATCATAGCCTACCTCCTCTAATTTTATACTATTGTATCAAAAGCTGACGGAGTGTCAAGGAGGAGTCTTTACATTTCCTCTAGTAACAACACAAAATTCTCCCCTCTCTCTCGAGAAAGGAGAATTTTTATTATCCTTGTCCGCCAGAGGCTGGACCGCCCCCTTGAGGTCCACCACCGGGTCCACCGCCTCCAGGTATAGAGTTGACGATTTCCGTTTGTTTTTCTCCATTGAGGTAGATGTCTCCACCTGTGTAGGTCGCTGTTCCATCATAGTCAAAACCTGTTTGACCAATCATTTTAATGGTTCCGCCTGTGACCGTGATATTACCGTTTGAGTCGATTGGGTCTGTATCCCCTTGACCAACTTCTACTGTCAGGTTCCCGCCATTCATGGTGAAGAAGATTTCACTCTGTTGGGCATTTTTGTTGGCTGCATTGACTCCATCATCTGTCGCATAGACATTGATATCGCCGTCGTTTATGGTGATGGATTTTCCTTCTACCCCTTCTGTCGAATTCTTGACGGTGTAGGTCCCACTATCAATGACAAGGTCTCCAGAAGCGTGGATGCCATCGTCTCCTGCTGTAACGGTGATGTTGTTGCTAGATAGGTACATGGTTCCGACTGAAGTATCCTCATCATTGTCCACCTTGACTCCGTCTTCTTTAGCATCGATGGTCATGGTCGTACCAGTGATGTTGAGCTCATCATTGACATTAAAGGCATCGCCAACTGCGGTGATGTTATAGCTTCCACCCGTGATGTGGAGGGTGTCGTTGACCTTAATACCATTATTTTTCTTTCCTTCTACATTAAGAGTTCCCTTCCCGTTGATGGTTAAATCCACCTTAGAAAAGAGAGCTGCGTCGGCTTTTTCGTCACTGTTCGAGCTTGAGTCAGAGAGACTGTTGGTGGTTCCTTCTGCCAGAGTCAGGTAGACATGGTCAGCCGATGTCGCAGATATCGCTGCATTGGTATTGGTCATGGTCGCACCTTTTAAGACTAGGTGAACATCTGTTGACTTATCTGCCTCGACCTTGATCTGCACTCCGTCAGACTGACCTGAAATCACATAGGTTCCAGATTTTGTGATAGTCACTGTTGAACCAGAGACTGTTGCCCCATCTCCAGAGACGTTTGCAGATGAGCCAGATAGCTCAATCTTAGAAGCTGTGCTTTCATCATAAGAAGTATCATAGTCCTTTTCTGTAAAATAGGAAGTTTGATTTGCCTTTGTTGAAGTTGTCGTTGCATTGGTATTAGATGTAGTTGTTGACTGGGCACATGCTGCCATCAGCACCATTGCCGTTAAACTCGTTGCAAGTAGGGACCATTTTTTTGATTTCATACCTTTTTCCTCTCCTTCGTATGATATAGCTAGACAGTCTACAGAAGATTTCTGAAACGAAACTAAAACTTTTCTGAAAATTTCCTTAAATCTAGTTTCACTTAGTATTCTTTTGAAAGGGCTACCAGAAACAATTTGAGAGTACTAAAATGCATTTAATAGTTTTTAAAACCAACATCCCCAGTGCCATGTCTCCTTGACCAAGAAAGCCAAAAAGAAGAAAAATTTATAAGATTAGAGTTCATAAAAAGAACAGCCCAGCTGTTCTTTTTAATTTTCTTTCACAGGGATTTCCTTGATAACACGCGCAGGATTGCCACCTAGGACAACATTATCTCCAAAAGATTTGGTAATCACGGCCCCCGCTCCTGCCACTACGTTATTGCCCAGTGTCACTCCAGGAAGGACAATGACGCCACCTCCAGCCCAGAAATTGTCACCGATGGTGATGGACCTGCCGTATTCGATCCCTGCATTGCGTTCATGCGGATCCAGTGGATGGAGTGGGGTTAAAAACTGACAGTTGGGGCCAAGCATGGCGTTGTTCCCGATGCGAATCGGACAAACATCCAGCATGGTCAAGTTCCAATTAGAATAAAAATTTTCCCCTAGATGGATATT